>JACNGQ010000185.1 GCA_014384025.1 Planctomycetota bacterium | reverse complement strand
TTCTATATGATATACTCATAATTGACCATGGAAGTCAATCAATATCAGACTGTCTTATTTCTTAAAGACTTATGTGTGGAGTTCTTCTGCCATTGTTCTAAATAAAGCGGGGCCTATACCGAATCAATCAGTATAAGCCCCGATTTAATACAAATCCGCAATAACAACAAAGCAATCTTTGCTGCGTGTACCGGTTTAACGTGCATACAAGCGAATATCATCGAAGTACATCATACCTGCACCTCCAGCTGCCGGATTGCTCCTGTCACCAAGGCCAATAGTAATCGTATTGACGCTGGCGAGGTTCACACCCTGGTCTGCAAACGCCTGCAAGTCGATATTCCATTGGGTCCAGGCAATTGCCTGGGCTGCGTCAGGATTATCATTATTGACCACTGCGCTGCCGTTAAGGGCAACATACAAATTCTCGGCAGCGTTGGCGGTATTGCCTCGGAACCAAATTGTCAGTGTGTTGAGACCTTTGAACGTCCAGTCACGATTTGAAGTCAACGTCAAAGTTACTTCAGATTTGCCGACGGCGTTGTCGTAGGCAAAGGGCATCGACTGACTGCCACCGTGAACGATAGTCTGTTCGGCAAAAGGAGGGTTGGTATTACCAACGACTGAGCCGTTTATGGCCGGGTTGTCGAATCCATCCACCCAAGCAAGATATATCCTGTTGCTCCCGGCCTGGCCTTCATCAATGTCATTGTAGCTCTCCATATCGTCCACAATCAGGAAGTTGGCCGTAGCAAAACTCCAGAGTGGACCTGTCCACGGACTGTCGGCGTTGGCATTATTTGCCTCATCAACACGCCAGTAGTAAGTGGTATTCCATTCGAGCTGTCCGGGGTCATAGCTCTCGGAGCCAAGGTTTCCACTGCCTTTTAACTCCAGAGAGGCTGCATCGGTGCCGAAGTAAACCTCATGCGAAGTACCGAAGACTCCCGGTGTCCAGCCAAGAACCGCTGTCTGTGATACATCTACAGCGCCATTGGCCGGATCCGGATTTGCGACAGCGCCTTCAGTAATAAAACTCCAGACATCTCCTTTATGGGTTTCAACAATATCGAATTCATCGACCCGCCAGTAGTAGGTCGCGGCCATTTTAAGTATTCCGGGATTGTATGTCGTAGTTCCCTGAGGAAGCCCTCCTGCGGCGCTGTTCACATCGTTAAAATTGTCGCCGAAATAGACGGTGTGCAGCTTCGACCCGTAACCAGCAGTCCATTTAAGTCTGCCGTTTACAAGTACAGACTCGGCACCATCAGCAGGGTCGGGAAAGTATGCGGTCCTGGGAGGAACCGTAAAGCTCCAGACAGCACCTTTGTGTTTAGTAGTACCGTCAGCCTCAACCTCAACGATTCGCCAGTAATAAGTCGTTCCCGGAACAAGACCATCCGGAAAAGCGAATCCTGGGAAGCCGACAACAAGAAATTCAGATGGTTGATTACCCTGGAACGTGCTTTCAGCGCCGCCATCCACATCGTCGAAATTATCACCGAAGTACACATCGTGCGAAGCGGCTGACGTTCCCGGTTCCCATGAAAGGCTTACCCATGTATCCTCATGAATAGTACCATCAGCCGGATTAGGACGAAAGGCAGTTGGAAATATACCTAACATAATAGTCTGAATCTCAGGCGGTGTCAGGGCCTTGTCGTAGATCCGCGCCTCGTCGATAGTGCCGACAAAAGTTTCGGTATTAGTAGAATCAACGCAGCCGATTGTCACCGGGGTGTCGTCGGCAGTATCTATAAAATTAATATTTCCGGTTGACACTTGCTCGCCATTGATATACTGCACTACGGCGCCGTTGTTCCAGGTCACTGCCACATGAATCCACTCATTCGCATAGGGGGCGATAAGTGCATTGCCCCACCCCAAACCGCCACCGCCACCGCCATTGGCACTATCGGCTCGAAACAAGAAATCGCCGGCTGGGTTAGTCTGCCAGAACCACTTGACACCAGTGCCGGGATCCCAGCCCAGACGTTTGCCGATGATGCCCTGCTGTCCGATGGTATGCCCCTCGCCCTCCCAGTTGATCCAGGCGGCCAGCGTCATGGCATTGTTCTCGGCGGTGGGATCGATGGGGCCGACCACGACTCTTTCGCCGGCCGTGTCGAAACGCAGGGCCGAGTCCTTATAGCCGGGCACCCACTCAACGGCGCCATTAATCGTTCCATCATTCCCGTTTCCCGTGATGTCGGCGGCCTCGGTTCCCTTGCCTTCATCGAACGGCCAATAGCCAATCAATTCCGCCAGGACAGCATCTGTGCAGATGCCCAAGACCAATAACATGGCAACAAACAACTTCGTTTTTCGAAACATAATAGTCCTCCTACAAATAAGTTTACGATAACGACCACTATTCAATAAACAACGATGATTCCGTGACTTTGGGGAGCAGAAACTGCAACACCCTCATACCCGGACACAAACTTCATTAATATTATTTATACCAAATCAGCCGCATTGCAGTCAAGGATAATCCCTTGATTATGCATTCGCATAGCTTGTTGATATAACTTCTGGACAAGTGCAACGAAAAGGCAGTTCCCCTGCTGCTATTACAAATTGATTGAAAATACAATGGCATCAATAACAGCTCATTTCGGATTGTCTTAACACGCTTAAAAACCAAGTCGGTTTTTAGATCGGGCTTTTCGGGCAGAATCCGAGGAACGCGAATGCCAGCCCCAAGATAATGACCGCAATGGCCTCTATCTTCAGGATACCTTCTTTTTGTACCATTGCCCTGGACAGTGCAATCACAATCTTTGGCCGAATGAGAATCAAAATACCCTTTATCAGGGCCAACCATCCGACTATGGTTATGATAACTGACAGATCCTTTGTCCATGTGTTGTGGAATACCAGAATCAAGTAGCCGATAGTAAGAGCCATAACTCCACCAAGGTACATAACGGCGGCATTTTCGATGAAGTCTTCAAATAGTTTTTTGTAGAAGCCGGGATTGATAAATATCCCAATGCCGACAGCGATGTAAACGATTGAAATGATTTGAAAGATTTGAGCGTCTGACATTTTTTTTCTCCTTAAAAGAAAGTGTCATTATCATACATAATTATGATTTTATGGACGAATAGCTCTACGGCATTGTGTGCTCACTACGGGCAGTGACGGTTGGCTGCCACCAGAGTGAGCGCCAATATGCACGGTCGGTTGCATAGACATCGATTAAGGCATCTTCAGAAAGGTTTTTCGGCAAGAGACCATATTTTTTCATTTCACGAATGTAGGTTTTCGTCGGTCGAAAGCCGGGCATGTCAAAGCGTTTGATTTGTTCAAGGTGCTGTTTCCCATAGTGACACAAGGCAAGAATATTTTGATAATCCGGGTCGTTTGCATCAGCGAAAACCGTTACGTTTTGGCCGAAACTTCCATCTTCATTTCGCTGCTTACAGATGTTATAACCTCCGGCGTCTGTTGCGAGCGGCGCCAGTAAGATAAGTGATTTTTCGGGGCGAGAAAGATTGAACATAAGGTGGCGCGAAAATTGTATGCGGATGTCATTCGGGTCGGGATTTGACAGTATGAGTTCCAGATTGTCGGATATATACTGGGGCATCGGCAGAGAGCTGTCGTGGCAGCTTTTGCAGCGTCTCTGGATTGCCTCGGCCGCGGCGATGGAACTTGGCCATTTGCGGTCGCTGGTTTCAAGTACGCTCTTTGGAAAGCCGCCAATCATGCCGGTACCGAGCGCAGCGTAAGTGCCCGGATACGGCGCGGCCGACTCAATCCAATAGCGGATCATGTCCTGCTCGTGCTGAGTAAGAGTTGCGCCGTAATGGCTGCCGTCGAGCATTTTCATTAAAGGACTGGCGGAAGTGCCGACCGAATGCGGGGGCAGGTTGGTCTGCAAGCGGTCTCGGCCATCGGAAAACAACTGCCTGGCCGTAAGGGTATAGTAGCTATGGGAAAAAATCGGCCCGTGGTCACCTGTGAGTATTACGCGTCCGGCACGCTCATCGTAATCGTGGCATGAGAGACAGTATTTGTCAAAAATCGGTTGAATGTCACGGGGATAATCGAACACATCGGGGACGCCCGCAACAGGCGTAACCTGACTCGGGGGGCGCATGAGCGCCTGTATCGAGGCGGCTATCGTAGATGATGGAGTTTTCTGCCGCTGTTCGTGGCAGCCAATGCAACTGGTCGTTTCGCCCGGCATCACGACCAGGAAGCTGTGCATGCGCTTGACGGAATTGTTGTTTTCATCCAGAGCGACAAAAAACAAGCTCCGCATAGCGGGTACTTCCATATAGGCGGATCCATCTTCCTCGACAGGAACGGTTCCAACGATGCGCTCCAGCGTGTAGGTTCCGCCGAAGCTCATCGGGGGCATCTTGCCGCTGTAATTAATCGGCTTTGGCAGGCTTTCCAGAACGAGGAGTTTTTTTATCTCGCCGGGCTTAACGCCTTCCATCCGCCGGCCTGCGTAAACATCCTGAAGAATCAATCTGCCGGTCACCTGCGTATGGTCACTTCGCGGTGGAATCACCGGCTCCCGCGGTCGCGGCCTCAAAGGACGAGGCTCATGACACTCTACTTTAGCTTCAATGAGTTCCGACGGCAGGCGGTATATTTCCTTTGTCTGCCCATTGGCGTTCATTACCAGCAGCCTTGGCCCCTGGGCCACGAGGAAATAATCTGTTGACAACGGATAAGGGTCGCGATAATTGTCCTTTTTGCTTTTACTTACCCGGCGAGCCGACGATATTTCATCGGGACCGGCTTTGGGCGTAACGATGGTAATGGCTCCGGCATGTTCGGCGCGTCCGTGCTCGGGGGAAAAGACGGCCAAGACTTCGTTGTCGCTACCGGGTATGGGCTTAGCATCAATCATCAGGGTTCCCGGATGCAGGTTGCCGTAGTATATCATCTGGCCTGTTCCATCCGGATTAGCCGTCCAGAGATGGTGGAACGCGACGCGGCTGCGGTCAACATATTCCCATCGCTCATAGATCACCCGCCCATCCGGCAAAGTCCACGGGGTGTTGTCGTGCTCGATGTTCGCAGAAACCGGATGGATCTTCGCGCCGTCAGCATCACAGACGTAAAGAATCGCCACCTGCGAGTACCAGCAAGGGACCCAACGCTCGGATCGGCTGGAGCAGAACATAATCTGGCCGCTGGGCAGGTAGGTCGGTTCCATGTCATCATAAGGTCCCGAGGTAAGCTGCGTTAGCCCGGTGCCGTCAACATTAATTTCGTAAAGATGAAAATAGGCCGTACCTCCCGGGCGGTAGGAAATGAGGATTTTTGCGCCGTCATAATGTACCTGAGGATCACGAATCGAACCGTCGGGGTCATCGAGCAAGATTGTGATTTCACCGGTAGCCACTTTTAACCGGCACAAACGACCCATGGCCCCGTAAAGCATTTTGTTTTCGTCCTGGGCATAGTAACCAAAATTCTCGTACCAGTGCCCCCCTGCGCCGGGCTGGCGACTGGAGAAAATTATCTCTTCGACGCCTATATCCGCTACGGCTGCCAAGTCAAACACAGGCCATACAGTGATGAGAATCAAAAAGACCACTACCTTGAGGGTAGTAGTTGCTTTTAAAAATCGTTCATGCATCTCTTTGAACATATTAATATAATAACATATAATGCTTGCAATGTTAATGATTTTTGATTATTGAATCGTCAATAATATAAAGCTTGCGAGCCTAATAAGAAAAAATTAATGGAAAATCAGCAGAACCATCGCCAGTTAACGCAAATCGGCAAACCAACCGCCGCAGAACTTATCAAGCAGCTTGAGCAATTTGACGGCTCCTCGGTACAATTCTTAACGAATCTTCTTGGGGTACAGTGCCTGTTAGGCCGGGCGGATAGTGGTGCAATTTTACGAAACAGCAAGCAGAACAGCGTTGATGTGCTGGCTATATATCCGGGGCTGAAAGAAAAGCAGGCCCCTCCTTTTTGGCTGAATCAATCGGCTGAACTTATTCGCCGGGCTGATTCGACAGATACGGTAATCGTCAAAGCTTTGCGGCTTCAAGAAGAGACAGATAATAAAACAATCCAGCATTATACCGTTCTGGTCCCACTCAAAATGTCAGATATGGGACAAGCTATGGGAGCTTTTTTAGTCAGGGCCGGTGACACTAATGCTCTCGAAGCAAGCCGGAGCCAATTGGAACTAACAGCCGGGCTGCTGGGTAACTTCGAGAAACGATTGACAGTCCAGAACAAGCAGGCAGGTTTAATCAGTCTGCAAAAAGCGATGGAAACGCTTTCAGCTATTAATCGTCAGAAGCGATTTCTAAGTACGGTAATGGCTCTATGTAACGAAGCAGCTTCTCAGTGGCAGTGCGAACGTGTGAGTATCGGTTTTCTCAAGGGAAGATATGTTCGCCTAAAAGCCATGAGCCACACGGAGGATTTCAGTCGAAAGATGCAAGTTGTTCAGGACATAGAATCTGCGATGGAGGAGTGCCTTGACCAGGACTGTGAGGTCTTATATCCTGCTTCGCAGGAGGCCACTTATATCAGCCGTGCAGCAGGTGAATTGTCAAGGGGGCATGGTCCGCTGGCGGTTTTAAGTGTTCCTCTTCGATGGGACGGAGAAGTTCGTGCAGTTTTGACTCTCGAACGGGAACCGGGCAAGCCTTTTACTCTGGAAGAAATTGAGGTAATTCGATTAGCCTGCGAATTATGCACTGCCAGATTATTAGAATTGTACGAGCATGACCGCTGGATTGGCGGCAAGGTCATCGCCAAAATACGCAGCGGTCTGGCTTTGCTAATCGGCCCAAGATATACCTGGACGAAAGTTGTGGCGATATTGATATCCGCTTTGATAGTGTTTTTGATATTTGCAAAGGGGCAGTTTCGGGCGGAAGCACCTTTTGCCCTTGAGGCCACTTATCAGCAGGTAGTCTGCGCATCGTTCGACGGTTTTATCAAAAGCGTTAATGTCGAAGTCGGTGATACCGTTAAAGAGAACGAAACAACCCTGGCTGAGCTTGATACGGCGGAACTTCGTCTGAAATTAGCCGGCGTCAAAGCAGAACAAGCCGGGTATCTTAAGCAGGTCGCCGCTGCCATGCGAGACAGTGAAACCGCACAAGCTCAGATCGCACAGGCCAACTCTGACAAAGCCCAGGCCCAGATTGATTTGTTTAATTACCTGATAGAGCAGGGAAAAGTCATATCGCCAATCAGCGGAGTTGTTGTTAAAGGTGACCTGAAACGCCAGATTGGCGCACCCGTGAAAACAGGTGACGTCCTCTTCGAGGTCACTCCTCTTGAGTCACTTCGGGCCGAGCTGCTGGTACCTGAAGACCAGATTTTCGATATTTCAGTGGAGCAGGAAGGGTATCTTGCTACAGTGTCATATCCTTCACGGCGAATGAAATTTGTCGTAGAGCGCATCAATCCCATGGCCGAGGTGGTGAACAACCGTAATGTTTTCAAGGTACGCGTCCGGCTGCTGGAAACACGCTCATGGATGCGGCCCGGAATGGAGGGAGTTGCCAGGATATCAATCGGCAAGCGGCGGTATGTATGGATATGGACCCGAAGAGTAGTTAACTGGCTGCGAATGAAATTGTGGCTTTGAGTTTTTAGAATTCTTATGGCCGTAAATCGTCCGACATTTCACGAAGCCTGGTATCGCGTTGCTGAATTGCATCCGCGATTACTGTCAGGTGTACAGGTTTACAGACAGCATTTTCGCGGGCAGATGTGGTACGTCCTGGAGGACCCTTCCAACAACCAATACTCGCGAATCAGTGACGAAGCTTATCGTTTCATAGGTATGCTTGACGGCCGAAGGACCGTATCTCAGGCATGGCGCATATGTAATGAGCAGCTTGCCGACAGAGCCCCCACTCAGGGTGAAGTAATCCAGCTTTTAGGCCAGTTACACAGCGTCAATCTTTTGTATGCGGACCTGCCGCCGGACAGCGAAAGCCTGTTCAATCGCTACCGAAAGCGAGTTGGCCGAGAGGTTAAGGGACAACTTATGAACCTGCTGTTCATAAAGATTCCATTGATAGACCCGAACCATTTTCTCGATCTCTGGGTAGGTATCTTCGGGCGGCTTTTCAGTTGGTTCGGACTTATCTTATGGTCAATCTTATTAGCAATCGGATTATACTCTGTGGCGGATAATATCCGCGAGCTGTTCCATCAAAGCTCTGACATCCTTGCCCCCGATAACCTGATACTTCTGTATCTTAGTTTTGTCCTGATCAAGATATTCCATGAGTTCGGCCATGCCTTTGCATGCAAGAAATTCGGACAACTTACCCAAAGCCGCGGGCAGGTCCATACTATGGGCATTATGTTTTTGGTTTTCTTTCCGCTGCCTTACGTGGATGCATCCAGCGCCTGGGCATTTCGCAATAGATGGCACAGGGCTATGGTCGGTATGGCCGGTGTTATGGTCGAGCTTTCGGCGGCGGCTATAGCGGCGATTATCTGGTCCAATACATCGACAGGAACGCTCCATATAATCGCCTATAATATTATATTTGTCGCCAGTGTCTCGACACTACTTTTCAATGGAAATCCTCTTCTGAGGTTCGATGCTTATTATGTCCTTTCAGATTTATTGGAGATACCAAATCTTGGCCATCGATCCAGAAACTATATTTACTATCTGGTCAAGCGTTACTTCTGGGGGATTAAAAGAGCACAGAATCCTGCATATACTTTCGGCGAAAGCCTCTGGTTCGTTTTTTACGGCCTTGCTTCCATGGCATTCCGTGTTTTTATCTGCGTAAGAATACTGCTGTTTTTGAATGACAGACTCCCGGAAGAGCTATTCATACTCGTACCTTTGTTTGCCTTCTCTGCGATTGCTGCCTGGGTGTTTGTCCCATTCGGCAAGTTCGTGCAATTTCTGGCAACAGGCGCCGAACTTACCCGCAATCGCGGACGGGCAATTAGTTCGACTCTGTTTATATTTTGCCTGATAATTGTTGGTATAGGGCTGATTCGATTACCTGACTATTGGCGAGTCGAAGGAGTTGTTGAGCCGGTTAACCTGGCCATAGTCCACGCAGAAAGCGATGGTTTCGTCGTCGGTTTTTTACCATCAGAATCAAAGGTTTCTTCAGGCGGAACGCCATTGATACAAGCCGTCAATCCTAAATTGGAAGCCGAAAAAAAGAGTTCGGTCGCTGAGCTCCTCAGTCTGAAAATTAAACGTCGAATCGCTGAAACACAGGAAATCGCCGCGGCTCAAATTCTGGACGAACAGATCGAGGCTTTGAATGAAACAATAGCAAGACTCGAATTCGAACTGGACTCTCTGAATATTAAGGCGTCGCTTTCGGGAACATGGATCGCACCGGATATCGAGCATTATAAAGGAGTTTATTTAGAACGCGGTAAAAGCATAGGCTTCGTGGCAAACCTCAATGATGTTATCATCCGGGCTACTGCCGGGCAGAAAGTTGCTGCAATGTTAATGGAGCAGGCCGACAAGGATGTTGAATTCCGAGTTAAAGGACAACCTAAATTGCTGATGACGGGAAAGATTGAGCAAATTTTTCCATCCGGACATGAGATGCTGCCGTCCGAGGCTTTGGCTTACGCTGTCGGGGGGCCAATGCCTACAGCTCCACAAGACCCTCAAGGTACGAAATCCGCCGAGATGTTTTTCGAGATACGCATCAAACCAAACGCAGGTTCTTCGATTCATCTGCTAACCGGCCAGCGCGTAGTCGCAAGAATCCGAATGTATCCCAAGCCGCTCGCGCTTCAATGGTGGCTTTCCGGGCGGCAATTATTTCAACGGAGGTTCCATATTTAAAGATGGCAACACTTCCAAGTGCAACATGGCAGATGCTCGAACAGCGGATTTCAGACAAACCTCTACCGAGAGGCCTCGATGCCGCGTGGGATGTGGGAATTGGTTTGATAGACGGCCTGAAGCCGCGACGGAAAATGTTTTTGCGCCGGGCTAAAAAAGTGCTCGCACTTGAAAAACATTTTTCTCAAATTAGCGACGCAAATCTTCGTAAGGACGCAGGTGAACTTCGCGAGATTTTTCGTCGCCAGCGCGAGACTCAATCGGATATTGAGCGGGCCTTTGCATTAGTCCGAGAGGTAGCAGACCGGCAGATAGGCAATAAGCCATTTCCCGTCCAGATAGCAGGCGCTTTTGCCATCGATCATGGGTGCATTGTTGAAATGGCTACCGGCGAGGGTAAGACCCTTACGGCCACGATGCCTGCGACAGTTGCAGGCTGGCGAGGCCGGGGCTGTCATATAATTACCGTTAATGACTACCTTGCCCAGCGCGACGCCGAATGGATGGGCCGGATTTACCGCTTTTGCGGTCTGAGTGTCGCACATATAGAACAGGCCATGTCCGCTGATGACCGACGGGCAGCTTATCAGGCGGACATAACTTATTGCACAAACAAAGAAGTGTCGGCAGATTTTCTCCGCGACCGGCTCGCTCTTGGCCGTGTGAGAGGATTGAGTTCTGCACTTTTAGCTAAAATAACTCGAGCCGGTCAATCGATAATAGATCGGTTAGTGCAGCGAGGTCTTAATTTTGCAATTATAGACGAAGCAGATTCCGTTCTCGTTGACGAGGCAGTTACGCCGCTGATTATCTCCGGGCCCGCTCCCAATCCTGAGCAGGTCGAGGCCTTTCGCCAGGCAGCGGATATTGTAAGCAATTTAAGGCAGGATACAGATTACCGAATAAACGCCCGCTATCGAGAGGTCGAATTAACTAACGAAGGCAAGGACCGGTTAGCCCAATCGGCAGGGACTTTAGGTGACATCTGGCAAGGTGCGCGCCGTCGTGAGGAGATTGCGACTAAAGCTCTGGTAGCCAAAGAGCTGTACTCATTGGATAAACAGTATGTTATCGACGAAGGTAAAGTAGTCATCGTTGATGATTTTACCGGCAGGCTCATGCCTGATCGCAGTTGGCGAGATGGCCTGCACCAGGCTGTAGAAGCAAAGGAAAAGCTCGAAATCACTCCGCCCAAAGATACGTATGCTCGCATAAGTTTTCAGCGGTTCTTCCGAATGTACCACAAATTGTCCGGAATGACCGGGACAGCAAGCGAAGCGGCCGCCGAATTCTGGCAGATTTATCATTTACCCGTGGTAGTAATTCCCACAAACCGTCCGTGCAAAAGAAAAAATCCACCAGACATAATCTTGCCGACAGGCGAGGCTAAGTGGAAGAGAATCCTTTTAGAGATTCGCCGTGTTCATGAGAAAAGTCGGCCAGTCCTTGTTGGCACTCGAAGTGTACAAGACAGCGAATACATCAGTCAGATGCTCGATGCGGAAAACCTAAATCACCAAGTGCTTAACGCGGTTCGTCACCGTGAGGAGGCCCAAATCATCGCCGGCGCCGGTCAGGCGGGAAAAATAACGGTCGCAACCAACATGGCCGGCCGGGGTACAGACATTAAACTTGGCCGGGGAGTAGCTGAATCAGGAGGGCTTCATGTCATAGCCAGTGAGCGTAACGAATCCGGCCGGATAGACCGCCAGCTCTTCGGACGATGCGCACGTCAGGGCGACCCAGGAAGCGCCCAGGCTATAGTGTCACTGGAGGATGAGTTTGTTTCTCGATACGCCAAAAACATCATAGCCTATTTGAAAAAAAGACACGCTTTTAACACTAAGGGAATCTCTTCAAACACCACCAGAGCCGCATTTAGTCTGGCCCAGCGTCGTGCGGAAAAGCTGGCACTGCGTCAGCGAAAATCAGTAATGAGAACCGACCACTGGCTCGAAGAGCAGCTTAGCTTTTCAGGAAGAGAATAACTTCTAACGAGGTTCAGAAATCACAGGTAAAGCAGTGCTGACCTGACGAAGTTCCAGCACGGTCCCCATAGTTTGAGCCAGCTCGGCCATGGAAATATTGAAGTCGGCAATAGCCTTTATTTCCCCCCGCTGAGCATCCGCCAGAGCGGCCTGTGCCTGAAGTTTGACCAGAAGAAATTCCGGCGTTAGTCTTTCCCGCACCGGCTCCGAATCCTCTACCGCCTGCAGTTGGATTCTTGCCGCCTCGGCGGCGTCGGCTTGAATTTGTATCTCTGCAAGGCTCGTCTCAATCAATCTAATTCTCTCCTTAGCTTGTATCGCCACCTGGTCAGCAAGATTCTGTAAAGCAGAAACAGCCTTTCTGCGTTCAAGTCTTCTTCGGAGTAATTCGGCTTCTCGCTGACGGTTACCGAGCGGAAATTCAAGAGACAAACCAACCGCATAACTGACATAGTCGCCGCGATTGAAATTGTCCTGTGCCGGGCCCTGGCTATGGCTAATACCCTGTAATCTGCTCGAAGCAATCAAATCCAGCCGCGACATCTCCTGGTTTTCCGCGACACGGATGTTAATATCAGCAACAGCAACAGCTACCCGGGCCTGCTGCATTACCGGATTTTTATTTATGGCCCGTCCAAGAATCTCAGCCTGCTCAAGCTCCTTTTTTTTCACCGCCGGAGCAGTCTGGGGTATAATTTCCAGCTCATCAAGCAAGCTTACCTTCGGATCGGCCATCAACCTCAGCAAAATATCCTGTGCATCTATAACCGCCCTACTTGCCTGAAGCAGAATAGCTTCACGGGATTTTGCAGAAGCTTCCATCTGCTTGATCTGCACGTCAGTAGCGTCAATTTCCTGCCGGCCTAAAACTTTTGTCAATGTCTCAAGCGTTCTTTCCAATAGTTTTTGTAGAATCTCAAAGTTCCGGCGGGCCTGCAGAAGCCTCCAATACGCCGATATGACCTGCGTCGAAACATCTTCGGCCTTCTGGCGAAAACCAAGAACAGCAACATCATGATTGAGCCTGGCTATGTTCACACCGGCAAGGTTGGTCTGCTGCCAGGCATCACGCAAGAGCGGCTGCTTAACCTGAAAAGCAAGTATCGGTTCATATCTTGTGGGCAGTGACCTTGTAGCCAAATCATCCCAGCTTCGGGTTAAGGCATAGCTCAAAGACCATTCGGAGCCGGTGACGCCTTTCTGCTTGATTCCCGATTCCAATAAACGAACATCCGATTGGCCGGATTGAAAAATGCTGTTCACAGGATTATCATCCTGCTCGTAATTTACGCGCCCGAAAGCAGTCACATCGAATTCCGCAGCCGCTTTGGTTATGTCCTGCTTTGCGATAGAAGGATCGAAACTCACTACCCTGATTTCGGGGCTGTTGGCAAGGGCCCTGACTATCGCCTGCTCAATTGTAAGAGCGACAACCTTTCTGCCCGTGTTGGGATCTATAACAATCTCAACATCATCCTGAGTTCCATCAGGAGTTGGTTTAAGCAGGTCCAGAGGCTGCTGAGAATTTGTGCCCTCCATATCGGCCCGCTGCTGAGGACCTTTATCAGCCAAAACCTGCTGGTAAGAAGCCAGAGCACTCCGCTCATCAACTTCATCGGAAACACAACCGCCTAAATGGGCTATCAATAAAACAAAGAGAACACAAGACAGAGAACAAAGAACAGATAATCGATAACCTGATTTTGCCGTAAGGCATTCTGAGGGCTGACTTGTGACTTCCGGCGAACCTGGATTTGAACAATTGGTAAAAAGAAAAGTATCTTCTTTAGGACTCATTTAAAACTCCTTAATCTATCTCCTTGAAGCTGGGAAAATAATCTCAACGTGCTCTCCAGCCGGCCTGTTCGATTTGTTTGGCACTTCTATACGAACTCTCAACGTTCCACTGGCCGCGTCGGCGACTGCGGCTATATAAATAATGCTTCCTTCCATCGAAGCACTGTTCGGGTTCGGAAACAGAACCTTTGCCATTTTTCCGGTACTTAGATCCATAGCCTGGATTAAAGGTACGGGAACGTCAATCCAAAGGGGGTCTATCTGGACAACACGAACCACATCAGTCAGGGCGTTAATTGATTCGCCGGCCTCAACATAAATTTTTTCAATCCTTCCATCTATCGGACTTTTCAGACGCATCTTTTCAACCTGCATCTTTACTTCATCATATTTTCTCTGGGCCTGTTCGTGCTCAAACCTGGCAAGCTTAAGCGAAAGCTCGGCCATCTTTACACTCAGCTTCGCATGTTCCACTTCCAGCTCCGTTGCCGCATTCTGTGCGGCGGCTTTTTCCAGCTTTTGAAGGTCAACTTTTTTCTGGGCTAAAGAAGCATCGCTGGCCTGTATTTGTGTAGTATCGTCACTGGCCGCTTTGAGCTGAGCAAGTTGTATCTGCTCGACAGCATCATCCTGTTGGATAAGCACCTGCTCGGCCTTTACCCACGCACCTTCAACAAAATGAACTTTCGCAATACGCCCGGGCTGAACATAGGACAGAGTTATATCCGAGCTGGGATTCGTAATCGCTTGTACTGTTGAATTTGAAGATGCGGCCTGCAAACCACTAAGAAATAAAACAAATATAATACAGGAACCAATAATAAGCTTTTTCCCAATCTGCATATAAAACCTCACTTATCTGATAATTTTACTCTGTCATTATATCCTTATATCGGACAAAACTGCAATTGAAATCATACATCACTATTTATCGGAACTTTCAATTGCCCGCTTTATTTCAAATTTTATCGTGACCAGGCAGCCGTATTCCAATACCCGCTTCTGCATCTGTTATTTCTTACTAAAATATAATCATATCCAGAATATCATCACTTAAAGCCAAAAAAAACGTTACTTCTGACATACAGGCTGGCACTTCTATATAGTTTCAAACATAAAAAAGGAAGAATTGATTTCACGAACTTTTTTGAAGGCAGGTGATCATGCCATTATGGAGAAAGATAAAATGAAGCGTATATGGAAAAGGCTAAGAGGAAATCGCCGCTCACAAAAACAACAACCCGCCCAAGGCAAACCCGTATTCGAAAACCTTGAACCAAGGCTCCTATTGAATGCGGTTCCTTATATACAGGACTTCAGCCTGGGCAAGCCCGGTGCCGCCGCCGGCTGGGACTATTACTCAGACAACGAGGGGCGGATTGAGGTTGTAAGCGGCCGTTTGCAAATGGATGATACCGCAGGCAACAGCATCTACTCTTCAAATG
>JACNGQ010000425.1 GCA_014384025.1 Planctomycetota bacterium | reverse complement strand
CTAAATGCTTGTTTAATAAGGTTTTCCTTAATAAAAAAGTGCGAAAGTTAACTAATTATGACGACCAGATAATATCTCTGTACGGTCAAACGGAAGATTTCGCCGAGGTTTCATCCTGAATGTATTCTTTTGGTTTATACCAACGTGCTACAGGTATGAAAATAACCGCCGTCACCAGCATCACTATTGCAAAGAACCAGTAATAGCTGGCTCCCGGCAGCTTACTTGTGCCGTCTTCATTTTGGATGAAGATATTAACTGCTGCAGTAAAGGCATTTCCGAGAGAAATCGACAGGAGAAAGACCGCCATAATGAATGACTTCATTTTCTTTGGTGCCTGAGTATATGAGAAATCCAGACAGGTGATTGAGACCATTATTTCTGCAGAGGTAAGCAGCGCATACGCAAGAAACATCCAGCCGATGCTGGGTGTGCCGCCGGCAACAATTCCGGTTTCAATCAGGGAAGAGACGACAAAAGGTGAAGCCGCCAGAAGCAGGCCCAATCCTATTTTACGCAGCGCAGTCAAAGGAAATATCCTGTTTATTGCCGGATATATTACATAAGAAAAAACGGGAATCAAAATCAGTATCAACAGCGGATTGAGAGCGACTATCTGAGTGGGCAGCCACTGGTGTCCCAGCCAGTTGCGGTTCATCTTCTCGGCCTGTAACATCCAGGCCGAGTCCATTTGGTCGAACAGTGCCCAAAAAGGCGCTACGAAGACATAAATAATACACAGCTTGCCGATTGCTTTAATACCTTCGCCGCCGAAGCAATCCTTTACAAATTCAATACCGCCTCGCGGTATATGGACAAATTTTTTGCGTCCGAGCCAAAACGCTATTGTAGCCAGTATCATGAAGGCTCCGGGAACGCCAAATGCGACAGCAGGCCCGTATCGGTCAAGTAATTCAGGTATTAATAAATTGGAGATGAAAGCGCCCAGATTGATTGCAAAGTAGAACCAATGATATACTCTGTTTATCAGATGTTTGTTGGTTTTTCCGAATTGGTCACCCACGTTTGCAGAAACGCAGGGCTTTATTATCCCTGAGCCGACTGCGATCAGAATCAGTCCAGCCGCCAGGCCCAGGCGTGTTTGATTAACGGCAAGGGCCAAAAAGCCAAAACAGTAAAGTATCGAAAAGTAGAGAATGGTTCTGTACTTGCTCAGCCAGATGTCGGATATCAGAGCGCCGAGCAGAGGCATGAAATAGACTGCCGAAACGAAGAGATGAAACCATGTTTTGCTTTGCTCAGGAGTCATAGGAGCAAGTTGGCCTCTGGCGTTCACAAGCAGATGGGTCATAAAGAATACAAGGATACATCTTGAACCGTAGAAGCTGAATCGCTCAGATGCTTCGTTGGTGAGTATGTAGGGGATGCCGGCGGGCATTTTTTTAGATGGTACAGGTGCTCTCAAATATTTGCTTTCGGCCATAATGACTTCTCCGATTCTCTATTCACACAAACAATTTCTTTTTAAGCTTCTGATATAATGCTTTTCGGCCCTGTTAATATAATTGGGTTATATAGTACATATGTCATTGGCTGAATTCAAAGAAGAAATACTCTGATGTAAAAAATAGCAGGGTTGTCTGTCGGCAATTCCAAAACCCCCTTGATTTCAGTAGTCGCAGGTGTTAATATCCATCAGGCAATAAGGTCATTGGTGACAAAATAGCAACATGACAATTAATTGGGGTATGAGGTTATGAAAACTTTATCGACATTAGTCATTGTGTTGACAATTAGCGTAGTTCTTTTTGGTTGTGCACATAACGCAAAGGAGGCGGAATTGGACAAGTTCATTACATCGCATGTGGAAAAAATTAAACCGATGGCGAAGGAGGTGAGTCTTGCTTCATGGGCCGCTGCAATTAGCGGTAAGCCGGAGGATTATGACAAAGTCAGTGAATTAACGCTCAAGGTCCGCCAGGTTTACAGTAATCCTCAGGAGTTTGCTTTTCTGAAAGATGCAAAAGAATCCGGACAGGTTACCGACGCCATCCTGGCTCGACAACTGGATGTTTTGTATAACAATTATCTTGAGAGCCAGATAGAACCGGAGTTATTGAAGAAAATCGTGGATTTAGGCACAAAAATTGAAAAGAACTTCAGCACTTTCCGTGGCACAATTGATGGAAATAAAGTTACCGACAACGAAATTAAGGAAATTCTGAAATCCCAGACGGATTCCGGCAAGAGAAAGCAGGCGTGGCTGGCCAGCAAGCAGGTTGCTGTCGAAGTAGCTGATGATATCATCCGATTGGTGAAGCTGCGAAATGAGGCTGCCGGGAAGCTTGGCTTCGACAATTATCATACACTTTCTCTGGCCACTACCGAGCAGGATGTCAAAGAGATGGACCGGATTTTCGAGCAGCTCTACGAATTGACCAACGAGCCATATGCTAAATTAAAAGCAGAGCTGGATCGCATTCTGGCGGATAAGTACGGTATTGCCGTTGCCGAGCTTATGCCCTGGCATTATCACGATCCGTTCTTCCAGGAAACGCCCTTGGTATATGAGCTTGATTTGGATGTATACTATGAAAATAAAGATGTTAAGGAATTGGCCGAGGAGTTCTACGCTGGAATTGGTTTGCCTGTGGAATCCATCCTTGCCAACAGTGACCTGTATGAACGGGAAGGTAAAAATCCGCATGCTTTTTGTACGGATATTGACCGGGAAGGTGATGTACGTATTCTGTGTAATATTGACAATAACGAATACTGGATGGAGGTGACATTACACGAATTAGGCCACGCTGTTTATGATAAATATCACGACCTTCAGGTTCCGTTTCTGCTGAGAAAACCGGTGCATGCTTTTACCACCGAAGCTATAGCAATGTTCTTCGGCCGTTTGTGCCGCAATCCCGCATGGATGCAGCAAATGCTGGCTCTTACCGACAGGCAGCGGGCGGAAATTGAAAAAGTAAGCAGCAAGTACTCACAGCTCAAACAACTGATTTTTGCCCGCTGGGATATGGTGATGTACAATTTTGAAAAACAACTTTATGCAGACCCTGAGCAGGACCTGAATTCGCTTTGGTGGCAAATGGTTGAGAAATATCAGCTTGTCAAAAGACCGCAGGGTCGCAATGAGCCGGATTGGGCCGCTAAAATTCATTTTACAATCGCCCCCTGTTATTACCATAACTATTTGTTAGGTGAGTTGCTGGCATCTCAGTTGCATAATCATATGACCCGCGAAATCCTAAAGCTTGAATCGGACAAAAATCTCAGCTATATTGGCCGGCGTGAACTCGGTGATTTTCTCCGCGAAAAAGTTTTTGAAGCCGGGGCGATTTATCATTGGAATGAGATGATTAAAAGGGCGACCGGAGAATATCTGACGCCGGAGTATTATGTTGAGCAGTTCGTTAAATGAGTTCCGAAATGGGTTGATATAGGGCTGTGATAGTCTGAATAGATAGTGACAAATTTTCCGTAAATTTGAATGGAGTCAATTATGAATTCAGATGGAAAGTATTTGCCGGAAATTACAGTTAAGGCTTTTGTTTTAGGTGTCGTGCTTTCGATGGTCTTGGCGGCGGCAAACGCCTATCTGGGACTGTTTGCCGGTATGACGGTCTCGGCGTCGATACCTGCGGCGGTTGTCTCGATGGGATTGCTGAGGTTCTTCAAGCGTAGCAATATCTTAGAAAACAACATCGTGCAGACGGCGGCATCTGCGGGAGAGTCTTTGGCTGCGGGTGTTATTTTCACTTTGCCCGCACTTGTCATTATGGGCTATTGGGACGGTTTTGGAGGGAAAAATTACTGGTGGATTACAATCATCGCCGCGTTTGGGGGCTTGCTGGGGGTACTGTTTACGATACCGCTTCGACGCTCCCTTATAGTTGAGGGCGAGCTGCAGTTTCCGGAAGGTATTGCTACTGCCGAGGTTCTTGAGACGGGCCAGGAGGGCGGCAAAGGAGTCTGGACTATTGCAAAGGCGTCTCTTGTAGGCGGATTGTTTAAGGTATGTGCTAAAGGTATCGGGCTCTGGCCCGAGGCTATAGAGGGGGCCAAAGGAATCGGCCGGACACTTATTTACGGCGGCTCGAACCTGAGCCCTGCATTGCTGTCGGTAGGTTATATTGTCGGGCTTAATATTGCTGTTCTAATTTTCCTGGGTGGTGTCGTCAACTGGTACATTGCCATTCCTATCTGTGCGGCGATGTCTGAGGCAGCAACAAATGTTGATACAGTGGACAGGGCTTACGGGATATGGTCGGCCCAAACGCGGTATATTGGCGTTGGGGCGATGCTCATCGGTGGGCTGTGGACTATTTTCAAGATGAGAGGCTCGCTTCTGAGCGGAGTAAAGAGCGGATTGAAGGCATACCAGGCGATGGGACAGGGCACAACTGAAATCGAGAGAACTGAACAGGACATGCCCATGAAATGGATACTTATGCTGATTGTTGGTTCGATTGTTCCGCTGTTTCTTGTTTACCAGACATTCGTTGCAGACGTGTCGATCTCACTGCCAATGGCGGTTGTCATGCTAATCGCAGGATTTTTATTCTCTGCTGTGGCCGGTTATATGGCGGGCCTGGTCGGTTCATCCAATAATCCTATCTCAGGCATTACCATCGCCACTATAGTCGTTTCCTCTCTTCTGCTGCTCGTGCTCATGGGCAAAGATGCCGAAAATGGCCCTGCCGCAGCGATCATCATTGGTTCGGTTGTGTGCTGTGCAGCAGCGATTGCAGGCGACAATATGCAGGACCTCAAGGCTGGCAGGCTTGTCGGCGCAACACCATGGAAACAGCAGGTTATGCAGATGGTGGGCACATTGTCCGGGGCCGTCATAATAGCACCGGTTCTCATGCTCCTCCACGAGGCATACGGCTTCAAAGGACAGCCGGGCACCGGTTCGGACGCTCTCTCGGCTGTTCAGGCTAATCTTATGGCCTCGGTCGCAAGGGGTGTTTTCAAAGGCGACATGCCCTGGAATTTCGCATTTATCGGGATGGGTGTCGCTGCGGGGATTATTATTCTTGACCTTTTTCTCGAAGCTCGAAAAAGTTCGTTCCGAACGCCTGTGCTTGCCGTGGCGATTGGATTTTATCTGCCGCTGGAGCTTTCAGTGCCTATCTTTGGAGGCGGCATCATACATTGGGCGATAAAAAGTTTCCACAAGCGGCAAAATACCAGTTCGGAGCAAATCGAAAAATCAAACCGAAGCGGCCTGCTCTTTGCTTCAGGTCTTATAACCGGCGAAGCACTGACGGGCATCCTCCTGGCGATCCCGATCGTCATCCTCAAGCAATACAAAATTGACCTGCCGATTATCAAGCACTTTTTCGGTAAAACCATACCGTTCGGAGGCTGGCTTGGCGCAGTTCTGCTGATAGGTGTGGCTTACTGGCTGTATTCTACTGCTTGCAGGTCAACAAATGACAACTAAGAGCAAACTGTTTGGAAAATGCGACAGAATGCTCCGTCAAGCAGCAAATTAGTTGGCATGTTATATCATATGAGTTCGCTTATGAATTGAGCTGCCTTCTCAGCGCCATTTACAGAGATTGGGGGATAATTTACATCCTTACCAAGATTGCCAATCACCATATCAGCCAGAATCTCGGGAGTAGTGTGGGCATATACCATCTTGATACCAGCCTGATGTCTGGCTAATCGCCCTGCGACGTGTATCTGCTGTTCGCAGTGCATCGCCAGGGGAAAATAAAGAAATGGTCTGTTTAACGCGGTTAATTCAATCGTGGTAGTACCACCTCCCTGAACAATAGCCAAATCGCTCGCGGCGAAGTGCTCATAAAGAGCTGGAACATACCCTTTGACTTCAATCTCCTCCGGAACTTTCAGTTCATCGGCCGCAAGGCGGGGACCACATATCAGAACCATGTGTAAATCAGGAACTTTCTGCTTTATAATCTTATAAGCCTCTCCGCAAAGTTCCAGAAGATCTTTGCCGATAGATGTCCCGCCGATAGAGCAGACAACCAGGGGCTCCGGACCATAGCCTAACTTTGTTCTGATTTTTGTTTTGTCAGTATATTCTGTCGGGTCGAATGGCAAAACATAACCTGTGAACTTGTAGAATTCTTTGGCGTGGTCACGACGGTTTAAGTGAAGAAAAGCAAGTTTGTTATCAGGAATATCTTCAATCTCACCTGCGAAAAGAGCCAGATTTTTCGAGCCGGAAAACAGTTTGTGGTCCCACTTTGTCCAGATAAGGTTGGTGATATTCACAAGTAACTTCTCAAAGGGATTCTTTGTTACCGAGTCCATGCCGAGGAAATCATAGATCATCACAAATGGGGCTTCTAATCGGATGAATTTCATCGCCAGAGCTGTGATAAGATCATAGGCCTCATCACTTATAACCAGATCGTATTTTTCCCTATTGAATATTTTCTTGTAGATTTTTCTGTTGTGTTTAAGGACTTTGCTTTCGTGTAAGGCGTACTTCAAGGTGCTCATCTCAAAGCCTTTAGCGATATTTTCGGCGTGAATATTGGCGTTGGCATATATGTCGGCTTCTGGAAGAAGCTTTTCGCCTGCTTCCTTGAGCAATAAGGTTGCAGGATGGCAAGCCAGCCAGGATAACTCTGCTTCAGGGCATTGTCTTCGCAATTGCCGGGCTATTGCTAAATCTCGGGTGACATGCCCTAATCCTATCGAACCACTGACATACAGAATTTTCTTTTTTGTCATCTATACGCCTTGTATGCCTGAGTGCCAATCGTTATATTGCGTGACCGGAAAAACAACGAGCCATAGAGGCAAGTGCACTATCCGTTTGCAGCACTACTGCACGAAAGAATATATCGGGTCCCAGGGGGGCAGCTTTATAGCGGATTGTTTGTAAATATTCAGGATATCTTCGGGGACATATTTTTTCTTTACGATGATGCTGTAAACGTTGGTGTCGAACCATGAATCGTAAATGGTCCAGAGGCCTTTGCTGCCCTTGTCGTCTCCCCAACTGTTTTCAACAAGCCACTTTGCAGGTTTGTCTTTTTGCATATCGACGCCGATAAAGACCATAGCATGGTTGGGGACGCTTTCACGGAACAGTGAACGCTGGGCCTTGGTCATGGCCATATCGGTCAGGTAAATAGAATCATAATCGAACATTCCCATGGACATTATCCCATGTTCCCTGCTCTGGTCTTTACCGACATCACAGGCGAACCAGATTGGTTCGTCGTCGAGAACAGCCTTGACGGCGATGTCTTTGAGGATTTGCATTTTGACGTTTGCAAAGTGGGCATCGTCACCGTCACGGACATTTCTTGTAAGATTAATGCTGTAATGTTTTCCGTATTCTTTTGAAGGGTCGTTAAAGATGTCCACGTATTGCCCCAAATCGACACCAACGAATTCCTTATAAAAGCTCTTCGGGCTGTAAGTGCGGATTTTACTTACAACGGAATTGGCGTCTTCGAATCGCCACTGGAACTCACTTGGCGGCTGACCGAGGTTCAGCACAAGCATTTTATAAACATGGGCGAGCATCTCCGTTTTTTCCGTGCGAATTTTCTTGAGTGACTTTTTTTGTTTATGCATATTTCGGAGTTTTACGGCGTCTGCGCGGAGCTTTCTGCTGATAAGGTTGTTCATCATGCTTGTATTTCCGGAGCTGTTTGTCTCGGGCATAATTTCCTGGGGAACGGCGCCGTATTTTTCCACGAGGTTGACGACGTTTTCCCAGTAGCCTCCGTCGGGGATGGGCGTGCGAAGGAGGAACTCCATTTCACGGTTGAGGATGTCACGGTCTGCGAATCCAATGATGTTTTCGAGGAAGCAATTTGCTTTTTCGAGTTTGTCCCAGAAGGCGAGATAGTTTTGTGAGAACTCGAAGCTTTCGAGGTCGTTGTTTTCGATTACTTTCGGTCGCAGGATGTTAAGCCCGGCGAAAAGCCAGCACCGGCCGCTTTTTTTCTGATTCGTGATGCCTTTCGTTTCGATTTTATGGCTGAAAATTTCATTGTGCCGGCGCAGTACTTCCCGGTTCAGGGCAAGACTGCTGATATCGTTGTTCGTGATGGAATTATACATCGCCCTGGTATGTGTATCCATTTCAAAAGATGACTGAAATTTATCGATTGTCTTGCTTGTCAATGCACCTTCGTCGGCAAAAAGCGATGATACGACAAAAAATAATACCAATTGGACGACGAAGACGGACTGTCGTTTAGAACAGCGTTTCATAATGACTCCTCCTTTGATTATGAGAAAGTTGAAGTTTGCAAATCGGGATTTGTTTTTAGCTGGCGGATTTTCTCAAGACTATCGACGAATTGCTCTTTGGCTTTTTCCAGATAGGCGTTAACTTCATCTATATATCCGTCGGCTGAGGCCGACCATACGCGGTTGAGGTACCGCTCCCCGGCGGCGAAAGTGCTCATTACCTCACCGTATGCGGCGAGACCGTAACGATGGGCGATGCTTTTGCGGGCATCAACAAACATAGCAAGATCATCAACGAATAGTTCATCGATCCGGTGGCGCATATCGTATGTATTAATCGAGTGCTTGTCGGTATTGAGTTTGTTGATATTGGTTGCTATTTTTTCAAGGCTGCTTTCTACAGTTTCAATCCTGGAAGCAACATGATGCTCCGTTTTACTGTGTCGTGCAATATCAATCCTGATTGTAATAACTCCCGCCACACCGAGTCCAAGCGCCGGTATATACCACAACCATCTGACGACACTTTCATCGACAACCGCCGCCAAAGCCGCTGCGATGAAACCAACTGTAACCAATAGAAAGCCAATTAATTTCATAGCTAATCCCTACCCCCCCTGCATTCCTGAGATAATGTAGTAGATGGCAAAACCAACCCCAACAATCCCCTCGCCAATAATCAATCCAGCCGCGATGGGGATACCAACCTGCTCGCTAAAGTGCTGCCCCTTTATTTTATCGCTGGCAATCCGAAGAATTGTGCCGATGGTATATGTCAGAACAATACTGAACGGCAGATAGAATCCAAGACCCACCTGAATACCGAGTCCGCCGATACCTGTTGTACTGAGCAGCGCACCCAGGCCAGCGCCGGCCAGATACTTGTAAACAGGGACATTACCTTCGAGAATTCCCTTCATCATGCTCGCCAGCACTGTCCCTTGTGGCGCCGGTAATTTTTCACTGCCAAGGCCGTATGCTTTATGAAGCACGAACAAGAGGCCTATCATCAGAATCGGACCAAGCCATGTTGCAAGAAACTGTCCCATCTGCTGTCTTCTTGGAATAGCGCCAACCAGATAGCCTGTTTTCAAATCAAGCATCAGGTCTGTCGCCTGCGACATCGCCATGCAGGTGGCGGCGCCGACCATTACCGACGATATAATGGCCGCTCTGTCACCCAAACCTCTTGTAATCACTATGAGAATCGTCACGGCAATCAGGGTCATACCGCTCATGGGCGACCAGTTCGTCCTACCGATGCACTCTGAGAGAATCACACCTGCCATCCAGATCCAAATCGTACCAAGCACGGCCATAACAATGCCCCGAACAATACCCATCTCTTCTACGGATGTAACCGCAACGACGCCCAAAACGATGACCGCTCCGATTATGCCTACATAGAGCAGTTTGATTGGCATCTCATCCTTCGACATTGCGGCACCGGTTTTAGCTGCCGATTGCATGCTCCGGATTGCACTGATAATCAAGGGAAGCGCCAGTACAATTCCAGTCAATGCGCCGCCGACTAACATTCCGATTCCGACGGGCCTGAACAGCGCAATCCGTAAATACCCCGGCATCGTCTGCCCAAGTTCCTGCAGTTGTTCAGGCGAAGGCAGCAGGTTCATCCTCGCCAGAATCGGCGCTAGAACCCAATAGCAGGCATAACCCCCGATCACAAAACAAAGCCCGCCCTTACCTGCGATAAAAGCGATTCCAATAGTCAACAACGAAACGAACCAGATGCCGTTCATGTAGTTCGGCATACCGAGATGCTGGCCTAATGCCCAGTTCTCGAACTTTGTCACATTGCTGATGAAGCTCATTGTGCCGCTCAGGGCGATCCCAATCATAAGGAGTATTGCTTTGTGAACACCGGCCCCGGGTGATTTGAGAACGGTTGCTACGGCAACTCCGCCTGGATAAGTTAGTCGTTCGAAATCAATCATCTGCTTACGCAACGGGATGATAAAGGCTATGCCAAGAATTCCCCCGGCGATGCACCCAAAGACCATAAGATAGGGATTAAAATCGGTTTCCCCCAAAATGAACAGTGCGGGCACGGAAAACATGACGCCCGCCGAGGCGCCGTTCACACTGCTGGCGACGGTCTGGCTTATGTTGTTTTCGATAATACTGTTCCGGCGGAGAATACCCCTGAGCACGCCAAAGCCCAGGATGGCGGCCAGTTCCGAGCCCTCATGTGAGAATCCCAGAATCAGGCAGGCGTAGCCCATACTGATAGTAATGAGAACACCGAGAACATAACCGACAAGAACAGAGGTCAGCGTCAGTTCCGGATAAGGTCCCCTGCGGATGGTTCTTTTTTCGCCGGCTTCTGTTTCTGCCATTGTTAGCTATCCTTAGCAAGTGTATAAAATATCACAGTAAAGAGCTTTAAACTCTGGCCTTCGAATTCGTATTATCTATTTGTGCGGTAACATCGGCTTGGCCCGCTTAAGAAACTGTATTGGAACACCCCATGGATCGCGCAGAATAATTAATTCGTCACCTGCATCCGTAGTGTTCATCTCCACAGCAATTGTTGCCCCGGCCCCAATCAGCTTTTTGGTAATTGCTTTTACATCGTCAACCATAAAGGCAATATGAAGAGACAGAGGATTCATCGCCGGATAATCCGGTACTTCATCCGGCGGATTATTGTAAAGCTCCAGCATCATGTTCCCGCCGGAGTCGGAGATAAAGCGCATATTAGCCGGCGGCGGGCCTTCCCTGACAATCTTCATACCCAAATTATCTCTATACCACCTTGCCATCGCGGCGGGATCCTCGACATTGATTGCAACGTGTTCGAGGCGTATTCGGTTCTTACCTCCAGAGGTAAAGGCATCATTTGTTTTGCCCGACTCAGCGGCACAGCCCGCAAAGACTAATGCCCCCAGCACAAGAATAACCGTTTGCAGCCTGCTTGTTTGATGTCTCCGTGTCATTCTACAGCTCCTTTCTGGCCGACCCAAAATAAACGGAGAGGGCGGGATTCGAACCCGCGGTAGGGACAAGCCCTACACAGCCTTTCCAAGGCTGCTCGATCAGCCACTCCGACACCTCTCCAATGGCTTTTAATATTGGTTATTTTGTACTTGAGTTTTTTATTTCAATATAAGATTTTGATTGTTCTAATTTTGTAATCAATATATATAGCGGAAAAATGAGGCCTATGCAATTACAAATAACCATAGAAACGCGGAATTATTATGGAATTTGTAGAAAAGAGTGAACCGCGCGGCGGCCGAGACAGACTAAGGTAGATAGAGTGGACAGATCGGTTGAACAACTTGTTGACGAAATATTAGTATTGGATTGCCAGGCCGGCAGTGTTAAGGCCATGGAAATATTAGTCTCACGCTGGCAGAAGCGTCTCTGGCAATATGCATATAAGCTGACTGGAAATTTCGAGGCCTCGTGGGATATAACGCAGGATAGCTGGCTGAGCATCATAAAAGGTGTAAGAAAATTACGCGATCCGGCCAATTTCAAGGCCTGGGCATATAAAATAACAACAAATAAATCAATCGACTGGATAAGAAAAAGTAAAGCTGTAAAGCACACCAGCATAGATGAAATTGAAGAACAACAAGCAAGCCGGAAAAAAGACACAGGCGTTAAAGAGCTGCTGGAAAAATTAAATATGGAAAAAAAAGTTGTTCTCACCTTATATTACTTCGAACAGCTTAACATCTCAGAAATTAGTGTAGCTCTCAAGGTTCCAAAAGGGACCGTTAAATCACGGCTTCACAAAGCAAGAAAAGAACTGAAAAAACTTTACCAAAAATATATTGAATAAAAATGTTAAGGAATAAAAATATGAACGAAGAAGAAATCAAAAAGATAATCGATGGTACCTACGATGAATCGAGAGAAGATACATTATTGTCGATGGTAGGGCAGCTCTACAGCCAGAAAATGGTCCCAAGCATGATTGTCCACGGCGCATACTCCTTGCCTTTTATAGTTGGGGCTGTCTTTTGCGGCATTAAATTCTTCAAGACAGACCAGACCCAATACCAGATTATGTATGCCGCCATCTTTGTCTGCTGTATACAATTTTGTATTTTCAGTAAAGCCAAGTACTGGCAAATGCTCTACAAAATCAATACCAGCCGGGAAATAAAAAGGCTGGAGCTTCGCATCGCTGAACTGAACGAGACTGTGAAAAACAAGTGACAAGAAGTCTATTATTTATTGAAAGGGCAGTAATATGCGTGCATTAAAAATTTGTCTGTGGATAGCCGGTATTGGTTGTCTGCTATCGCTGTTTGGAATGGTCTTACCTGTTTCGTCATGGCAGTCCATTGCCAAATTATTTGGGATTGAATCGGTTCCGAATTTGCCGCAGTTCAGTTATGCGGTTCGTGTGGGGTCAGGCACGTACGCTGGAGTGGGGATATTTTTTATAATTCTGGCTTTGGACCCTCTGAGATACGGAATAATGGTGCCGTTCTCGGGTTTGGGTGCAGTGTTTGTCGGCGTGGTCTGTGCGATAGCCGGGCTGCTAACAAAAATGGCTTTTTGGTGGTTCATGGGTGATTCTTTAAGCTGTCTGGTGCTCGGTGCTCTCATACTCGTGTTCTGGAAACAAGCGAAAAAGACTCCCGGCTAAATCTATTGACATGGTGTAAAGTTATATCCTTATGGATTAAAGGCCATCTTATGACTGCTGATTATTTTCGTATCTGCGGCGTTGAAAAAATTTCTGGAGTAACCTGCTGCATTCCTCGGCTAATACACCGCCGGTAACTTCAAGTCTGTGGTTGAACCTTTCATCCTGAACAATATTATACAGGCTTTTGCACGCACCTGCTTTCGGGTCATCGCAGCCGTAAACGAGCCTGTCCATCCTTGCAAGAACTAAAGCTCCTGCGCACATAGGGCACGGCTCCAGAGTGACATATATTGTGCAGTCATGCAATCGCCAGCTTTCGATAAAAGACGCCGCCTGTGTCAGGGCGATAATCTCTGCATGGGCGGTTGGGTCTTTGAGCTGCTCTCGCTGATTATATGCCTTACCGATTATCTGGTTTTTATAGACAATAACCGCACCGATAGGAACATCGCCGTTTTCCTCGGCTATCTGGGCCTGCTGGATGGCAAGCTTCATAAAATTATTGTCTATATCATTACTCAATATCAATGGTTTCTACCAACTATGATTGACATACAGCATCGCTGCTTGTGCAAATGAAGTGATTATACTTAATCGCATTACAAGATTCTAATTATTTTTTATACACGGTTATTTCATCGCAAAGCAAATTCTTTTCTGCCGACTCAATTAAATCGAACATGTTTTCGCTGACCTCTGATAATTATCAGTTTAAAACAATAGTCAATAGTAAATAATCAATAGGCAATAAAAAACACCCCTCAAGACAAGTTCGTAACTTAAATGAACTCTTGAGCGCTTTAAATTGAGATGAGGGGTTGTATATGGATTGGCTGAGTTAACGAAAAAAGGGCCGCAAGCGGATGCTCACAGCTCCGTAGTTTTTATTCTGCAATTACTCTTAAAATATTCTGTGTCTTCGTAATCAACCGACAAATTCTATGACGAGTGTCATCTCTTAATCTGTGCTGCCTACTTTTTCCTGCCTTAGCTGAAGGACAGCGTTGAGGACATCCTTTACACTGATTATGCCTATGAGCTTGCCATTTGATGTGACCGGGACTCTTCGAAATATGTTCTTTTGCAAAAAGTCACAGATATTCGCAAGATCACTATTTTCATCAAAATGAACCGCCGGCTCTGTCATATAGTCATTAACTGTCTTTTTCTCCGCATTTTTACTTTCGTAGAATAAATCTACGACATCTTTTTCTGAAAGAATTCCTGCCAGGGTCATATCATCTTCCACTACCGGCAGACCCGAGATGTTATGTTCCACCAGGAGCTTTGCCGCCTCAAATATCGGGGTGTCTTTTTTCACACTAACTACATTTTTAATCATAATGTCTCTTGCTTTGAGCACCGGTAACTCCTTTTATTACACTGTGACTTCACTTTTATGTCTGCTCAGCGACACTATTGTCTATATGCGAGTTCAATCATTAACAAATAAAAAAGCCTCTGCTACATAGTGGCTTTAAGTGAGAGCAGGAGCTTTAACAAAGTTGTATAAGGCCTTAAACTTCCATGTTCTCAGCCCACGTTGCAGATAACCACATAATAAACTATTGCACAGATAAAACACAGTGGGATAATCCCCGATATAGACCTCGTAAATCCTCAATCTGGTTAACAAAAGGCCAAAGTCCCTGCCTGAACACGCCGATAGACTGTTATGAAAAGTTAAATGTATTTACTTATGAAGGTGATGAATTATGAGTACCGAAGAAAAACCTCAGGTTCCGGAAGATCTACAAAAAACAGCTATCCAGAAATTTCAAGAGGAAGTATATGAAGAGCAGCAACGAAGAGGTCAGTACGTCGAAAATGGGGGTAACATAGAACCACCAAGAAGAGGTCAGTATATAGCAGGGGTAGATAATACAGAATCAGCCGAAAGTGAGCCAACAACAGCCTAACAATATAAAAGCACCTGCGGTGCGGAAGGAAAGGGAAAAGCGAGATAATCCGCAGGGATGTGAAGTTCTTTTTATTTAACTTGTGACGGGGATTACATGAGTCACATGTGGGCCTTTTTCACCCTGCTCAATCTCAAATTCCACCCTCTGCCCTTCATCAAGAGTAGCGTAGCCGTCCATCTTGATCTCTGAGCGGTGGACAAACAATTCTTCGCTCTCACCATCCGGGACAATAAAACCAAATCCCTTTCTTGAACTGAACCATTTTACTGTGCCTTTACTCACTGATTCTTCTCCTTGGCCTGTGTATAAGCCACTTAAAGAATATCTCTCAAATGCACGAAACAACAGAATCGCGGCATTGATTGTATTTGTCAGAGGATTCGGTTTGGTTTCCGCACATACCCACCTTCGTATTGCAAATGTAATTATATACAGAGGGTGGAAATGAAAGCAACAAAAAACCACAAAATTCCCCTCCCATCCCTCGTAGCCTTGTCTCTCGAAAATCCAAAACTATACCCCTACCCAATGTCAAGTAGGCGAAATTTAACCTAAGCTCTTTTATGACAAATAAATACGAGTAATTGGACATTTGGTAAATTCAGACAAATAAAGCCAAAACAAATCCAAACAAAGCCAATTTCAAGCGGAGCGCCTAATCGTTAACCGGATGAAGCTCAAATTATTGAATTGCAGCCGTTCGTTGTGGAAATTGAGTTTTCAAACAGCTTCTATACGAACATAGAAATAAAAACAGCCAAGACATGCTAAAAACCGCAATCTTGGCTGATAAAAAAGTACCCCCAAGGGGAGTCGAACCCCTGTCTCCAGGATGAGAACCTGATATCCTAGGCCACTAGACGATGGGGGCAAAATAATTTGCCGTTTTCTATTTCGATCTAATAGCGGCGGTTGGATTCGAACCAACGACCCTGGGCTTATGAATCCCATGCTCTAACCAACTGAGCTACGCCGCCAGCATTTATAAGCGGGTAATAGCATAACAACTTACAATATATGCTGTCAATCAGTTTGACGGAAAAAATTAGTAAGTTCTATAGACAGCACATATTAACCTGAGAGAAATTTGAGAAAATATTAGAAAAAAGGTGATATTAATTATAATATCTTCCGATATTAGTTTTCATATGAAAAAGGTGAATGCGAAAAACCCGATAATACAAAGATTTTAAGGAGAATAACAGTGAAATGCTTACGTTTACTATCAATGATTATTGTCTCTCTAATTACGATTAGTCTAACAGGTTGTTTTTCATCTCATCCGGCAGACATAGACGCTTATCTGATGCCGCATAAGGTCGATGTTACATCTGAAAATTATATTTTGCAGCCGCCGGATCAGATTGTGGTGCACTGTTCCGAGGTGCCTGAGATAAACGGGCAGGCGCAGCTGATTCGCCCGGATGGCAAGATAGGTTTTGAAGATATTGGCGAGATAGAAGCTGCGGGCAGAACCCCTGAACAACTTGCAAATATCCTGCGAGGTAAGGTTTTAGAGCTTTATAAATTAGAAGGTGATAATCCTGTAAATATTCGTATTATTACATACCAGAGCAAAAAGTTTTATGTATTGGGGCAGGTTTCACGCCCCGGACCGAAAGTCTATTCCGGCCGTGATACACTATTCAGTGCTCTTGCTTATGCACAACCCACTAATCTGGCCTGGGTGGACCGTATCCAGGTAATTAGACCGTCGAGAGATGAAAATGTTAAGGCCAAAATTTTTGAAGTGAATTGGGACCGCATGGGCGCTCATGGCGAAATGAGTAAAGATGTGTTATTGCAGGAAGACGATGTAGTTTTTGTGCCGCCTACGATATTAGCTGCTATAGCAATGAAGCTCGAAGAGTTCATTACGCCGCTTGGCCGGGCATTGTCCGGGGCTTATATGGCTGAGAGAGCCGCAACCGGAGGTTACCAGGGCACAGGGTACTACGGCGGCCAAAGGTATTGATAAGTTTTCAAGCAACAGTACTTATATAAGAAGTTGATAAGGCGGGCAGGGTTGTGAGGGGACATATAATCATGTCCAGACAGAGGACATTGCAGTTAATTCATCTAACCAGCACAGTCTGGTTCATCATTTGCATCGTTTATATTTTAATTTTAACGTTAAGGCAGGCGGGTGTTCGTTGGTGGATTGTATTTTCTCTGTCCGGGCACGGTTTGTTAATAGCTCTGATATTAATTAGTCTGTATTTATTTGCAATTTTCAGAGGGATTAGCAGCAGCCAAAAGGTGCAAATAGAACACCAACTTACCAGCACGAGTTATTATAGGGTATTTTATGTGATAACGCCTCTTTTGGGCGGATTTGCGGGTTGCCTCGGAATGATAGGCATCAGTACAGTTGGCCAATTCGCATCGGGGGTTGCATTAGGAACATTGGGGATGACGTTTTTGGTATGGGTGATTGTTGACCCTTTAATCGGGTTGCTGGAGATGCTCTTGCCCTCTGTGAGCCGAAGGCATCGATCACAGCGGATTGCCCGGGCTAAAGCTCTGCGGCAAACAAGGCAAGAGAGCCATGAGAGTTTGTTAAAAGATGTATTTGTAAAAGAAGAACAGCAGCGTCAGCAATGGCGGGAAGTGTTAAAACCGAAGGCTGAAATATTAGCAGGAATGTTGGCTGATGATGAGATTGACTTCAAGAAGATAGAATGTGAGGCCGTTGGAATAGGCGTACAAGCATGGCAAATTGGGGGGCTAAGCTGTATGAGTGAGCTTCGCGATATGGCGATAGACTTAGCTAAAGAAAGGAATAAGCCTGTTGTTGATTACATTGGTGTTTGGTGGGATAGCATTGGAAACTGGCGTCAACCTTCACTTGTTTGAATATCGAACCTTATCGCCGATAAATCAAAAATTTCATTATTAACAAGAGCAAAAAAATAAGGGCGAAGTATATAGCTTCGCCCTTATCGATTTTAGTGTTTACGTCTTGTTACAGTGTCCTTCTTCTTCTGAGCCAGCCGACAAAACCTACACCAATACTACCTAACAGAATAGCACCAGGAGCAGGAATAACTGTAATGCTGATGTTATCCAATGCTGCGAAATTGTACAATAATTCGGGGTTGCTGCCGCCTGGGTCTTTCCATCTAAGGGTTTTGATAGAGTTTCCAGAACCGGCATACCAAGTTACCGGGCCGGCGGAAGCTCCATTGCCTGTGGATGCGTCAAGTGAAGCAAGCATAATGGGGATAGAGCTATCATCCCAGGCCTCGATGATAATGCGATCAGCGTTACCACCGTATATGAATGATACGTCCGTGACTTGAAATCCATCGGAGAAATCAAAAGTCAATGTGACCCATGTATTCGCAGCAATGACGTCGAATACGTTTCCAGTGGACCCGGCGGTTACCATTTCAGTATCTACCCATAGACCTGGGGTCATTATTTCTCCGTCAAATTTGATCGAGCCGAGGGGGGGGGTAGTATAAGTATAATTTCCACTTACACCTGTGAACTCATCCCCATCGAGATCAATAATAGTGGGCGCTGCGAATGATGGCGCCGCAAGTGCCAAACTCAATGCTATACATAATATCATTAATTTCTTTTTCATCAGTTCAACTCCTCCTCTCACTTATCATTGTGAAAAATGAGATTCGTTAAATTCAATTTCATGTTTTTTGGAAATACATATTTTTTTTCATTTCTCCTTTACTATTCGTTTACTCCAATATTCTTCTTTATTTTGTACGTGGAGGGTCACAAATAAGAAGCATATCAACCTTACTGCCTAAAGGAGTAGCGCGCTAGTACCCCTTTACGAAATGAAGGTTAATATTAGTTCTCAGGTCAGGATAGGCGGGCCGCGAGCTAATCGAACAAAAATAAAAGCTGGTGAAAAAGATTTGTTCTGCTCATAACTCAAAGCCATACATATCAATGCGGGTTTGTGTAAGGATGAAAAGTGCTTTATAGCGAATTTAAGAACTGCATTCGTAATGCATATTGCGTGTTGAATATTGTGTTTCTGTCGGTTTGTATCGTGCGTGCTAATATAGGATGGGAAAGTTATAATTCCGGCCGGTATTCCAGTTGATTGTGGGATAGAATACAATCCACTTTGACCAGGCTGCTGCGGAGCAGTCAAAGTTGCCAGCCAGAGTTTGCGGTCAATTACCAATGAAACACAGAGGAATCCAGTTAGGACTATAAAAACCGTTGTGTTAGGATTGAAGGTCCCGGCGCCGGCGGATGACGAGTTTGTGAACTCGGCGGGCGGGATTACAATATCTGTGCCGATAGCCGCCATGGCGCAATTGTAAATTTCGGTAATGTTGCTTTTTCCAGGTATTTCGAGGATGTGTGTTTTTGGAGCTGGGCAGGTGATTGCTGGTGCAGCGCTCACGGTCGTGGCCGCGATAAGCGACACAAAAATAATCAGAAATATGCTATTCTTTCCTGACCTCACTCCTCGCTCCTTTACTATTTTGGAGATTAGCGCACTATCAACCAAGCAAAGTAACGTACTATAATAAACGTGATAATCCTCCTCCAAAGAGGATTGTCCTTATAGGCTATTATTCTATCAAGTACCATGACTTATGTCCAGAAAAAAATATCATTTTTGAGAAAATCTCCTTTTTTTATAGTAATGTCACCTTTGATAGATGAGTTTGTCGTTGGAATTATGGGGTTTTAGGAGAGGACAAATAGTCGAAAAGCCCCTTTTTTGGGGCTCTAAAGCCGTTTAAGCTAAGATTTGTGAAATTTCGTGCAGATGACCTTGACAGGCATGGTGTAATTTATTTTACTGGCCGTAGTAGGGCCGAAAATCGAATTTAAAGTAGAAATAACTTATCAAAACTTGAACAAAAAGGCGAGATTGTATAGCTTTGCCCTTTTGCCTTAGGTTTGATTGACTTATTTTTACAGTGTTTTTCTTCTTCTGAGCCAGCCGACAAAGCCAACACCAATGCTGCTTAACAAAACAGCGCCGGGAGCAGGTATCGGATTGTAAGTAACTGTAAGCTTGGATGATTCCAATGTTACCGCCCACATGTCCATGTTATAAGTGTTCGAAGAATCGATATCCATCCATATATCAATATTCCCATCCATCAAATCGGCAAATAAATCGGGGGAGAGGGACAGGATGCTTGTTGCCCATATATCATCGCCGCCCTGAAGAGTTCCTATGTTTGTGCCGCTGGGGCTGCTGCCAAATATGATATTTATTTCAGAAGGAATGTCCACATCCCATGCCCTGATTTCCAATGTTGCAGAAATTATCGCCGAAGGCGTTGGACCGGGCGGGCTAAAGGTATGTGTCCAGCCCCAGTCTTCATTCCACCAACGATAGGTATCCGTTGAGGATGGCCGGGAGCTGTCGGTATCGGTTGGAATACTGCTGAAATATGTGTTTGCCTGGCCATCGGACGAATCAACCATGTCCATAATTGTAATGCTTGCATCAGCTGGGCTGTTGATTGACAGCATCAATGCTATGAATACAAAAATTGTTATAAACTTCTTCTTCACTTCTTTTCATTCCCCTCTGACTTTATTACTTCAGCACACCCGACAAAAAAGCAAAAATATAATATTATGCTGACTTTTGTAATTTGACAGTCGGCCTACAGGGCCTGTACTCATGTGTTGCCAGGCCAAGCTTGCGGATACCGTAAAAGTTAATATTTCTCCCCCATTTTCTTTTGAATTGTCTCGAATAAACTAACAGCACATCGTTAAGATAATAATGGATAAGCTCCCCCCCCTTGAGGAACATCTTTATTGTATATTATTATATCAAATTCCGAGCCGAATGTCCAGAAAAAAAAGGGAAAAACAGAAAGTTAAGGAAAAATATTTTCCATTACGGAGAGTATGGTCCTGTGTATGGACAGCACCAATGTTTTTTTGTCGAAAGTCCGATAAAAAACCTTATTTCAATCCTTTTGCTGTTTGCATGCTGTCATACCCGGCGGAGCTGCTGAAAACCACAATACATGTATGATTAATCAATATATTAATCGCAGCTCTTTATCGCCGCGTTTTTTTCTGCCAGGCTTGCCAGCCCAATATCGTCTGAACTGCCAAGCCCAGCCTGAAGGAGGTTGATGAATGTTGTTTCCACTCTCTATATTTTCCATGTTTACAGTACTGCGAAACCGTAGTCCTATATTAACAAATGTTAAGCGACTGTAAATCGGTGTAGAACCTGTTTTTACTATCAGGCGAACTACTCTTTTTCGTATCGGGGAATTCCTTATGACAGAAGTAAAACGAGAGCTGAAGAAGATATATATAAAAATGATCCGGCGAGGGGACTGAGTAATGCTTTTGGTATAACACAACAGCGGTATATAGGGCTTATTTATTTATTCGGACCAGTTCGTTACTTACAGTGATTTTATTTCCGGGGCGGGCCAATACCCACTTGTGTGAAATGCCAGCAGCGTTAGGCCAAAACGCAGGTACAGAGCAATTATCTTCTGTGTAGAGCAATATCCTGCTATCTGTATAGCCCCATAAAAGAGATTTTTGAATGAGCTGCTTATTAACAGCGTGCGAAGGGTATAACGCGAGGGTCTCTGGGTTAAGTGCAGCCGGATATAAGACGATAAATTTTAGAGGTTAGAGAAGGTGCGTTTATAGAGAAGGACGGTGGTAAATTGTATATTCGTAAGGTTTTGTTAGCATTTAAGTTAGCTCTTGTTCTGGTGCTTTCTTTTGTGATTATCAGGATGGTGATAATGCCACAGCACCCGGCAGGGATTTTTACTCCGGTCTCAGCAGTTGGTACTGAAAATATAAGTGCCAACAGGGCTGAAAATCCGGCCCAGACTGCGGTCAAAGACTATTCAGTTATCGCCGCAAAAAATATATTTGGTGGTGCAGATTCATCGGATATGGAAAACAAATCCTTACAGGTAAAAAAGTTTGATGGTGTGATTAAGTTAGCGGAGGAGGAGCTCAGCCTGGAATTGCTCGGGACCGTTTGTGGCAATACGGCGGTTTCTCGTGCGATCATAATAAATACTAAAACTAAGCTGCTGGGCATGTACAAAACAGGACAGAACATAGGGGACGCTCGTATTAAGAGCATAGAAGAGAATGCCGTCATTCTACTTCATAACGGACAAAGAAAAATGTTGATACTGAACAGGACCGGAAGAGATAATAAAAATAATACACAGATGCTTTCGCGGGCCGCTGTTAGCGAAACCGGCGAATCTGAGAGTCCTGTTTTGCCGGTTAAACAGTCCTTCGACGAGACTCCAACGAAAATAACACTTTTGGAGACGATATTAACCAACGCGACCATTGAGCCTTATCTTGTTGATGACCAGGTCGAAGGACTTAAGATATCCAATTTAGACACAATACCGATGGCAAAGGCTTTCGGCTTAAAGGAAGGTGACATTATTCGCCGGGTTAATGGACATCGATTGACCAGCAAGCAGAAGGCTTTCCAGGTTTTTAAAAAAGCACGGTCAGAGGCTACTGTGAATATGGATCTGTTAAGCGATGGCGAAACTAAGAAGCTATCACTTACTTTGCCGTAAGTCATTAGGAAAATAGAACAGGCGGAAGAGATGGTATTAAAAAGATTAAAAACGAATGAGCAAATAGCAAATAAGCTATTAAAAAACTTTCTTTGTTTAATATGTATGTTTTGCATTGATTTTGCAGGCTGCGAGTCGGATTCCACACCTGTTACAGTTCAGCCCCGGCAAGAGGAGATTATGCGGCCGAATGAAAACGTTCGTTCCGAAAATATTGTTGCCAGGCAGATTGAGCAACTAAACAAAATTGATACTAATTATGCTGTCAATAACAAGTCAGGGGTTTTGACGGATTTTCCGCAGACTAAAACAAGCGGCAATATCACCGGAGACTCAGGATATAGTCCGAAGCTTGCCATTGACGTTATGGAAAACACCCCGCCTGCAGTAAAGACACAGGTTTATTCCTTCGGAGAACACCTGGCTCAAAACAACGGGCCGGATATGGCTTCAGAGCAGTTGTTTTCACAAGAACGCCCACACTTGGTAAATATGCCGGTACTTGATCAACCTGGTATGGCTGATGAGCTTATATCCGTGAACTTTGAGCAGGTTGATATTCGGACGGTTCTCAAAACCATTGGAGATATAACCGGTATTAATTTTGTGGTGGATGAAAATGTCCGCGGCACTGTTACGCTGATGTCACCTACGAAGATACGCCTGGGCGAACTCTATGGGTATTTGGAATCGATTTTGGAGGTGCGGGGATATGCGGCTGTGCCTGCCGAAAACCTTGTCAAGATAGTCCCAAGAGCGGATGCTGCAAAACGCAACCTACAGGTTCGTGTTGGCAGTAATCCTGTGGAAATTCCTAAAAGCGATTCTATTATTACCCAGATTTTACCGTTGAGCTATGCAGATGCGGCAGAGGTCAGTCAAATAGTGCAGCCGTTTTTGGCTACGGGCTCACAGATGGCGATATATCCCAGAACAAATTCGATTGTTATTACGGATACCAGTTCGAATATACATCATATTGCCACTATTATTCAAAAGCTTGATGTAACAGGCTCTCAAGAGCAGGTTACGGTGTTCGGCCTGGAATATGCTTCTGCACAAGTCCTCAGTGAGCATATAACCCGGATAATGGAAAAACACAAATCAGCTTCTTCACAGGCCGGGCGAAGCCGAAATACTCCGCAGATTGAGACAGGTATAAAAATTCTGCCTGATGCAAGAACGAATTCTCTTATTGTTGTTGCCAATGCCCAGGACACAGACACGATTGATGGGCTGATAAGTCAGCTTGATATTCAACGTCCGATAGGCACTAACAACGTTCACGTGGTTTACCTTAAGAACGGTCAGGCCGTAGAAGTTGCAAAATCCCTGACAGCAGCACTGTCGAATTTACAAATCGCCGGTGCGCTCGAAGCCACCCAGCAGGTCCACGTTACTGCTGATGAAGGTACGAATGCGTTAATTATTGCCGCTTCGGCGCAGGACTTCGAGGTTCTTGCCGAAATTATCGATAAGCTCGATATTTTCCGTGAGCAGGTTTTCGTTGAGATGCTCATTATGGAAGTCGGCGAGGACGGCCTAAGGAAAATCGGCGTTGACTGGGCAACGCTTGATCAGTCGGTGGACGGCAGTACCCGAGGTTTCGCAGCAACTAATTTTGGTCCTCGTGTGGATTTTGCCAGTGGAACCCTTGAAGGACTGGCGGTTGGACTGTGGAGAGGAAGCGGCACAGGTGTAAGAATTGGAAGTATGCTGCACGCTTTGGAAAAGCAGTCCGGAGTTAACATTCTTTCGACACCGCATATCCTGACCTCAAACCACAATAAGGCCAAGATAATCGTCGGTGAAAGCAGGGCTTTTGTTACGCAATCTAAAATTACCGAAGGGGACCCTCTTACACCGACAGTAATAAAAACATTCGAATACAAAGATGTAGGTATTACTATGGAGATAACTCCCCACATCAGTCAGGGTGGGCTTATAAGGCTTGAAATTAAAAGTGAGTTCACGAAGCTTATCGAAGATGTTACCACCGTTTCCGTAGATACTCCTACCACGGCTAAACGAGAGGCTGAGACAATCGTTTCTATGAACAGCGGCTCGACAGTGGTGATTGGCGGCCTTATTCGAGATGATAAAATTACTATCGAGAAGAAAGTGCCTTTGATTGGTGATATTCCTCTGGTTGGTGGTCTATTTAAATTCAGGAAAGACCAGCTTCAAAAAACAAATCTGCTGTTTTTTATAACACCCCATATTGCGGTCAGCCAGGAGGATTTGGAGCAGATAACCGAAGACAAGAAGAAGGAAATTGGCTCGGCTTTGGAAGATTTTGAGCAAAATAACGAGTAGGATTAAAGATTTAGTATTTGTTACTGGCTTCGAGGAGGTCAATTGGTGGATAAAGAGCAACAAGGACAAGTCGCAAGCCAAAAGCGCTTTGAAACCCCAAATGGGCAAAAGTGTATCGGGACGGGTTCTAATTTAGTAAAAGACAGCAAGGCAGACTCCGAGACTGGTGAGTATTTGGAAACTATTTCACCGGAGCAGCTGAATCCGGAACTGGTGAGGAAACTGCCCCTTGAGTTTCTTAAGAGTCAATGTGCTATTCCGGTCATTTTGGAAGACGGCCGGGTGGCAATTGCTCTTGCAGATGCGCTTAATGTAGAAGCGTATGATGCGATTTTAAGTATCTTAGCAGGAACACAGGAGGCGATAAAAGGGCTTTGGGAGCCGGGGCAGCAATGCAGTCGAATTACGTGTCCCGCTTCTGAAATAGAGAAGGCTATAAGTCGTTGTTACTATCATCAAAACACATTCGCCTGTAGTGATAACGATAATTCCGATATGCAGGCTTTAGTGAGCCAGGGAAGTGGCTCTGGCGAGACTGGCATTCAAACCCACGCTGAGGACCTGCTGAATATTGCCAACAAAGCACCGATTGTAAAGCTGGTTAATAACATCCTTTTCCAGGCTGTACACCGCAGAGCCAGCGATATTCACATTGAGCCTTACGAGAATGAAGCTCGTGTACGTTTCAGGATTGATGGGGTGCTGCGCGATGTGGTTACTTTGCCAACGCACCAGATTGCGGCGCTTCTGTCACGCCTAAAAATCATGGCTAATCTTAATATTGCCGAGCGAAGATTGCCCCAGGATGGCCAGAGCCGGATTAAAATAGGCCGAGATCTGGTGGATATTCGAGTTTCCGTCATCCCGACATTGGGCGGCGAACGTGTGATGCTCAGGTTGCTCGATAAGAGCCGAGGCCAGTTGGGTTTGGAGCAGGTGGGATTTAGCCCCGAGATGCTTAGTTATTTTAGAAATTTGATCAACCTTCCTCACGGTATAATTTTACTCACGGGTCCTACAGGCAGTGGCAAAACGACGACGCTCTATGCCGCTCTCAACGAGCTTAATTGCGAAGAGCGAAATATTCTTACTGTCGAAGACCCGATTGAGTATCAACTTCCCGGGATTGGGCAAATGCAGGTAAAGCCGAAGATAAACCTTACTTTTGCCAGTTGTTTCCGCCATATTCTCAGGCAGGACCCGGACGTGATTATGATAGGAGAAATTCGTGACCTTGAAACTGCAGAGATTGCGATTCAGGCCTCTCTTACTGGTCATTTGGTTTTAAGTACTTTGCATACTAACGATTCTGCCTCAGCCATAACTCGATTGATTGATATGGGTATTGAACCTTACTTGATTTCATCATCGGTTATTGCCGCTATGGCGCAACGTCTTATCCGAGTTATATGCCCGCACTGCAAAAGCCCTTATGGACAGCAGGAGCAAATGATTTCACTTTGGAGCGAGAAAGAGAAGGCCTCATTGGTCCGTGGGCAGTTCTATAAGGGGGCCGGGTGCGAGAGTTGCATTCAAACCGGCTATATGGGCAGGACAGGAATTCTTGAGATGCTGGTCATTGATGACGACATCAAGGAGCTGACGACTAAACGGGCCGGTTCACATGTTATCAAGCAGGTGGCTGTTGAAAAAGGTATGAGTACTTTGCGGGAGGATGGATTACGCAAAGCGCTGGCTGGTGAAACTACACTTGAAGAGGTTTGCAGGGTTACACAAGATAGTGTTCATACAAGTTTAAAGGTGAGTGAACATGTCGGTGGCTGAATACAATTTACAGGCTGAAAAGTCATTTCCATCTTCTCAGATGGCACAGACGGAGACCAACGACCATATGTCATGTGTGGAGGCCCGCAATAATACTTGTACTGATACAAAGATATCCGGGAAGGACATTTTCAGAAGGACCAGGACCAGGGACATTTGCAGAATAGCGCGCCAGTTGGCTACACTGTTGCGTGCCGGTATGCCGCTTGTGCCTGCTTTATCGGCATTAGTCGAGCAGTTGCAGGGAAGTTCCGAACGCAAAATGATAAGTTTGGGAAGCAGGGAAAATCCACTGGCGCTGGTTATGAAAGAAGTTTGCAACAGTGTGAATACGGGAAGCGCACTTTCGGATGCGCTTGGCAGGCATCCGGATGTTTTTTCAAACGTGTTCGTGAATATGGTCGCGGCTGGGGAAACAAGCGGAACCCTGGAAGATGTTTTTCTGAGATTGGCGGAAATGCTGGAAAAACGTGTACATCTTACGAACAAAGTCAAATCCGCTATAGCTTATCCGCTAATGATGACGGTGGTTGCGGTAACAGTGGTAGTGTTCCTTTTGTCTTTCGTAGTGCCGAGCATAACGCAGATTTTTCTTGAGATGGATCGCACCCTTCCGCGGCCGACAAGACTGCTTATCTCAACCAGTGCTTTTATGAAAACATATTTTGTGCCGATTGTCATTATGGTTTGTGCGGTTTTCTTTGGAATCGGAGCCTGGAAAAGAACCAAAGACGGGAGATTTAGATGGGACCGTTACAAACTAAAAGTGCCTCTCTTTGGTAAACTCTTCCTTAAAGTGGAAACAGCCCGTTTGGCCAGGACATTGGGCATACTTCTTACAAGTGGTATCCCGATACTTAGTGCTCTGGGAATTGTAAAAAGTATTGTCCAGAATAGTTTTATTGCAGGTGCTCTGGATTCTGTTAAAGACAGAGTTAGCAAAGGCAGTGATATCGCGGGAGCAATAAGAAAGACCGGACTATTTCCACCTATCGTGATTCACATAATGGCCACGGGCCAAATGAGCGGAAATATTGAAAATGGCCTGATGGATATTGCTGATATGTATGACGACGAAGTTGAGATGACAGCTAAAACGTTGACCTCACTCATTGAGCCGGTAATACTTCTTATTATGGGTGCTGTTATCGGCTTTATAGTACTGGCTATTTTACTGCCAATATTTGAGATAAATCAGGTTCTTTAGAGGAGTACTGAGGTTATGCCAAGAGTAAAGAAACAACAATTGAGCAATACTGGTTTTACCCTGATTGAGCTTATGATTGTGGTGGTTATTTTAGGTATGTTGGCGACCATAATTATGCCGAAGATTCTCGATAGACCCGAACAGGCCCGGAGAATGAAGGCCAAAGTTGATATACGCGGCATTGAATCGGCATTAGCCCTATTCAAAACCGACACAGGCCGTTTCCCTGCTACTTCCGAAGGTCTTGAGGTGCTCGTGTCAAATCAGGGCATAAAAGGATATAACGCTGAGGGATATCTCGATAAAGTGCCATCGGATCCCTGGGGTAATAAATACGTCTATATTTCTCCGGGAGTAAACGGCAGGGATTATGATTTGAAATCCTACGGTCAAGATGGTGAGAGTGGCGGCGCTGAAGACAGTGCTGATATTGAAAGCTGGAACCTGGATGAACAACGCTGATAGTGTGGGGAAGTAGGCGCATAGGCATGAAGACGAGAAAGTGGAAAGCATTTACTTTGGTGGAAGTTATTGTGGCACTGGTTATAGTCTCAATCTCTCTGCTCGGTTTAATAAGACTACATCTAATAAGCATAAGTATGGCTGATGCGGCAGAGATGACTTCGCAGGCTGTTCTTTTAGCAGAAGAGAAAATCGCAGAGACCATGGCCCTCGGATACCCGAAAGAAGGAACCACCTCCGGCACTGTAGAAAAAAATGCTCATAGTCTGCACTGGCAAACTGAAGTCACAGGTTTGCAGTCACCTCAGTTGGTCGAAGCTGATATTACCGGGTTGCGAAAAATATGTGTCGAGGTTGGCTGGAAGCAGGGGAGCGGTTCCAAAAGTCTGCAAATGTCAACTTATGTTGCCGACAGGAGATTACCGTGAAAAGTAAATCCGTTAAATATAACGTTACGCCGTTAGAATTAGGGGCGGTTTACAAACCGCCTCTGCGGATTCGACGTCGGCTTAGAGCCGGGTTTACATTGATCGAGATTCTTGTGGCTGTGACAATAATCGTTACGATTGTTTCAATGGTTTACGGCAGCTATTTTGCAACGGCAAAATCAGCCGATGTGTACCAAGCCAGGATGGCTGCGTCCGGACAGACTCAGAAAGTTCTGAGGTGGATGGCTCAACAGATACGCTGTTCGTACATCGGCAAAATGTCTGAGGATACGGAATTGGCCGGAACAGATTCCAGTCATACAAGTAAAATCAGAAAGAGTCCAGTCATCTATTTTAGCTATGAACCGGATGCTCCTGGCAGTGGTATTTTGTCTCTGGTAACTTCTCACAGGCTTTTCTGCGATGATGGATATGCGAATGGGCTCGTTGATATTGCTTACAAATTTGATAAAAACAGCGGTACGCTTTATCTGAGCCAGAGGAGCTTCGTTGGTACAGCCAAAGAGCACCTTGAAGATAGAAAGTGGCGAGAACTTCTCGTAAACGTTGAGTCTGTAGAATTAGACTTTTTTGATGGGCGGCAATGGTTTTCAGAATGGGATTTCGAGCAAAAGAAAAAACTCCCCGCTGCAGTGAAAATTGGTATTACCAGTAAGGACGAGAATTCTCGGCAATGCCACTATGGTACTATTGCCTATGTGGATTGCTCCAGTAACCAGGATCGAGAAACTCTTTCTAAAACATTGGTTGGTAAATAATGAGACTGAAAATTGCATCAAAAGAACATAGTGGATTTGTGCTTGTTGTTGTCCTGTGTATGGTCATCATGTTGGGGATTTTGCTGTTTGGATTCAACTATAAGAGCCGTACCGGCCTGCTTGCCGCCGATGACTTTCGAAAGTTCGAACAAGCACGCAATTGTGCAAGAGCAGGCCTGAATATAGCGATTGCTGCTGTCAGGAATAACGAAGACTTGCAGACAAACAGGAAGTTACAAAATTTGTTTTCGGGAGAAAATACTGTTTCTATCGATGAGGGGAACTGTTCAATAACTGTAACCGAAGAAAGCGGCAAGCTCAATATCAACCTGATAAGAAATAAGAACGGTGCACTAAATAGAGCTGTAATAGACCAGTTACTTCGGCTTATCGATCTGCTGAATCGCGAAAACTTTGGCGATTTTCATATCAGTTATGAGCTGGTCCCTTCAATTATCGACTGGATTGACAGCGATGATGAGGTTACGTCTCTGCCCTTCGTAAAGCATGAAAATTCTGGGGCGGAGTCAGATTACTATAGTAGCTTGACACCTCCATATCGCTGCAGGAATAACTCGTTCGAGACAACTGAAGATCTCCTGTTGATCAAAGGCGTAACACAGCAGGTTTTCAGCTGCTTACGGGACTGTATCACGGTGAGAGGTGATGACAAAATTAACATTAATTGGGCATCAAAGCATGTGATCCAGAGCTTGTCGGAGAGTATGGACCCTGTATTGGCTCAGATGATAATGGACCGCCGAAAAATTAAACCTTTTGGCAGCGTTATGGAACTGCGCGAAATTCCCGGTTTGACGGATAGTATTTATCAGGCAATAGAAAAGATTGTTACGGTTAATTCCGAAAAACAATACTATCGTGTTTCTTCAAAAGGGACTGCTGACGGGCTTAGTCGTACGACAGTTGCTGTTCTTGCCAGAAATATGGAAACTGAAAATGTTGATGTGATTTTATACAAAGAGCTTTAGATATGCGCCGATTGCGTTATTTGTATAAAGATAAGCAGGAGAAGAGATAATGGTTAAGAGGTGTATCGGCATAGATATTGGTCCTTTCTATTTATGTGCGGTACAGGTTGTGCGCACAGATGAGGAGTTCTGCATTGAAAAAGTCTTCGGCACACAAATACGTCGGAGTACGGACTCGCCTGAAGAGATGCTAAAGCTGTTTTTCAACCGATATGGCTTTGACAAGCGTGCGGATGTTGCAATTTCTATGCCGCATGATGCCGTTTTCTTCAGAAACCTGGAAACTGATGCTGAGGGACTGGAAAAAATCCGTGAACGAAATTGGTCTGCTCTGGAGCATAATTTTCCTGTCGGTGCGGACGAAATTGTTGCTCAGGTATATTCATACCATCCAATACCGAATGGAAAATATTCTGTTCTTACCGCTGCCTCGGCAAGGCAATCGCTTCAAGAAAGACTCAACATCTTCACTGAGGCGAAAATGCACCCCGGTCTGGTGGAAGCACCGATTTTTGCTGTTCATTCAACGGTTGCGGTAAATTACCCGGAAATTATGACCGGTCAGGCCATCATTGCCTATATAGATGAGTGTTATCTTACTTTGGCGGTTACACGCAGCGACGATATTTTAGCTGTTAGAAGGTTTCCAATTATTACCGAATCTGACAGTGATATTAAGTCTGTTCAGGAGCGGATTGCCCAGGTCATATCCCGGGAAGCCCGGGTCACATGGCGAAAAGTGTTCGGAGCGGATATCGAGCGGGACACTCAAATTTACCTGATAACAACCGGCAAATCCTCTGACCATCTGGTGGAGAAGATTGAAGAAAATCTGCATTCTAAAACCACTATTGTTGATTGTTATGCCACAGTAGAAAATCTGTCCCGGCACATGATGGAGATACCGGTATGTGTTGCAGAAGGTCTGGCTTTGAGGATTTTGGCGCCTGAAAAAACTAAAGGTATTAACTTTCTCGAAGCGTGCAAAACAGATGCCGCCTCGGCATTGAACCTGAGAAAAGAGTTTGTTTTTTGTGCAACACTAATGTGCTTAATAGCCGTTTTCTTACTGGTTGGCCTGTTTACGCGATTGTCGCATTTGGAAGCTGCTTACGCACGCATAAAGAATGAAACCACAGAGATTTTTCAGGCGACATTGCCCCAGGAAAAAAATATTGTAAATCCCCTTCTCCAGTTAGAGCAGAAGATCGAGTCGTTCCGCAGGGATTCCAGGCTTTTTGCCTCTTTGTCTGATAGCGGTTTATCGCCGCTTGATGCTCTTTACAAAATAAGTGCGAACGGTCCTTTGCGGGAAAATATAAAAGTTGTTGATATATTGATAGCTGCCGATACAGTCAGGATTAATGGCACATGCGATTCGTTCGAGCCGGTGTACCAATGGCAGCAGCTTTTACAGGAAGACCCCGGCTTCACATTTGTTGACGTGAAGGATATACAAAAACAGTCAAAAAGCGGTGTGGTACACTTTACTATGCTGCTGTCTTTATCGACACAGGAGCCCAAATGATACGTTTAGTACGAAGAGAAAGATTATTGGCCGGAGGTTTGCTTGTTTTCATAGCATCATGGTCTTTATTTACTGTCGCAGTCAAGCCCGCTCTTGCCAGGCTTGAGACGCTCAGTCGGGTTATACCTGAAAATCAGCAGGAGCTTGAAAAAGTTCGTGCGATAAGCAAAAAATATATCTTACTGAGAAGCAGGCTCGATAATTTGCACACAAATATTGCTTCCCAAAAAGAAACGATTGAGCTGCTGCCTTTTTTAGAATCATTAATCAAGGAATGCGGCCTTGCAAGAAATCTTGATACAATGAAAAGGGATGTATTGCAAATAGATTCAAATTACTCCGAGACAATTGTTGAGGTAAGACTGGAGAGCTTGTCGCTGGGTGAGCTTGTTGATTTTCTCCATAAGATAGAATCGTCTCAGGTTCGGGCAGGAACAAAAAGTATATATATCAAAAGGAATATGGAAAACAAAAACCTGCTTGATTCGGTGGTTGAAATACACAGCGCCGAATTGTCCCAAAACGAGTTTGCCGGAATGTAATATTGCGAATTCGAACTCGCCTGTTTCCAGGCTGCCCCGCCAAAATCATCGATAATCTGCACAAAAGTTTCTGCTATTGTAAGCAGGCTCACAAAAATTAAATTTGTCTGTCAGGGATTCGAGATTTATGTTTCTATGGTTGTGGATTTTTGTTTTGACGTTGCCGTTGGTTATAGGTATTTTATTGCCTGAAAGTATGGTTTTTCGCGAATCGGCTAAAAAAGGAGAATAATATGGAGATATTCAAAGCAAAGACCATTATGACAACTGATATCGCTTATGTTAAAAAGCAGACCCCGATATATGAGGCCATAGGGATTCTGGTTGAAAAAAATATTACGGGTTTACCTGTTGTTAATGATGATATGACTCTGGCGGGTTTGATCTCAGAAAAAGACGTACTCAGGCTGTTGTATGATATCGAAGATAAGCCCGGAAAAGTTGAAGACTTTATGACTAAAGGCATCGTCAGTTTTAATCAGGAGGATAGTGTAATTGATATTGCCGAGTGTCTCATAAAGAACCATTTTCGAAGAGTCACAATAACTTCGGAAGGAAAACTGGTGGGTATCATCAGCAGAAAGGACCTCATCAAATATATCTTACAGCTAAGACACAAAGATAAAGTCGTGAGCTAAAAAAATATCAGGCCGCACAGTTGTTTAAATAAATGTAAATGGATCTCCTTGCGATGTTCAACCTCACTGTATTGCAGACAAATACATCTAATAGGGGCCGAAAGGACAAATAGAATGTGGTATGCTATTTACATTACCAGTATTGTTATCATAGGGCTGTTAGCTTTTTTTATAGGGAAAAAAAAGGCTGCCTCGCCAAAGGCTGAATCGAAAACAACAACCTTTCTGATTAAATCCATCCAGGCGATTGCGGAATTAGCGGTTCTGGAATACATAACCGAAGGTGTTACGGAGATAAAAGAAAAGAAGACCAGCCTTATTACTGTTCGCTGGAAAAGGGGCTTATTGAGATATACGGCGAAGCTGAAAGTCGGTTTTGAGCTGGACCAGATGGATTACACTATTGATGATTCACAAAAGCTGATTCAAATCGTGCTTCCGAACCCGAGAATTTTAAGCTGTGAAATCTACAACAGGAAATTTTACAAGCTGCCTTTGGAAAAAGCTGAGAATGTTCCCTGGAAGTATGACATAGTAGAGGATTTCAGCTCCGATGAAGTACTTGCACTTGACAATGAAGCCAGAAGTAATGCGCTACAAAATGTAAATGAATTCTACGTCCTGGATCTGCTTCGGGACAAAACCAAGCTTACTTTCAAGAAGATATTCTCTCTTTCTTATCCCGAATACACAACTGATATATCTATTTTAGAAGACCCTTCTTCCCAGGCCGCAGGCGAGCTTCCCGGCTGGACAGCTTCCGAAGACCAGGTTTCTAATTCCGGCAAATAAAAATACGGATGGTAAGGCTTTTGACGAGATAGACACTTCGTGGGATTGAGAAATAACACTTTTCAAAGTTTCTTTTTTTATTTTAATTTGTTCCTTATTCTTTTAATATACTCTTATGTTGGAAAAAGGACTTATCCAGATTTATACTGGAGACGGCAAGGGTAAAACCACTGCTGCGTTCGGATTGGCACTGCGTGCTGCCGGGCAGGGACACAAAGTCCTGATATATCAATTTTTAAAACCGCCCTCTCTTGATATTGGAGAGCGCTTTGCACTGGAATTGGGTGCTGTCAGAATCAGGGCTGAAGCTGTCGATATGCCCTGGGATATGTCTGAATCTCTAAAAGACGAGCAAGCCGTTGCTCGGATGCGGACAGCAATCAGCGAAGCCCTTGAAAGAATTGCTCAAACTGCGGAAAAAAGGTTTTACGATGTCCTTATACTTGACGAGATTGTGTTTTGCCTTTCAAAAGGTCTGGCCAGATTGGAAGATATTAAAAGTATTATTGACAGAAAAGATCCTGCTGTTGAGATTGTTTTGACCGGAGCCGGTGCGACCGGCGAATTGATGGAGATGGCGGATTTAGTGACGGAAATGAAAAAAATCAAGCATCCGTTTGATAAAGGCCTGCCTGCAAGACGCGGCATCGAATTTTAAACATGGATTTGAGGATTAGAAAACAACAAAAGCGTAAACGGGAGCTTTGAGTATGAGTCAAAGTGTTGCTGCAATTATTTGTGCCGCCGGAGCGAGCAGCCGATTCGGTGGAAAAAGAAAGAAAGCATTTGTCGATGTGGCCGGCAGGGCGGTTTTTCTCAGAAGCGTCGAGATTTTCGCCAGCCGGGATGATGTAAAGCAGGTTCTATTAGGCATTTCGCCGGAAGACGAAGAGCTGGTAAATATCAAGTGGGGGCCTAATCTGAAGTTTTACGATACGACAATCTTCCTGGGTGGTGATGAGCGTTTTGATACCGTCAATAAGGGCATCGAGCTTGTTAAAGATGATATTGATTTTATTGCTGTCCACGATGCCTGTCGATGTTGTGTTACCCTGGAATTGATTGACAAAGTTATTGCCGCTGCCGCTGAAAAAGGTGCTGCCATACCGGCCTGCCCGGTAACGGCAACTATAAAAGAGGCACAGGATAACACGATAATCAGGACCGTTGATAGGGAGAATCTCTACGAAGCTCAAACACCACAGGTTGTTGCGGTTGAACTGCTCAAAAAGGCATATGAAAATCTGAAGAATCTGGACCAAAGCAGGATCAGCGATGATGCGCAATTGGTCGAAGCATTAGGCCAAAAGGTGACGATTGTGGAAGCGGACTCTTCTAATATTAAAATTACCCGGCAAAATGATATTGCAATAGCCGAAGCCATCCTCAAGTCCAGGCCCAGGCTTATGCCGAAAGGTCCCATAGGCCCTTACATTGAGGCTCAATGGTGACATTTCAATACACTGGGATGAAACTCAAAGGAAATAAAGTACATATTTATTAAAAAGGAGACTCAAAGATGAGAACAGCAATATTTTTGAAAGCAGCTATTGTATTAATGATGTTGCTCACTGCGACAACCGGATGTAACGGATTAAGCGAGGTGGTCGGCGGAAAGAAAGTGCCGTTGTTGTTCGAAGCTGATTTTGAGGATGACGGAATTGGTGACTGGAAGGCTACCGACCCGATCGCATGGAGAATCGAATCCGGAAATGGCGGCAAGGTGCTGGCCCTGCACAAACAAAGCGAATATGTACCGCAAGTCCGCTCACCTTTTAATATAAACCTTATTCGGAATGTGGTTGTAGGCAGTTTCATACTGGAGTTAAAGATGCGTTCTACCACAAAGGATTACGGCCATCGGGATATGTGCCTGATTTTCGGACACCAGGACCCGACTCATTTTTATTATGTGCATATTGCCAACGAATCCGATGCTAATGCGAATTCTATATTTATTGTTAATGCCGAACCTCGAGTATCTATTGCCCAGACACGGACCGAAGGAACGAAGTGGGATGAGGGCTGGCATACTGTGCGATTGGTGCGCGACGCTGAAAAAGGCACAATTGAGGTCTTTTTCGATGACAGGCCTGAGCCGATAATGACCGCCGTGAACGATCGTTTTGACTGGGGTGGTATCGGTATTGGCTCATTTGACGACACAGGCCAATTTGATGACATTCGACTGTGGGGTATTGAGCAATAATATCTCCATTTGCCCTGACATAAAGCCGTAAGATATCAGCTTGAGCAAAACCGTTACCTCTGTTAGAATATTGTCTGCGTAAAATTTTACCGGAAAGAAAAAATGGAAATCAATTATTTTGAGGTAACAGATGAATGTACTGTTAATTGGTAACGGTGGACGTGAGCATGCCATTGCCTGGAAATTAGCTCAATCGAAAAACTTAACCAGGCTTTACATAGCACCGGGAAATCCGGGTACAGCACAATGTGGGGAAAATATTCCTGTCAGCCCTGATAATGCCGAAGAGCTTTTGGAATTTTCGAATCAGAATGATATTGGTCTTGTGGTGGTTGGCCCGGAAGACCCTCTTGCCGCGGGTCTTGTTGATAAGTTTGAAGCTGCGGGCATAAAGGCGTTCGGCCCAAGCGGAGGCGCCGCACAGCTCGAAGCGGATAAAGCGTTTGCAAAGCAGCTTATGCGATCCAGTTCCATCTCTACGGCTGAAGGAAGATGCTTCGATAGATTCAGCGATGCCAAGGCATATATCGCCAGCAGGGACGAATCGGTTGTGATAAAGGCTGCTGGTCTTGCTAAGGGCAAAGGGGTTTTTGTCTGTGATGACCCTGCAGATGGAATCCTGGCTGCCGAAAAAATAATGTGTGACGAAATATTCGGAGATGCAGGTAACAAAATCATCGTCGAAGACAAACTGCTCGGCGAAGAGGCATCGATACTTGCCTTTGTGGATGGGCGAAATATCTATGTTATGGAATCCTCACAGGACCACAAGGCCATCGGGGACGGCGATACAGGCCCTAATACAGGAGGTATGGGGGCTTACTGTCCTGCGCCTGTAGTTACTGAGGAGTTGATAAGTCATATAACGCATGAAATTCTGGTCCCGGTGGTTGATGGAATGAATCGAAATGGAACACCGTATAAGGGCGTGTTATACGCGGGAATTATGATTACCGGCGGCGGGCCGAGAGTTCTGGAATTTAATGTGAGATTTGGTGACCCTGAAACGCAGCCAATTCTGGCAAGGCTCAAAAGCGATTTGCTGGAAGTTCTTCTGGCTGTCTGTGACGGCACATTAGACCGGATTACCCTCGAATGGGACCGGCGACCGGCTGTGTGTGTAGTGATGGCTTCTGGGGGTTATCCCGGTGATTATGAAAAAGGCAAAAAAATAGTCGGTCTCGAAGAAGCTCAGCAGATCGAAGATGTTATCGTATTCCATGCAGGCACCAAAGAGATAAACGGAGATATTGTTACAAACGGCGGCAGAGTCCTGGGTGTAACCGCTTTGGGGGATACAATCAAGGATGCAAAGGAAAGGGCATATAGAGGGGTGGAAAAAATAAAATTCGACGGTGCTTATTACCGTCGGGATATCGCGGATAAAGCGATTAAAGGAAGTGGCAATTGATTGTCGAATAGAGTTGATAGTTGGATGTTTGTAGGTAACGAACAAAGGACTGACAACTACGTATCCTGAATTGTGTGTGTCCTCTATGGCCCGGATCAAAATTGAAAATCTGGAATCCAAAGGTGTAATTCGATGGCTTGCAGAAGTCTTGATTCTGGCTGTTCTTCTATGGCTGTTTTTCATCCTTGCAGGCCGGGCTTTGTGCCATATTGCCCTGTCGCAGATTGCCGAGCTGACCAACACGAAGATAAAAACCGAATCTGTTAATTTTCACACGGATGGTTCGGTCCTCATTAAAGAGCTTGTCATCAGCCCCTACGAGAAGCGAGACGATGATGATACAATACTTAAAGCCCAAACAGTATATGCACGCTTTAGTCTAAGGAGCTTATTTTTACTGCGGCCACGGCTGAAAGTTATTGATGTCAATGATTTTGCATTCAACGCTCAATACGACCTGGATACGGGCTGGTGGAATTTGTCGGCACTTACTATAAAGCCGCCGAAAGGAACCTCCGGAAAAATGCCGCGTATTCATCTCAAAGCGGGAACATTGCAATACAGCAAAATTTCAGACGGGCAGGTTAAAGTTGCTCTTTCAATACCTCTTAATGCAATATTTAGGCTCGATGAGGAAACTCAAAAAGGCCATGGCTTTGAAATGACGACGGCCACAATGTTCCACGGTCATGGTCAAAGCCGACTGACCGGTTTTTGGAGGCCGGGCTATATTGAAATTACCGGGGGGATTTCATCTGTGGATGTTCCTGAGCTTGAAATGGCCTGGATAATTGAAAAAAGCCTGGCTGCTGAACTGAAATATGACAGGGATAATGACTTCTCGCTGAAGCTCAGAATAGATGACTTACATTCCAAACGTAGTCCGGCACTTAACAAATTGGCGTTGATCGGGCCGGCATTTTTGGAAAAGTCCGGCCCTTTTGCCGCTTTGCAAAAATTTTTCAACCAGTATCAACCTTATGGACGAATAGATCTTGATCTTGACGCATCAGGTAATTTGAACCGACTTAGCGAAAGCACGTTGTCCGGTGAAGTATATTGTAAGGATGTTGCTTTTTGCTATTATATGTTTCCCTATACTGTAAAGAATTTGGATGGCCGGATAGATTTTACCAAAAATAGCGTGACACTGAACAATCTGAAGGGTAAACACGGCGATGTTGAGCTTTTTTTTAATGGCCGGAGTTGGGATTTCGGGCCGGATTGGAAGTACCAGGTCAGGATTAAGAGTGACAATATCGCCTTGGATAATGACTTGTATAGTGTACTGAGCACAAAACAGAAAGAATCCTGGTCTGCTTTTTCTCCGAATGGATTCGCAGCAATAGATTACCAGCTCAACCGGCGTTCACAAATAGACCATGAAAGGAAATTAGCCGTCGAGCTGCGTGGTGCCGAAGCTGTATATCGGCGTTTTCCTTATCCATTAAAAAATCTTACAGGACGGCTCTTTTTCGAACACGACAATATAATTTTTTCGGATGTGGTTTCGCAGGTGAACGAGTGCAAAATAACCATAAATGGCGAAGTAGTAAACAATACCGATAGTAACTCAGTATATGATGTATCGGTCAAAGTAAATAATGTCCCCCTCGATTCAGCGATCGAGGCTTCACTGCCGACCGGACAAAGGAAATTGTACAATCAAATACATCCCGCGGGTCTGGCTGACGGATCGATAGAGATTTCAGGTCGGGGTTACGAGCCGGCTGATTTTACAGCCGACTTGTCTTTCAAAAAAGCTTCTTTGATATCCGACCGCTTTTCATTGCCTGTATCTGATATATCGGCCAATGCCGTTTTTAAACCTGACTCGATAACTGTAAAGGATTTCTCCGGCAGCTATGGTGATGGTTCGGTTAAGATGGCCGGCAGAATATGGCAGGATCGGGAAAGCCGTCAATCATGCTATCAGTTGTCACTGAATTTTGAGCAGATAATGTTAAACGATGATTTGTTTGGTTTCGTCCCTGAGTCGCTGAAAGAAATCGTTACCGAATTGAAACCACAGGGCAAGCTTAATCTCGTTGTCGATTTGAACAAAGAGGGCCCGGCAATCCCGCCTGATTACAGGATAACTATGGATTGCTTGGGTGACAGCGCTGATTTTCCACAGCTTCCATTTCCCCTCAAAGACATCACCGGCTCCTTGTCGATAACAAAAGACAGTGTCACTCTTGAAGAGATTGCCGCAACTTTAGATGATAATATTTCCGCGACAGAGGATAACTCAACTATCAAACTGAATGGTATAATAGACTTGGCTGATAATTCTTTCAGTAGAGCCTTTTTCAAAAATATATCCGCTAAAGACATTTTTCTCGACGAATGCCTGGCTACATTCTTGCCGAAACATATTCGGTCGTTATCTGACGGACTGGCACCTTCAGGCCGATTTGATATGGATTTTAAGGATGTCCGAATCTCGCCCGTGGATGATGGACAAAAGTCCGTTGATTTCACTGGTGACGTCACGTTCAAAAACTGTAGTTTCAAATTGTCTGATGCCGAAACCGAATTGGATGCGGTCCTAAAAATAAAAGGCATATATAATACCGGCCAGGGACTAAGTAATTGCCGGGCAACTGTTGATGGCGGTACCCTCAGGATTCAGGGCAAATCTTTCACTAATCTAAAGGCCGATATCTTTTATGATCCTGACTTGCGGCGATGGTCAACCGAAGATTTAATCGCAGATTATTACGGTGGGAAATCAATAGGAAAGTTTGAGTTACAACAACCGGCTGGAAAACCTTCGGAGTATCTACTGCAGGTGGTTTTTGACAATGTCGATTTACAGCAGTTTCTCTCGGATACAAAGGGTAGAGAGGTTGCAGAAAACCGATATACAAGCGGGAGAATGGACGGTTCATTGAGCGTTAATGCGATTATTGGTGATAGTTCCTCACGCCTCGGTGTTTGCAAACTCACGATGAGAGATATGCAGGTAGGACAGCTTTCGCCCCTGGGTAAACTTTTGCAGGTATTGAAGCTGAATGAGCATAAGGACTTTGCTTTTGACCAGATGTTCGTTGATTCTTATATCAGGCGCAATGACCTGCTTGTTAAGAAGCTCGACCTCTCAGGCCAGGACGTAGCATTTTATGGCTCAGGCCTGATGGATTTGAAAACAAGAAATGTGGATTTGGTGCTTACTGCCCGAGGCCGGCGTCTTGCCACTGACGACCCTTCTGTTTGGCAGTCGCTTACCGAAGGTCTTGGACGGGCCGTTATCAAAATGAAAGTAACAGGTGATTTTTACGACCCTGATGTTCAAACCGAAGCCTTACCTGTCTTCAGAGAAACTCTCAGAATTCTCGGGGAAAAAACAGATACACGTTAATTCATTAGCCGCCTTAGCTCCATCGCTGCAGTGATGGAGCTAAGGCGGCTGGTTTGTTGCTTATTAAACATTAGCTGTTATATCTGCGAATAGTTCGCCGGTCGCAGGATTATATCGGTTATGTTGGAAACAGTATCCTTATAGGCGGGATTGGAACTGAGTTTCCTCCAGTCCGGGTGGCCGCCGAATACCTTCCATTTTTTGTCACGGTCGGCCATGTCCTCAAAGACCAGCATATAGGTCAGATTCGGCATTAACGGACCGATTAATGTCTCACCAAAAAATACCGGTTGCAAACCTGTCTTTTTGAAAATAGCTATCTCGCCGCCTTCGTTAAACATCTCAATTTTCTTCTTGGATGCTTTAATACTGTGACTTTCATAGGTGCGAAGCTCGAAAAGTCTGCCTTTCTTCTCCGGCACTTCCAGTTTTGGCATGTCCTTAAATGCTATCATCAGCGAGCTTTCCATACGTACAAAGGTCGGCTCAGACAGGGGCGCATCAACAAAATCAGCTCCTGCCTGTCGATACTCTTTGTCATCCATCAGCATTTGGGCGGAGTTCATCACTGTGTCCAAAGATTTGTGTACAAGCAGAACGTAAAGCGTCGGATTGTTAGGCCCATACATCGCATTGAAGACCCCGACCGACCTTATACCTATACGGTTCATCGCAGGTATTCCAACCTTACGCAGAAAATCACCGAGAAGGTTTTTCTTTGAACCAACGTGCAGACGATATTGTCTGAACTCTAAATATTCTTGTTTGCTCTCACCACCCACTGCGGTTGATGCCGAAAGACTCATACCTGTTACTCCGGCAATGCTCCCCGCTGTTAGAAATTCTCGTCTGTTCATTTCCAAATTCTCCTTTCATAAAACTGCTCACAGTTATAATTTTACTATGTTTACGTCATACAATAGTCATAATTTTCAAATTAGTCAATAGCAACTTCAATTGCTGATGCTAATTCGTGAACTTTGAGTTTCTGTTCCTTCGCTCCTTTGTGAGTCTCTTGAAGTATCAATTACCAAAAACCTCCTCATCCTCTTCTCGCCATGCAGGATCAACTATGCACAGGAATTTCAAGTCGGAATTCCCTGTATTTTCGATATATTGCATCGAATCCGGTGGAATGTAAACAGCACACTCAGGACCAACTTCGTGTGAATCATCATCTATGTGCATCAGACCTTCTCCGGCTGTTATATAATAAACCTCGGCTGCCTTAAGTTTATGTGGTTTGGTCATTTGGCCGGCCCGGACCTCTGCATGAGCCAGGCTGTAACGAATTTGCAGGCCTGTTTGATCGGGGTGCAAAAGCTCACGCAGAATTGAATCATCACCGGCGATGAATTCCCGGCAGTCTTTCAAATACTTCAAGAACATAATCAGCTACCAAATAAAATCGACCCTTTCAACTTATTTTCCATGCCCCTAATTTGTATCCGCAGGAAAACAAAGCCGTGTTTTGAATTGCAGCTTATCGCTTCTTAAGCAGTATATCATATTCGGTTTGGAACCGAAGTTTGTGTTTGACTTCTTCCTCGGCTAATGCCAAAAGCACTTCTCGCGATTTCTCGTTATTAACGCTTGCCGCCAAATTTACATAAGTCCTGAATGCTGCTTCTTCCTTTTCCATTCCCAGCATAAGCATATCCTTGTAATCCATATCCAGAGGTGACGGGTCATTTGATACAATATAGCTTCTCTCTGGTCGGGCCGGATTTTGCTCAACTGTAATTGTTTTCCCTGTCTTCATAACTTCCAGCTCCAGCATGGCCTTATGCTCTAATTCTTCTTTGGCCAAATCTTCAAAGGCCTCGCGTATGTGCTGATCTGCCACACGGTTCGCCAATGCCAGGTAAAAGTTGTATGCTTCCACCTCTTTGTCAATCGCGAGCTGTAAAATCTCATCATCGCTCTCAGGTTTTGCCATTTTATCTTCCTCTTTACGACACTGAATTAGTAATTATATTGTCTTAAAAAAGAACCTAATAAACCGTACGAACTTTCATGCAATACCATACTCGGAATTTCCGAATCCGTCAAAACGAAATAGTAAACAATCGACATTCAATAATCAATTGTAAAGTCTTCACTCATTGGAATTTGAATTGCTTATTGACTTCAACGGGTTATAATAAAAAGCTATAGAAAAAATATATGCTGGCGGATAATCTTGCCTCATATAAGTATTTTTTACAGAGAATAGTTAAAAAAACAATCTAATCCCTGATGTGTAAGGTAACGTTTATGACAAGTTCCCAAAACAACGTAAACAGGCGCAGGTTCCTGCAGATTGGAACAGGTTCGGTTGCCGCGATGTTCTTACCCCAAATTCCCGTTAATGCAGAGGAAACCTCGAAAACACAGCCGAACATCCTCTGGGTCAGTTGCGAGGACATCAGTCCGGACCTTGGCTGTTATGGTGATAGTTACGCAGTTTCCCCTAATATCGACAAGCTTGCCTCTCAGGGTGTGCGCTATGACAATGTATATTCGCACTCAGGCGTTTGCGCCCCGACACGTTCGGGTATAATCACCGGGATGTACACAACCACTATTGGGACACATCATATGCGATGTAAGGGTGTGCCGCCGGCCTATGTTAAATGTTTCAGTGAGTACCTCAGGGCTGCGGGATATTATTGCACTAATAATTCCAAAACCGATTATCAATTTGATCCTCCGCTAAGTGCATGGGACGAGAACGGTCGTAAGGCACATTGGCGAGGTCGTGCCGAAGGCCAGCCGTTCTTCGCTGTGTTCAATTTCACAACTTCGCACGAAAGTCAAATACGCAACAGGAGCAAAACTATGCTAAAGCGTTTGGCGGATCTTGGGCCAAACGAGAAACACGACCCGGCTAAAGCTGTCCTGCCGCCTTACTATCCTGATACGCCGGTTGTTCGAAAAGACTGGGCCCAGTATTACGATGTTATTACGCTTATGGATAAGCAGGTTGGTGACATTCTCAAGCAGCTCGAAGACGAGGGACTTGCCGATGATACGATAGTGTGGTTCTGGGGCGACCACGGGCGGGGCCTGCCTCGCGGTAAGCGATGGATTTATGATTCGGGGCTGAGAGTTCCGCTGGTTATTCGCGTACCAAAGAAATTAAAAGAGCTTGCAATGCCGGGAACTCACGGCGCACTCGAGCCCGGCACCGTAAATGACGACCTCGTGGCTTTTATTGATTTTGCACCTACTATGTTGTCGCTTACTGGTATAAAGATACCACAGCACATACAGGGCAGGGCTTTCCTGGGCTCTCAAAAGGCCGGGCCGCGAGAGTATATTTACGCTGCAAGGGATCGGATGGATGAAGCGTATGACCTTATCCGCGCGGTGCGCGACAAGCGTTACAAATATATTCGAAACTATATGTGGCACTTAACTCGGGGCCAGGATATCGACTATATGAACCAGATGCCGGCAATGCAGGAGATGCGCCGCCTCAACGCAGAAGGGAAACTAAAGGGGCCTCAGAAGCAGTATTTTGAGGAAACCAAGCCGGTTGAAGAATTATATGACACACTTAACGATCCGCATGAGGTTAATAATCTGGCAAATGATCCGAAGTATAAAAAGGTGCTTGACCGAATGCGCAAAGCTCATAAAAAATGGGTGAAAGAAACCGGTGATATCGGATTGATTCCTGAGCCTGAATTTGACGAAATGAAGCGGCCCGGTGGTAAGTACCAACAGACGGCGGAACCTGTTTTCTGGTCACCGAAGTGGCAGCCGGGCCAGGATGCGCGTCGGATTACAATCGCCTGTCCGACAGCCGGAGCTTCTATTGTTTACAGAATAACCGGCGACGGAGTGGGTCAGACCGATTGGAAACTATATAAAAAATCCGTATGGCTTACGCCGGATAAAATACTGCATGCTAAAGCCTGCCGTATCGGTTTTACCGACAGCGGCGAGGTCCGCTTTAAATTCGATGACAAAGTCACAACTTCACAGCGTCCTCAAACACCTACAAAGGACGCCCGGCACTGGCGGAACAAGCTCAATCAAACCGACTTGCTCGAAAGCCTGAGCAGGATTAAAGAGCTGGACGGCCAGGGCACAAAAGCAATACCAAAATATCTCATGGCTTTGGATGATAAGCATGCTTCTGTTCGTTATTGGGCAGTGATAGGTTTGCACAATAATTGTAAAAGCTCTTCCGATATCACGCGTGCAAAGACGGCGTTTGAAAAATCGCTGAAAGATCCCGCAGCAATTGTCCGTATCGCAGCGGCACACGCGCTGTGCGACTGGGGTCAGGAGAAAGAGGCGCTGCCTGTATTAGTTGAAGAACTGAAAGATAAGACGGATAAAGCCCGGCTGTATGCGATTATTGCTCTAAATAAAATTGGTGAAAAAGCACGCCCGGCCCTGCCTCAGATCAAGATTGCCCAGAAGGATTCGGATAACTATGTACAGCGGGTAGCACTTACTACGATCGAACAGTTGGAATGACAAATAGCACAAAGCCTGAATAAAATGAAGAGCTAAATAGGTTATATCACCGAGCTTATAATTAAAAAAGCAGGTTATTTTTCTTGCCTGCGTTGGGATAAACCAAGGAGTTGAAAATGTGGAAGCGATTTGTCTTTAGGATATTGGTAGTTGTTTGTTTCGGTGGGATTATTTTCCCTGGTGTTCAGGGTGTTGAGGCGAAGGAATTAGTAGCCAATCCGACATTCAAATCGTCCGGCGATGAGCAATTACCAAACGGTTGGTCTCTCTGGAAACCTGTGCTGGAAAAGACGGCATGCAGATTTGAAAGTACCGGCGATGGGCTTTTGGTTAAAGCGGCGGAGGACCCGTACGCTGTCGGTGGAATTATTCAGGAAATCAGGGGTATCGAGAGTGGACAGGCTTATGAGATTAAAGCGGTTTGTCGATTGCGCAATATTTCCAACCCTTATCAGTCGATACTGGCGCGTATAATCTGGAGACGTAGTGGCAAGTCCCTTCATCCGGCGGGCATGCTGTTGCGAGGGCCGACGCTTAAAGAAGATATAGCGAGTTTTGAAGATGTGCTTGTCGCACCTGAAGGAGCTGATGGCGCACAATTGTCACTGGAGATTAAATGGCCCGGTGACGGTTCGGTGATTTGGAAGCAGGTGAGTTTACAGCCGACGGCCAGGCCGGAGCCGCGGAAGGTGAAAATTGGCACTGTGTATCTAAGACCCAGACAAAGTACACCGGAAAATAATCTGAAGCTGTGGTGTGGACAGATTGATGCAGCCGGTAAGCTCGGACTGGATATTGTATGTCTTGGTGAGGCTATTACTATAGTTGGCACCGATTGTACGGTAGAAGACTGTGCCAAGCCGATACCCGGGCCGGTTACTTTGCAGTTGGCTAAAGCTGCGAGGAGAAACCGTATTTGGGTGGTGGCTGGTATTACAGAACAGGCTGGCGATGTTGTTTACAATACCGCTGTACTGCTGGACCGTATGGGACGGATTACGGGCAAGTACAGAAAGGTTCATCTGCCTCGTGAGGAATGGAAGAATGGTATCAGGCCGGGCCATGAATATCCCGTTTTTGAAACGGATTTCGGAAAGGTGGCGATTCAGATTTGTTACGACTGGTTCTTTCCTGAGCCGGCTGAAATTTTTGCCCTTAAGGGGGCGGAGATTATCTTTGCACCGACCTGGGGAAATACACTGCCTGACCAGGCTGGCCGGGTGGATGGTGAATCGACATTCCGGGTTCGCGCCCGTGATAACGGACTCTATATGGTTCCATCTGTGTACGACGGCAATAGCCTTGTGATTGACCCGATGGGAAGAATACTGGCAAGCAGTGCTGGTAAAGAAGGCGTCTTCTGGGCAGAGGTTGACCTTAATGTGCGAGAAAATCTCCAATGGGTCGGTTACTGGCGTTCTATTGGGCCGCGTCACCGCATGATAAAGAGTTATGGACCCTTGCTGAAGGCGCAGCGTAGCTCAAAATACTGATTTGCGGTCTGTCGCTCGCAAGGAGTGATAACGCTTATCAATGGAATTTATATTTTTTTCACTGCGATGGTATAAATTGACCTTTGGTCTTTGAGATATTTGCGTTCGAAGTTTGTACCGACCCATTCTCCTTTATCTGCACCAGCCGTGGGGAGAAATTGAATTTCTTCAAGTCCTTTGTCTTGGTCAGTAATTAGCTCTTGTATTACCTGGAAATAATCTTCGTGGTCGGTGGCGATTTTTAACTGTCCGCCCGTCTTTAAGCAGCGAATTAGATGCTCCAGGTTAGCCGGGCTGATAAAACGTCTTTTGTGGTGACGTTTTTTCGGCCAGGGATCGGGAAAATAAATATGGAAACACTCTACGGAGCTGTCGGTAATAAAATCAGCCAAAAAAACAGCGGCATCGGTGCGGATTATCCGTACGTTTGTCAGGCCCCATCGGCCGATGCGGTCAATTGCATACCGGTAGTATTTACGGGCCCATTCGATACCGAGGAAATTGTCACCCGGCCTGGCTCTTGCTTGATTAATTAGGAAGGTCCCCTTGCCCGAACCGATTTCGATATGGACCGGGCCGGTACGTCCGAAAATCCGGACAAAATCGATTCTGTTGTCTATCTCCTCGGATTTTAGTAAGACCGAAGGATATTCCTTTAATGTACGTGCCATTTGTAAAATCAACTAAAAATATACACAAAAAAACGATAACGGGCATTCAGCATATGTATTATACAGAATAACAGCCGTTTGGGCTAAGGTTGAAATTACTTTTGTGATTTTGCTGTGATTAAAGTGGCTGCTCAGACTGTTCGATAAGAATCAATGAACCTGATTGTTGGCTGATACGTATTCATTATAGGACTGAATCGTAGAAGCCAGGATAAGGAAGCCCTAAAATGATTCTACAGCTAATCAGAACAAAGCGTAAGCAGATTTTATTAGATATTGATACCCAGAAAGACTTTCTAATTGCGGGCGGCAAAGCATGTATCGGAAACCACAGAAGGGTTTTGGCTCATATACGCAGGGTCATGGCCTGGGCAAGATATCGGAATGTCCCCATAATTTCCACCGCTGAGGTTCACGCCAATCAGAATGGGGAAACACAGGTCGATTACTGTATTGATGGTACCGATGGGCAGAAGAAAATAAGTTACTCATTATTTAATAACCGTATAAGTTTTACGGCCGATGGAAATACTGATTTGCCGAGAGATATGCTGCGAAAGTACAAGCAGGTCATACTTCATAAGCGGTGCATTGACCCGTTTAATGAGCCTCGTATTGACAGATTGCTCAGTGAAGTGCGAGCCAGTGAGTTTATTGTCGTTGGTATCAGTCTCGAAGGTGCTGTCGCGGCCACCACACTGGGATTATTGCAGCGAGGCAGACAGGTAACTGTTGTAATCGATGCAGTAGGCTCTCATAATAAAAGGGAAGCTAAGCTTGCACTTCGCAAGATGGAGACTAAGGGAGCGAAGTTGATTGAAACTAAGAGGTTAGCCGGAGTCTCACATCTAAGGCACATTGGAGTCTGTGATTGTGAGAGCTGTCGGCGTTATAGGCCGGAATGCGACAGTTGCCGTCCCGGATAAAAATTAGCGTCTGACTTATGTACTGAGAATTCGCCTTATTCAGCAAAGATTTTTTCTCGACACCTCATTATTCATTTCGCTGTGTATTTATCTGATCTTGAATACATTTCATTGATACAAACTCAATACACTGCACGATTATCTTATTGGGAATTTTAATCATTGACATAGTTGGCTGACCGTAATATCTTTAATCTTAAATTTGTAACCAATTCGGAAGCAATGATTTTAAGTAGGTGCTCTGAGGTTTTTGAGGAAGGAAATCATTATGAAGCAATGCGGAAGGTTGCAATATTCGGAAATATGTAATTCAACAAATCTTCGGCGTTGGGCATGGTTCGCTTTAACTGTACTGTGGACATTGGCTCTTGGCAGCGGATATGGGTATGCTCAGGGTCTTGATGCGAATACTCCCTCCGGCGACGATGTTAGTGCCGGACAACTTCCGATTCACGTAAACGGGGTCTTTCCCAATCTGACGGTTATGGCCCCGGGTTTGGGCAGTAACTCTGAAGCCGGCATTGGAGCACTGATTCCCTGGGCGGATAAGCTTTGGGCGATTGGCTATGTATCGCATATTAAGGGTAAGGGGCTCGGTCTTTATGAGATAAGCGAAGATATGACGATGCGGCGGCATCCGGCCTCGATTACCGGAACGTTTGCAAATCGGATGTCACACTGGCCATCCGGGCAGGCGTTCATAGGCCCGCACGCCATCGATGCCGATGGAAACGTTCGAACAATTGAACAACTTAAGAACTATCGTTTGACCGCCACTGTCAGTCACTTGACCGACCCGAACAATAAAGTCTATTTCCTTGGTATGGAAGGCCGCTTCTGGGAGGTTGACGTGCATAGCCTCAAAGCAAAGCTCCTGTTCAATCTGGTTAAGGAGCTGGAAATCAAAAATGCCAAAGAGCATTTCAAAAGTGCCTACACCGCCCAGGGCCGGGTTGTTGTTGCCAACAATACTTATGACCAGAAGGAATTTCTCGGCCAGAGAGATGCCGGGAGATTGGCTCAATGGGATGGTAAAAAATGGACGATTATCGAGCGAAATCCTTTCGTGGAAGTCCACGGCAGCGCCTCAGGTGACTCTTACGGCGGTAATACGATTTATGCCACGGGCTGGACGAAATCTTCTGTTGTGCTTCGCGTGCTCGTTCAGGGTAAATGGCTTCGATATCTGCTTCCCAAGGCCGGACACTCATGGGATCATGCATGGAACACCGAATGGATGCGTATCCGTCATGCTCAGACCGAACGTTTGTTGATGGATATTCACGGGATGTTTTACGACCTTCCGCCTTTTGCTTATGAAGGTCGGATATGGGGGATTCGTCCAATTTGTAGTCATTTGCGCGTCGTTCCTGATTTTTGCTGCTGGCGCGGATTATTTGTCATGGCTTCCGACCAGATTGACCATGACCAGGGACAGCCTCAGTCGGGTTTGTGGTTTGGAAATATTGATGACTTGTGGTCGATGGGTAAGCCCTGCGGCTGGGGCGGGCCCTGGTGGGAAACACCTGTGAAAGCTGGAACGGTTTCTGACCCGTTTTTGATGACCGGCTTTGATAAGAAGGTCGTGCATTTTGCTCATGACTCAAGGCAGGATGTATGGTTCTGGATAGAAGTTGATTTTCTCGGTAATGGAACGTGGAAATCGTACGAACCGGTTAAAGTTCCGGGCGAGAGAGGATATAACTACCACGTTTTTCCGGATGGTTTTTCAGCGCACTGGGTAAGGATCGGAGTAAGTGATGATTGCAAAGCGACGGCGTACTTTATGTACAATTAGTCCCGGGAATTGTACGTTTCTATGAGTTCTTTTTCAACTTTTGAAAAAAATGACTATCAATATCTGTATCTGTTATTGAAAATATTGTCGCAAGAGTATTAAGTTTTTCTGTGTTTAAGGTAAAGAACACGAAAGTATGTAATAGCCAAGGAGTATTCGATATGAAGCATAAAATCCGAAAATTAAGGTACCTTGTAATTGGTGTGATGCTTCTGCTTTTTGTTATGACCACTGTGGCTCCAAAATCGGCCCGGGCTCAGGATTTGTTGACATTCGAAAAGCGGATGACGGAATTTACATTGGACAACGGCATGAAATTCTTGGTCCTTGAACGGCACGAAGCTCCCGTGGTTTCATTCCACACTTATGCCGATGTTGGTGCGGTTGACGAGGTCAAGGGAATCACAGGTATGGCACATCTCTTTGAGCATATGGCATTTAAGGGAACCAGGACTGTTGGCACCACAGACTACGAGTCGGAAGCTAAGGCTTTGGCACTGGCCGACCAGGCTTTTGAGGCGATGAAACTCGAGCGAAGGAAAGGCGACAGGGCGCATAAAGTAAAGCTGGAAGAGCTCCAGAAGCAATTAGAGCAAGCGCAGGAAGAAATCCAAAAGTACCTGGTACATGATGAATTTGAGGAGGCTTTAGTCCGCGAGGGCGGCGCCGGTTTCAATGCTTATACCAGCCAGGATGCTACCCAGTATATACTCAGTCTTCCCTCAAATAAAATCGAACTTTGGATGTCTATGGAATCGGACCGGTTCGCCAATCCCGTGCTGCGGGAATTCTATAAAGAAAAAGACGTGGTAATGGAGGAGCGGCGTCTGAGCACCGAAAGCCAGCCGGTCGGACGCCTCTTGGAGGAATTTTTAGCCATTGCTTACAAAGCCCATCCTTACGGTGAGCCGATAGTCGGGCATATGAGTGACTTGGAGACACTCACGCGTTCCGAAGCTGAGATGTTTTTCAAAAAGTATTATTTACCGAGCAATCTTACCGTTGCGATAGTCGGGGACGTGAATCCCAAGCAAATAAAAGAGCTGGCGGAGAAGTATTTTAGTCGAATTCCCAGCGGCCCCAAGCCCGACCCGGTCGAAACTGTCGAACCGCCGCAACTCGGGCAGCGCCGCGTAATTGTACAGGACCCGGCGCAGCCTTTTGTACTGATAGGTTATCATAAGCCGAATATTAATCATTCTGACAATGCGGTCTTTGATGCTATAACGGAAATCGCAGGTATCGGCCGCACGTCACGGTTATACAAAAGTCTTGTCAAAGAAAAAAAGGTTGCTGTTGCCGCCTCGGGATTTCCGGGCATGCCCGGGAACAAATATCCGGGTTTGTTTTTGTTTTATGCTGTACCGGCCAGGGACCATACGAATCAGGAATGTGAAGAGGCCATCTACGCCGAAATCGAAAAGCTGAAAACAGAACCCGTATTACCCGAAGAGCTGGCCAAAGCAAAAACACGCAGTCGGGCAGGCCTGATACGACAGCTTGATTCCAATTCCGGGCTTGCTTCCCAGTTGACTTTCTACGATGTTGTTACCGGCGATTGGCGAAATCTGTTTAAGCAGCTTGACGATATCGATAAAGTTATCGCTGAGGATATCCAGCGTGTTGCCAAGCAATATTTTACAAACAAAAACCAGACAGTGGGCATTATCGATACTACCATTACTGAAAAATGATTTTTTCACAGGAGAAGCGAAATGAGAGCTTATAAATCGTCCGCCGGGAGAACTGTTATTTTTGGAATTCTTGTATTGTGCTTTATAGTCACAAGCTGTACACAAAACTCCCCCCTTCATTACAAACAGTTGAAATATTCTAAACTGGGTGACATACAGATACCTGAGGTTCAGCAGGTTACCCTTACAAATGGGATGCGGTTGTTTCTTCTCGAAGACCATGAACTGCCGCTTATCAGTGTCTCAGCCCGGATCCGGGCTGGTTCGATTTATGAGCCGCCCGACAAGATTGGTTTGGCCGCCATCACCGGAACAGTGATGCGCACAGGCGGGACGGTCAGCAGGACGGGTGACGAGATTGACGAGCAGTTGGAGCTTATAGCCGCCTCAGTGGAAACCGGCATCGGTCTAAATTCCGGTTCGGCCTCTGTTTCTGTGCTGAAAAATGATATCGATGTTGGGCTGGACATCCTCGCCGATGTGCTGATGAATCCGGCTTTTCGTGAAGATAAAATCATGCTGGCAAAGATCCAGCATCAAAGCTCTATTGCCCGCCGTAATGATGATGTCGGGTCAATAGCCGCCCGGGAATTTGAGAAGCTTATCTACGGCTCTGACAGTGTTTACGCGAGGCATACCGAGTATGCCACAATCGGCAGCATCAGCCGTGATGACCTGGTTGCTTTTCACAAAAAGTTCTTTGGCCCCGACAATATGATGCTTGGGATTTGGGGTGATTTCGACACCGACATAATGATAAGGAAAATCGAAAAAGCTTTCGAAGGGTGGGAGAAAGTCGATAAGCAATTACCGAAGGTCCCCTCGGTAGAATATGAATTCCCCAAAACAGTGAATATGATTCGTAAAGACGATGTCAACCAGTCGAACATCTACCTTGGACATATCGGCGGTTTGAGGAGCGACCCTGATTATTTTGCGTTAATTCTGATGAATCGCATTCTCGGCAGCGGATTTACCAGCCGTCTTTTCAAAAACGTACGATCTCGCGAGGGACTGGCATATTCTGTTTTTGGAATCTATTCGGCCAACTATGACTTTCCCGGCCTTTTTTATGTTGGTTGCCAGACCAAATCCGAGGCTACCATAAAGGCCATTCGCGCTATGACCGATGAGGTCAGAAAGATGACTGAAAGTGAGGTTACGGACGAGGAGCTGGCCCTCGCTAAAGACAGCTATCTGAACTCGTTTGTATTCAATTTCGATACAAAGGGTGAAATTGTCGGAAGATTGATGACCTATGCATATTATGACTATCCGCTGGATTTTTTACAGAAGACCAAAGAAAACGTTGAGAAGGTCACCAAAAAGGATGTTCTCCGCGTTGCTAAAAAATATCTCAGGCCCGATGAGGTACAAATCCTTGCCGTTGGCAGGCCCGAGGATTTCGATGAACCACTCTCGGTATTGGGCTCAGTGAAAGAGATCGACATCACTATCCCGGTACCTAAGAAATAACAATATTCTCCCTTGGGGATAATATCGTTATCTTGAGCCAGGCAATGCGAAGTCGAATCGGAAGGATCTGGCACACGGCATTACATTTGTAAACGTGTAAATAAAGGCAAGCCGGCAAATCTGAAATTTGAAATCCTTCACTCAACCCCAATAGTAAATAATCAATAATCAATAATCATTTGAAAGCTACATTCCCTGGTCCGCAGGTGACACGAGAATACGCGGGATCGCCACATGGTCCGGCTGTTCGAGCACGAAGCGGATCACCCGCCCGATATCTGCCGGCTGAACCAGGGCCTTGATATTGAGCATGTCCTTGGGGTGGACCGGGAAGTGGTCCTGCAAATGTGTTTCGACAAGCCCGGGCTCAAGGCAGCAGACACGAACACCCGTGCCGGACGCCTGCATACGCAGGTCCTCGGTTAGCGCTTCGACGGCGTACTTCGTCCCGGCGTATGCTCCGGTTGTCATACGCACCTTCATGCCGAGGATGCTTGATGTATTGATTAGGTAACCGCTGCCCTGCTTTATCATATGGCGCATCGCGATTATCGCCAATCGAAACACCGCCTCTACATTGATACGCACCATCTTACAGACTGCTTCGAGGTCAATGTCCTCTGCCTTGCCGACAATCATAACGCCCGCGTTGTTAAAAACCACGTCACATGAGCCGAATCTTTCCGTCGCCGTGTCAATCAGCTTCTGTGGTAACGACTCGTCGGTAATATCGCCGGCTATAACGGCTGTTTCCGTATCGAGCTTTGCCGCGATTTTATCGAGCAGCTCTTTGCGCCGGGCGGTAAGCACCAGCTTCATTCCCGCATTAGCTAATTCGCGTGCCGTCCCTTCACCAATACCGCTCGATGCCCCCGTAATAACTGCGACTTTACCTTTGAGTTCCATAATGTATCTCCAATTAAAAATGTTACTGCAATATTCTTTACAATAATAAATAGTAAATAGTAAATATTCAATCCAAATGTTGTGGCAATCCCAAGTGGTTGCCCGAATTTGTAAGGTGGGGCCTGCCCCACCAAGCTTACTACCGGGGATCATCAGTATACTTCTGTCAGGATCTGCAATTTTCATTCTCGTTCGTTTGTCATCCCGACCGAGGCGCAGCCGAGTGGAGGGATCTGGCACACGATCTAAATCATTCATACATATGTACAAAGAAAAGCCAACGAATATGAAAGCTTAAATCTAAAATCTTTTCCTCAAATCCAATAGTAAATAGTCAATAGTAAATATTCAATCGAAACGGCCTGCCCCACCGTTTTTTTATCTGTCATTCCTGCGAAAGCAGGAATCCAGAAAAAAATCATTCGTCAATTATCATTTTAAAGAGCTTGTCCCCGGCGGCTACTTTCTTAGTTTACCCCCGGTGTCTGCTCACCTGCTTTTCTGTCGGGGGCATTTCTACCTGCGGTTCGCACTATTTTTTTTCACTCCACCACTTCGTGTCTGCGTGACTGTATGATGCTCATGCTGGCCTCCGGTAGAAATGCTATATAATCTCATCATCCCCACGTAGGGACAATCCCACTCGGCCAGAGATATCTCTTGAAATCATAAATCTTTGAATATTTGCTCAATACTATATCCATCTGAATGATTAAAGAATAAATCATCGTCCCTGTGTCCATCATAATCAGGTTCTGGTGGAAGATAGTCAGCAACTTCTTCCATCAATGTATTAAAGTTCTCGCTTATTTCCATAAATTTCACATTTTGTTTTTCACTTGCAACCATTGTTGAAAATTTTTCGAATGTTCTTTTAGAATTGTCGTAACTATCATACAATTCTTCTGCTATTTGAGGTTCAGGATCACAAATACATGTTAAAGATTCATCTTCGCCACGCCTTAGAAAAGTTTCTATAACATCTTTCCACTTATGCTTTACCTTTTCATCATCAAAAAAAGGTGGATTATAATCTATAATGTTTCTTGTCAATGACCCAAAAACATCAATATCCATGTATGAATTCCATTCGGCGTAATCACTTTCTAATATTTCCATCACAGAATCAGCATATTGAAACCAGACTTCTTTATATTTTATACATGACAATTTGATATCTGGATAATTCTTTATGATTTTAAATATTACGATCAACTCACTGCTTGGCCAACCTTTTTCATTAAAGTGCTTAACAGCTTTTAAAATGACTTCTTTAAATACGTTTTCAAGTAATTGCTTTTTTTTGTTATGTTTCTTACTTTTTGATAATTGTTGTAATGAATCAAAAACGTTATTAATTAATGAGATGTCAATATTGTCATTGAATCGTGCCTTAAATATTTTCCAATCTTCGGAACTTTTAAGAACAGGCAAAACTTCTGAACCTTTAGATCCACCTCCAACCGAAACAGCATATTTAAGACCTGAGATATCACAGTGATTTAAGAAATGTATTCTATCTTTTGGATTATCAGAAAGTTCTTTTGCTACCATATCTCCACAGCTTGGATGTATCCAATTAATCTTCTCTTTTTTATCACGAAACAAACTAATTTTTATAAAAGCTTCGGATAATTGAGTTTTGATTTTATTAAAATTAAGCATTTCTTCAGATGGACACAATACTTCATAAAGCCCCTTAATTTTGTTTGTACGTGAAAAAAAATATGATGGATAGAGTAAAACTGAAATCATAAACCATTTATGTGCAACGGGAAGCTCTCTGTAAGTTTTACTCATTCTATCAGTAGGATTTTTTAAGGTTTCCTCAATAAGTGCTGGAGTAAAACGTACCCCTTTTGCCTTTTGTGCCAATTCCCTTATCCGCTCAGGAGTGAAACCATTATGTTTAATTACATTTTTAGCAAGCATACAAACCAGTTTCTTTCTGGATTTGTCCAATCCAGTATTCTTCATATGCTTATAAAGCATTAATGTTTTCTCTAATTGTGTTAAACTGGAAACATCAACAAGAACTTCGGCAGGTAAAGGGAAATCACGATTTGCTCCTGGTATATCTAATTTATCTTTTGCCATTTCCAACAAATGTTTTCGGCTTGTCAGTAATAGCAAATGATGTTTATCAATCTTTCTAAGAATTGACGGCAAGTCATCTTGCCAAAGGCTTACTCTGTCAGGCTTATATTCCGTCCTTCCAAATGAATCGTCTACTACAAATATTTGGCTTCTGTTTTTTTTGTATTTCCTCAAGAAATCATTAGGCTCTTGGCATTCAATTGCTTCCCACCTCTCAGGTATATAAGATAAAGCAATCATCCTTGCTATTGCTGTTTTACCAACTTCAGGTGGTCCTTCTAAAACTACATAGTGAAATTTGTGTAAGACACTTAAGGCTTTGGCATATGCTTCTGTAGGTACAAATACTTTACATATTTCTTTTGCTTCTTCTATAGCCGCTTCGCTTCTATTTAAGATGGCCTTATTAACACAATCACTCAAAAGAATTTCCAAGTCGTTTAAAGATAGGATTTGTGGAAACCTTTGTGTAATTCCCGTTGTTAAATCTATCATCGCACATATGTCTTTCCCGTCTTGCTTAACAAATGTACAATCAGGAAGAACTGTTTTGACGCACGTTTCAACTTTTTTTCTAAGGGAAGGTCTTAAAATTGCATTAGACATAAATGTGTATATTTTAGGAGTGTTATCCCATTCACTTTTTCTTCCTGTTTTACTCAATTCAACATTTTGATCAGGCAATTTGTTCTTTATCGAATTGCATTCTGCTTTAACCGAATTCATTATTAATTTGTCGTTTTTTGCACCAGCAGAGTTTGCTCCATTTACAAATTTACATTGAAAAAGAAAGGGGCCAACTTCCCTTTTTGTGGGATAATTTAATTCGCCTTCAAAATAAGCATCTCGCCCCCAGTCTTTCGTACCACCCCACGCTTCAATTCCAAAACCAAATTTATGCTTTAATAATACCTGGCATAGATATTCAAATTCGTACCATCCCAATTTATCTAAATCGTACCTTAGCATTTTCCAAAACCGCCATTTCTCGTCAACGCAAGTAATTCCGCATACTTTAGCGAAATTATAGGTGATTTAGTTCGTATCTCAATAGAAAAAGGTCGTACAAATAAGTGTATTTCACTGTTTTTTTCTCTAAAACAGTCAAAATAACCTCAATTTTCGACAAAAAACACTCAAAAACCAACCCAAAATCCCTATTATTCTATAATCTTATGCTTCTTCAACCTGAGCGAAGTCGAACGGATCAACCACATTCTTGTCCCATTAGATAATATGAGCTTGTCCCCGG
>JACNGQ010000113.1 GCA_014384025.1 Planctomycetota bacterium | reverse complement strand
CACCTCTTGTTTTCTTGAGCCGCTCACTTTTTCAACAGATTCCATCGAACATTGGACATAACTGATTATACCGCAATATTTTTGTATATACTAATGTATTATTCAATTATTTTTCTAAAACATCCTGCTCTGCTAAGTACTAAAGCCAAATAGTATAATATACCGGATTTAGTTAAGCATGCTCGGCTCGCCGTGAGCAGGCGAGTACATCTGCCGTTTAGTTTTCTATGATTCTTTCGAACTTATACACGCTGTTTCCCAAATCTGTGAATGTGAAGCCATCTTCCCCATTTCTAGGTGCATAGGATGATATCATCAAGATGAGGTATAAGCCTTTTTGTTTATTGGCAGTTTCTTTCTGAACCACAACGATGTTAGTTCCATGCACGTAAACCTTTACTGGATTGAGCCTTTTAATCTCATCGGTCCAGTATTTTTTGGAAATTTCGTCCGAACGCTCTTGTTCGCCCGAATTGACCGCCTTGATATATTGGGCATGGATTTGAAGCGCGGCTGTAGCCAAATTGTCCGGGATAATGCCGACATCTTCACTGCCCGGCCTCTTTTTACAACCAAAGACAACGAACAGACAACCGAACAAACATACAGGAACGATTAGCGAACGGAATCTGAATATCATAATATTTCTCCTCATTCCGTGAAACTAACTATGGATTATAGCTTTTCTTTATTGGCATTCGTTTCGATTTTGAATACCCATGCGTGTTTGCCGGGCCATGCTCGCGGGGGAGTGATGCGGATACCATTATCTGTATCTTTCCATTCAATGGCAGTATTCGAGCCGAGCAGTTGAACTTTTCTAACAGACACGGATTTCCAATCTTTAGTTGAATTAATAACGAATGGTTTTGTTGGTTTTGCCAGTGCGATGGCAAACAATACGTTGTCTTTAACTGTAAACCTCAGGTCTGGTGTATCCTGTTTGAATGTGACCCAGGGCCGTGTACCGTAGATTGCCTCACCATTGACCTGGAGCCATTTTCCCATAGATAAGAGGCGCTGCTGCATACCCTCAGGAATTGTCCCGTCAGCTCTTGGTCCGATGTTCAGCAGGAGGTTGCCGTTCTTGCTGACAATATCACAGAGTAAGTGAATCAATTCGGTGGGACTTTTGTATGCGTCCCGCTCCTCTTCGGCTTTCATGTATCCATAAGAAGTGCCGAGAGTAGCCGGATTCTCCCACTTAGGCCCAATGGTTTCCAGCTTAAGGTTGTCTTTTTCCAGGCAGCCCGGTCCTTCGGGCCAGTTCAGATTCGCTCCTTTATTATTAAGATAAACTTCTTTGCCCCATCCTTCGGCGGTATTAAAGAAGTCCGCAATCATATACTTGAAGGCTTCTCTGAACTTCTTTGTTTGCGGATTGGGCTTGACCTTGTAGAAAATAGGAACATCATCGATCCACATGAAGTCCGGCCTGTATTTCTTCTCGATTTCCTTCCAGCGGGCAACGTAGTCCTCGATGAAGGCATCGCTGTATTCGAAGGGCCCGTAAAGCTCAGCCGCTTTCGGCATCCGCGCGATTTCCTCGATAATGTCCGGGTGGGGCGGGCTTTTTATGGCGTACTTGTCAAGAGCGAAAAAACCCGTGTGACGTTCTCTGTGATAGGATGGGGCGTACTTCATGCCTCTTTTTCGGACAGCCTTACCTAACTCACCGACAAGATCACGCCTTGGGCCGATTTTTGTTGCGCACCATTGAGTCAGGTCCGAATCCCACATCGCGTATCCGTCATGATGTTCCGCCGTCAGGACCACATATCTTGCGCCTGCTTTTTGAAATAGTTCCGCCCACTTATCGGGCTTCCATTTTTCAGCTTTGAACAAAGGGATAATATCCTTATACCCAAATTCCGGCGGATGTGCCCCAAAAGTTTCTTTCAGGTATTTGTAATAGTGCTCAGGATTGCGATAGATTTCTTTTGGCGTATGCTCGGCGTAGCCTCTGCCGCCTTTACGATAGCCCATGACACTGGAAGGTCCCCAGTGGATGAAGATTCCGAACTTGGCATCATCAAACCATTGTGGCACGGGATGGCTCTTTAGGGATGCCCAGTTGTAATCGTATTTCTTAGCTGGTTTCATATCATCGGCGCGAAGGGATGGCACACATATCGCCAGGCAGTGCAGGCAGAGAATCCAGTATAGCTTACGCCGATTACTTCTGCTTATTGAATAGTTCATCTTCTTAGTTCTTTCGTTTTGTAAAACCCACAGGGAAGCTATCTCGGTCTTTTGTCCATGAACAAAACAACTTTTTCGTACTTATCCTTTGGCAGGGCGTTTTTTAATATTTTCCGGATTTCGCGCATGGGGGTGCGCAGTGTCGTATGTGTTACGACAATGTGCTCGTTTCGCAGGTTTTTGAGCAGTGTTGTAAACTCATCGATGTGCATATGTCTTCCCGCTTCGGCCCGGCCGGAATGCTCGTCTTCGTAAAATGTGCACTCGGCTATTAGAATCTTGCTTTCGGCGATATATTTTAACTGCGAAAAGTCAACATACTGCGTATCACCGAGGTAGCTTACAATCGGAATCTCCAGCGGGTAATCTATCTCGATACCCTGTTTTTTCAGCTCGACGATTTGCGGACCAGTCAGGCCGGTGTACTCGGCTTTCAGCTTTTTTCGCTTTTCAATTACGCTGAAGCCGACAGAGCCTTGGCTGTGTTTTGTCGGGAAGACCCTGGCGAAGAGGTTCGGCTTTATCTGGTATTCGTCGCCGGCTTTTACTCCCACGAGGTTGACGGGTATTTGATTGCCGTCCAGCCGGCCCCAGGCGTTGATTATTTCTCTTATTGGCTGCAATAGATTTTCGGGGGCCAGTATTGTCCCGGCCGGCATGCCGCAAAATTTTCGATGCGAAAGGTAATAAGCTATACCTGCGGCGTGGTCCATGTGCCCGTGCGTAAGCAGAATATGATTTATGGAAATTATCTGGTCGGGGGCCTTGCCGATATCGAAGCAGACGTCCAACTGCGGCATAGCTACGACAGTCTCTTCGCCGGCGACCGAATAGCCGATGATTTCCAAATCATCTATTTCTATATGTGCTAAATTATGGCTTGGCATTTATCGTTGATTGCCCATTATTGATTTCGAATTAAGAACTCCTTCTTTTTCATTTTTGTACTTATATTTCATAGTAGATACAAGTAGTGGTTATGTCAATTTGTTTTTGACTTAGCTGACGATACGTGTACACTGGGCTATTAATAAACACCAATAAATTCACAAATGAACAACACATTTAGAATTTGAAAAGTGAGGATTCTGGAGCATGAAGGGAAAAATAATCAGAACGTTGACGGTGTTTCTTGCCTGTTTTGTTATTGCGGTTTTAGCCAACTGTGTTTGGGCACAAGATGCTATCCCGCAACTGGATCGGGAGAAACTGCCCGGCAGGCAGGTCAAGGTGGCGGCTATTTGTATTGGTTTCGATGGCGAGCACGATGTTAAGCTGAAGCTGGCGTTAGAGCATTTGCATACGGCCGGAAAGAACGGGGTGGATATTGCCTGTCTGCCTGAGGAGTTCGCCGGTACTGAAGCTGAGCCAATTCCCGGGCCAACCACAAAAGCCGTGGCAAGACTGGCTAAAAAGTACAATATGTACGTTATCTGCCCGATACGAGAACAGGCGGCCGATGAGCAATACAATACGGCTGTTCTTATCGACCGCAAGGGCGAGGTTGCCGGTTACTATCGCAAGGTTTTTGTGTTCTGGGGCGAAGGACTGCACCTCAGCAGGGAGGGCGTGAAGGCTTTCGATACGGATTTCGGAAGGATAAGTATTCTGACGTGCTTTGACCTGAACTTCGCAGAGTTGTGGCGCCAGTGTGATGCTTTGGATGTGGATATAGTTTTCTGGCCAAGTGCATACGGCGGAGGTTCGCCGTTGAACGCCTTTGCAACACTTTATCATTATTATATTGTTCCGGTGGGGGCCGGTAATATAATCGACGTTACGGGAAAAACTTTTGAAAATCTTGAAAAGCCAAATCCGAAACAGTTCATCGCGACGCTGGATTTGGACAGGGCGTTTGCCCATTATGACTTCAACAGGAAAAAGGTCGAGAAAATGCTTGCCGAGCACGAAGGCGAGATAAAGGTCGAGCGGGAGCTAAGTGATGAGGATTTGGCGCCGTGGTGGCTGTTCAAGGCAATCAAGCCGGGCGTTAGCGCGAGGGAACTGTTGAAGAAATACGAGATTGAAACGCTTCGTGAGTATCAGCACCGCAGCAGAAAGCAGATCAATGAGGCCCGTAAAAAAGGCGAAAGAATATAACAATATTAAGGACTTCGTTAATGCCTGATAAGCGCACTCACAGAGGACCGCATCCGGCGGACAAAAAGCTGTTTGCCGAAGATGCGATTTCCAGTCTGCTCAAAGCGGTTGCTGATTTTTCGCTTCTGCTTACGAAGGGCTATGCGGAAAAAAGTGCACTTAAATTAGTCGGTGACAGGTTCTCGCTTACGGAAAGACAAAGACTGGCTGTTATGCGAAGTGCCTGCTCCGATGAGCAGCTTGTTTCTCGAAATCGACGTCGTGTAGGACTTGAAGATCTTGCGGGCAAAACCATTGCTATCGATGGATACAACGTATTGATTACTATCGAAGCGGCGATGAGCGGCGGTGTGATTTTCAAAGGGCGTGATGGTTGTTTCCGGGATTTGGCAAGCGTACACGGAACGTACCGCAAAGTTACAGAAACGATACCTGCGGTGGAACTGATAGGTCAATTCCTGCGAGAAGCCGGAGCCGCTAAGGCTCTTTGGCTGCTGGACAGCCCTGTATCCAATAGCGGCCGATTGAAAACGCTCATCGGTGAACTGGCCCGAAAAAACAAATGGGACTGGGAGATTGAGCTTTTACTGAGTCCGGATGCCGAGCTGAAAAAGACCGACCTGATTGTAGCAAGCAGCGACAGCGTTGTGCTTGACGGCTGCGGGTGCTGGCTTAATCTGGCGACAGAAATAATAAGCAGCAGACTGTCCTCTGCAAAAGTGATAGATTTGTCCGGGGCGGGATGATTTTCGCCGGGCTTACTTTTGCTCAATTAGTTTTGTAATTGTCTTAAGGTCTATCTGTGCGAGAGACTCGCAGACTAAATCAGCCCGGGAGAGATTCTCAGCGGTTGTGGAATTTGTGACGGCTATACATTTGGCACCGGCGGCCTTTGCGGCCTGCACACCGTTGGGGGCGTCCTCTATTACAACGCAATTGGCCGGTTCGATACCTATCCCTTTGGCGGCGAGAAGAAAAAGCTCCGGATTGGGCTTTTTATGTTTGACATGGTCACCGTGTATATAAACCATCTTTTTATATGGAATATTCGCGGCCTCCAAAACGGCACGGGATTTCTCATGAGTTCCTGACGTTGCGATGGCCAGTCGGAAATCTTCTCTCTGCATCGCCGTTTCCATCAACTCCAGCACGCCGGGGAAGGGGGGCATCGATTCTTCTTTTAGAACCTTCAGGAAATATTCCTGACGCAGTTGCGTTATTTTTTCGATTTGTTCATCTGTCAGTTCCAGACCGTGGGTCCTGGCGCCGGCTTTTACGTATTCCTCGGCTCCCCGGCCAAGACCCGCCTCGAAATCCTTGCGCACAACGCCTTCGAGACCGAGAAAATCGGCAAAAACCTTGATTGAAGCCCTTGCATTGGCGGCCTCAGTATCGGCAATGACACCGTCAACATCAAATATTAAACCATACAATTTTTCCATATCACTTAGCGTATAGCATACAACGTTCAGTTTTTCAATCGTAGATTTAGTTTTTAACCGGATACTTGTAATCTTCGGTTAATTTCTGATATTTTTTGACGCGTTTTTATCCGTTGCGCATTTATAATGGTGATGATAGTTGGTACCTGTAAACTCCGGAGAGTAATCAGCGTGGATACTGGCAGCAAAGTTAATGACGACAGTCAGTTAGTAGCTCGGGCCTGTCATGACAGCACAGCCTTTGTGCAGTTATATCACAGCCATTATGATGCCGTGTTTCGCTATTGCGTGCATCGGCTTTTTGATAGGCAGATGGCCGAAGACGTTACTTCCGAGGTATTTCTAAAAGTTATTGAGAATATTGACGGATTCAAAGGCAATGAAAAGCAGTTTCGCTGCTGGCTCTATAGAATCGCAACCAATACTGTTAATAACTATTTGAGAAAGACCGCTCGAAGAAAACGTATTTTGAAAGTCGCTTGCGAGCAAACTAATAGTCGGTTCGCCGACTGTGAAGAGCCGGCTGATAAACTGGCACTTCTAAGAGAAGCTGTATTTACCTTGAAGCCGCGGTATCAGACTATCATCACACTGCGTTTTTTTGAAAATATGAAATTAACTGAAATAGCTGAGGTGCTTGGTTCCAGTCCGGGCACGGTCCGCAGCCAGTTGACTCGGGCACTTGTCAAATTGCGTAAGGTTTTAACCGCAGAGTTCACGGAGAAATCAGAGGTGAATTAAAATGAACGATAACGAAAAACAATTTAAAGATTTCGTTAGTAATATAAAGCTTGATGACACTCCCGATACCAACCATCGTGACATGCTCGAACGTAACCTGCTCTGTGCTATGGCAAAGCAATCTCGGCAAATAAAAATAAGGAGATTTATTATGAAAAGTCAAATAACAAAATTTGCTGCTGCGGCCGTAATTGCAATAGTTGTTCTCGGCGGAATAACCTTCTGGCCCGGTGGTGGTTCAGATAATGGCCAGTGGTGGCTGGGACCTCCTGCCGCCTGGGGGCAGGAAATCCTGGCATCGCTTGATACATTCAAAGCTGTAACCTGTCATGAACAAACGGTGTTTGTTATGTCTGATGGCTCAGAACATACATCCCTGACTTGGAATATACTTTACGTTTCAAGAGACAGTTACCGTAGAGATATTTATGATGATGATTTCCTGCGGGAGATACAGTGGTACGTTCCTGATGGAGGTGGCACACTGCATCATAGTATACGTTATGACACGAAATCCTATTTCACTCACTCCGGCGAGGGGAGCTTTGGTAACTACGACCCCGTCGAGAGGATGCGTTCCTGTGTTAGTCGTTTGGATAGTGCAGATCGCCTATTAGGTGAGGAGGTCATTGATGGCTATAATTGTGTTGGTTTTGAAATCAGCGCTGACAATTCCGAGGACCGGGTTGATTGTATCTGGTTCGATACAGAGACTAAGTTGCCGGTGCGGATTGAAATACGCGGCCTGTCGGTTACCGACCAACCAGATAAAACGTTAACTATCATACAGGACCAATTTGACTATAATCCGGGACTTTCTGCCGACACTTTCATTCCCCAAACCCCTGAAGGATTCATTCATGCACATCCTGACGAGATTAAGGCGGCTACTGAGAAATAATAGAAGAAATAGATGCTTTGAACATTCCCAAGGCCGAGCTGTATCAGTTAGGCCTTAAGATTTCAGGTTGGTAGAGTCTAACGGCAAATAATTATAAAGCCAAAAACCACGCGGGCAAAGATGCTGTCGGGCCATTTAGCTCGGCAGTATTCTTTTGCGCTTTTGTGTGGCTAAATTTGAATCTGGCGGAAAAATGTCATTTTCTTTAGACTAAAATCGTTAATAAATTGTCTTAGCATTGACGATCGTTAGTTTCGGAACTGGTTTGGCGGAATCTGGCATGCTGGAAGATAAGTTGCTGGTGTGGAAATTTAAGCGTGGAAGTGCAGATGCTCTGCGGCGGATCTATGAAAAGTACAAAAATGATTTGTTAGCGTTGGCTATCGCTCTTTCGAGAGACAGAACTACCGCTGAAGATGTCCTCCACGATGTTTTTGTCTCTTTTGCGCAGTACGCGGACAAACTTCAATTGCGAATAAGCTTAAAGAGCTACCTGTCGAGCTGTATCGCCAATCGCGTGCGTAATATGAACCGCGCAAAATCCCAACGGACGATGCAGCTAAATCATACAGGGAATATCGGCTCGGATTGTGATGGGCCCCAGCGGCTGGCAATATCAGCGGAACAATCGGAACGAATCGAGATGGCTTTATCGGAGCTTCCATACCAGCAGCGGGAAGTTATAATCCTGCATTTTCAGAGCGGGATGAGATTCAAGGCGATAGCCGAATCTCAGGGCGTTTCAATCAATACAATCCAGAGCCGATACCGTTATGGATTGGATAAGCTCAGGTCACTGTTGAACAGTGAGGTGGAAAAATGAAATATCCGGATAGTATAGAAAATGTAATCAAGAACTTCTGTGCAAGGAAGAGATCAGCCGTCAAGACAACCACAGAGCTGGACAATAGAATCATTAATGCTTCTTTGCTGGCACAAGAAAAGTTGAAACAAACGCAATCGGCTGCTATTCGGCCGAATATATGGAGAATAATTATGAAAAGTCAAGTAACAAAATTAGCCACTGCAGCAGTGATAATTGTCGCTGTTGTATTCTTTGTAACCATTTTAAACAATTCAACTTCAACAGTGTGGGCGATTGAGCAGAGTATCGAAGCACTGAGTAGGTATAATGCGATTCTCGTTGAAGGATCTGAGTCATTTCTGGGCGAGAACGGTCAGTTGCAGATGCGAGACATGAAAGCGTGGGCAGTTGCCAATGAAGATCAGACAAAGGTAGAAAAAGAACGACACGATGTGGATGGTGTCCCTACTCTCATTACGAACGGCCGGGAGACCTGGCGATACGATCCGCAAACCAATACGGTCATTAAGAACCGTCCATACGGAACGCCGGAACACTGGATCGGCAGTCGCTTCTTCGAACAGCTAAACGCCTTTCGTGATGCAGGTGTGATAAACGATTGGGAAGTGACCTATGGCAAAGATCCTGTCACTGGCAGACAACGGGCCTTTTTAACAGTTGCCTGGCTTGATAAACGTTATAACGGACCGAGATCTATGTGGTTCGAGTTCGATGTGGAAAGCAAGTTAGTAGTTAGTATGAAACAGTGGGAGAATTCCAACTGGGAAGGCCCACCGAGAATTGTCTCAGAAAAGATCACATATTATGAGAATCTCCCGGACGAACTCTTCGAGTTCGAGATTCCCGAAGGAGCTACTGTAATAGAAGAGTAGCAAAAAAGATTAACACTCATTTGCTCATCGTAATTTATAAGCGCTGCCGGGCGATTTGCCCGGCGGCGTTTTTTTATGTGCTTTTGAGGGTGGAAACAAGGCTTTTAATTTCGCAGTTGAACAATTTGATGTTTACTGATACAATCCGGCCTCGTTTTGCAGAATTCCTTGAATATTGAAAAGAACCGACCAATGACAGAAAAATTTGATGAGTACGTTTTAAAAAACGGAATGGTACTTCTTGGCGAGAAGATGGAGGCGGTTGCTTCGGTGGCGTTTGATTTTATGCTGCCGGCCGGGGCGGCCTTACTGCCGGATGGTTGCTGTGGCGCAGGAGGTGTTATTGCCGAATGGATTTTCAGAGGAGCCGGCGACAGGAACAGCCGCCAGCTTGGTGACGCACTCGACGGTCTTGGCCTGGCTCGAAGCCGTTCGGTTGGAAGCTCGCATATAACCGTCGGGGCGGCACTGGAGGCCGGCAACCTTGCTCAGACCCTGGATTTGTATGCGGACATTATACTTAAACCCAGCCTCGAGGACGACCAGTTCGAATTGGCGAGGCAGTTGGCAATTGATGGGGTATTGTCTTTGGACGATGAACCCCGGCACAAGGTTATGCTCAAGCTGCGGGAGAAGTTTTATCCAAGCCCTTTGGGGCGCAGCTCTGTCGGAGATATTGCGGAATTGAAGGCTTTGACGACTGAAAAGACAAAGCAGATTATAAAGGACAATTTCAATCTTTCGCAGACGATATTCGCGGTTGCGGGTAAATATGATTTTGACGCGGTGTGTCAGCAAATAGAAAGACTATTTAAGACGGAGCGGCAGGAAAATGCCGGGCAGGTAAAGATAGGTTCAAAAGCAGGCAAATACACACATTTAGATAACGACGGTGCCCAGGTACATATCGGCCTGATGACCGGGACGGTTAAAGCGACGGATGAGGACTATTATAATGCCAGAGTAGCCGTATCGGTTCTGTCGGGCGGTATGAGCGCCAGATTATTTACGAAGGTTAGAGAAGAGCGGGGCCTGTGCTATGCAATCGGAGCAAGGTATCACAGCCTTAAAGAAGCGGCCGGGATAATGTGCTATGCCGGCACAACGCCGGACAAGGCCCAGGAGACACTCGATGTGATAATCCAGCAGTTTAATGAATTAGGTGATGGAATCAGCGAAGAGGAAATCCAGAGGGCCAAGGTCGGACTTCAAAGCTCGCTGATTTTAAGCAGCGAATCGTCCAGCAGTCGGGCCGGCTCAATTGCAGGCGATTACTATATGCTGGGCAGGGTTCGAAGCCTGGATGAAATTAAGGAGAAAATCGAGGAAACCAGCGTTGATTCGGTTTTAGGTTTTTTGAGAAGCAATAAATTCAAAGATTTTACGGTTGTGACAATAGGCCCGAAACAGGTGACTGTTAAGTAGGATAATGGATGGAATTTAAAAAAGAAAAATTGGCTAATGGTTTGAATGTAATTGGCGAGGTTAACAAATCCGCTAAATCGGCGGCGGTGGGTTTTTTCGTCAAAACCGGCTCCCGTGATGAAACTGAACAGGTAAACGGAGTATCACATTTCCTCGAACACATGCTGTTTAAAGGGACTGATAAACTAAGCGCCCTTCAAGTTAATGAGGCCTTCGACAGGACGGGGGCGCAATTCAACGCCGGAACCAGTGAGGAATATACTGTCTATTATGCCGCTGTTCTTCCGGAATATTTGCTTGATGTTACGGGGTTGTGGATAGAGCTGATGAGGCCGGCGCTGAGGGATGATGATTTCAATATCGAAAAAAATGTAATCAAAGAAGAAATTGCAATGTATAAGGACATGCCGAGCTTTGACGTTACGGACCAATGCAGAAGCCTGCACTTCGACGGTCATCCATGCGGCAATAGTGTTCTGGGCAGTGAGGAGAGTATAGATAATCTGACATCTGAACAGATGCGGGGCTATTTTACAAGGCGGTATGCACCGAACAATATGGTGTTGGCCTGTGCAGGCAATTTTGACTGGGAGCAAATCTGTTCGGTTGCTGCAAATTCCTGCAGCGAGTGGCGACAGCAAGGTGTAGAAAGAAAGCTTGAGCACTATGACGGCAGCAAAAAGAAAAAGAGAGCCGAAAAATCAAACCTGTCTCGCGAGCATATATGCCTGATGAGTTCCGGCCTGTCCGCTCAGGACCCGAGGAGGTTTGCCGCTTCGCTTTTAGGAGTAATCGTTGGCGATGATGTCGGGTCGAGGTTTTTCTGGGAGCTGGTTGACAAGGCATTGGCGGAAGCGGCATCAATGCAGTTCGGGCCGATGGACGGAACGGGGGCGTTTTACAGTTATATCCGCTGCAGCGCCGGCAATGTTACCAAGGTGCTCGATACCGTCAGTGGTATTTTCCAAAGTTTGTCACAGGACGGCATAACCGAAGATGAATTAAGGAAGGCAAAGAACAAGGTATTAAGCGCATTGGTTATTAAAAATGAGCTTCCGATGGGACGGCTGGGCGACCTGGGTTCGAACTGGCTGTATCTGGAGAAGTACCGTACCGTTGAAGATGACATCAGTGCGGTTAAGGCTGTTACTGTTGACGATGTTAATGTTCTGATAGAGCAGTTTAAGCCGGGCGATTTTACACAGCTTTCTATCGGGCCTGCTGAAAATAACGGATGACAGGGAGGAAAAGGTATGGACAATCAATCAAGAAGGCAGTTCCTTAAAACTGTCGGTTTTGCGGCAGCTTCGAGTGGAACACTGTCGATATTAACGGGCTGTGGTGGTATGAGTAAGACAAATGCGGCCGAAAGAAAACGGCCCAACGTCGTTTTAGTAATGACCGACGACCAGGGTTATGGCGATTTGGGCTGTTACGGCAACCCTGTTATTCAGACGTCTAATCTGGACAGTCTATATACACAGAGCATCCGGCTGACCGACTTTCATGTTGGCCCGACCTGTTCACCAACCCGTGCAGCGCTGATGACGGGACATTACTGCAACCGGACAGGAGTATGGCACACCATTATGGGCCGGTCACTTTTGCGCAAAGATGAGGTTACTATTGCCGATGTTTTCTCGGCGAGCGGCTACCGCACGGCTATATTCGGTAAATGGCATTTAGGTGATAACTATCCGTTCCGGCCGCAGGACAGGGGATTCGGCGAGGTATTGATACATGGCGGAGGCGGAGTGGGACAGGGACCCGACTATTGGGGAAATGATTATTTTGATGACACATACTTCCACAACGGCAAGCCGAAAAAATTTGAAGGTTATTGCACTGATATCTGGTTTGATGGAGCAATGAAATTCATCGAAGCCAATAAGGCTCGCCCGTTCTTCTGTTACATACCGACCAATGCTCCGCATGGACCATACAATGTCGCCGACAAATACAGTAAGCCCTACAGGGATAAAGGCGTCGAGAAAAATCAGGCCAATTTTTACGGTATGATTACTGACATCGACGAGAATATGGGCAGGCTTATGCGCCGCCTCAAAGAGCTTGGCCTGGAGGAGAACACCATACTTATCTTTATGACCGACAACGGGACTTCGGGCGGCTATAGCGGAGGGATGCGCGGCAAAAAAGGCTCCGAGTATGAAGGTGGTCATCGGGTACCGTGTTTTATCCGCTGGCCCGATGGCGGCCTGACGGGTGGTATTGACGTTGACCGTCTTACTGCTCATATCGATTTACTGCCGACGTTAATCGGATTGTGTGGGCTAAAGAAACCCCGTGGGGTGAAGTTCGACGGCGACAGCATTGTTCAGCTTTTAAGACGTGAGGATAAGAGTTGGCCTGAGCGTATTCTGATTACCGACTCGCAGCGAATTGAACATCCGGAAAAGTGGCGTAAGAGTGCGGTTATGACGGACAAGTGGCGGCTGATAAACGGCAACGAGCTGTACGATATAAAAGCCGACCCGGAACAAAAAAGCGATATAGCCGACAGGAATCCGCAGGCAGTCGAAAAACTGCGCAAGGCTTATGAAGACTGGTGGATGGATGTCTCAGGGCGTTTCGATGAATATTGCGAAACTATCCTCGGCTCGGACAAACAGAATCCGACGCGACTGATGTCACATGATTGGCATACGGAGAAAGTACCGTGGAACCAGGGCGCCGTCCGCAGCGGAATGCAGGCCAATGGCTTCTGGGCGGTGGAGATCGAGCGCGATGGCAGGTATCAGTTTGAACTTCGGCGCTGGGCGAAAGAGCTCGATGTGGGCATTAACGAGGCGATTGCCGGCGGTAAAGTCATTACCGCTACTGAGGCTCGGCTGACAATTGCTGATCAGGATATGACCGTTCCTGTTTCCAGAAATGCCCGTGCGGTAACGTTCGATCTGCGGCTCAGAGCCGGCAAGACACGCCTGCAGACGTGGTTTTTGGATAACAGGGGCAATTCTCGCGGCGCTTATTACGTTTATGTGAAACGTCTGTAAACAGCGAAAATCCGCATTTTTCACCAAATAACAAGGGTACACCGGACGAGCTTGTTTTATGCTTGTTTTCTGCGCTTGAAAATGACCCAGATTTGGTAAAAATGGTCAAGGTATGGCCAGACTTGCCAGGGCATATCAAAGCTGCAATCAAAGCACTTGTTCAAACTTACATATAAGTGGGCCGAAGGTACTGAGATCAAAGATGCCAAAGATGTGCCTTTGAAAGTCAATGACCGTACCTGTGATTGTGTGCGGTATGCGATATATGGAATAGAAAGCAACTTTTATTTTTGTGAAAGTGATTTATCATGATTGATATTAGAACATCTAAAATAGGTCAAGAATTTACCATTGAGGAATTAAAACAACAGTGCAAGATGATATGTGGCGGTGTTTGCTGGCCGGGTAAACGTCCGGGCTTTGCAGTAGTGCTTGGAATGAGCCACGATAAGCATTTTGACAACCATGATATTTACTTACTTGATGAATTTGAAAATATGGATATGTGGGAACTGATAAAGCAATGCGGAGTATTGATCCAGAAGTACCAACCTACTATGTGGATTGGCGACAGGAAGAACGATGCAGCCGACCGCTTTATTAGAGAGTTGAATGCTACGTTTAAGCGGCCAGAAATGCCTTACCTCAAGCAGTTATATTTATCTGTATGCTGGACCCCGATTTTAGATATGAAAAACCCTTACCCTTACATTATGTCTGAAATCAAAAAGCTGGTGGATAAGAAACGTCGGCAGTTGGTACTGAAAGACAGCAAGACAAAAAACTATCTGGGTGATATAGAGCCAAGTGATGTGGCCGACCTTCAATTAGGAGATTATCCGGCAATAGAGGCCATGGCCTTTGCTGTAATCGAACTGAGGCGACACGGCCAGCAAAGCAGTGTACCTGAGTGGCTTAGGCGGCGCAAAGAGCCACCTCTGTCGCCTATGTCCTTTTGACATTGCTGTTATTGAGCAGATAAGGCGTCTCAGCTGCCGTGTATATTGACAGTAAAAGTCAGGTTTTTAAGAAAACACCGGGCCGAAATATGCGGTATTTGAGTACAGAGGCCATATCAGAATAAATAATCGCTACAACGGCCTGTGAGACGCCTAAAATTGAAAGCTGAGGGGCAGTCTGGGAGGATTTGTCAATAATTATTGATTCCATAGGCTTGATAAAGTGTCCATCCTATAGTGATGATTATTCCTTTGTTGGCTTTGGTTTGTATATTTTGTCATCCGAAATCTGCTTGATTTTGTCTATCGGGGGTGTTAGTTTGAGTTTTTTAGAGATTTGTATCGCACAGAGATTCTTTAGGAAACAGCGAAATGGCGAGAAAAAAAACAGTAAGTCGGAAAATTTTGAAAAGACACTGTTTAAGGCGGCGGAGAAGCTCGGGAAAAATATTGACGCCGCCGAAGATAAGCATATTGGAAAGCGAGAAAATGCCTAAAAGAAAAAAGAGAGCAGCCAAGAAAAGCACTGAAATCGGCAACTATACACACGAAGGAAAAAAGCGGAAAAACAATCCGCCCGTGGGACTGGTCTCCACCACCACCGATA
>JACNGQ010000447.1 GCA_014384025.1 Planctomycetota bacterium | reverse complement strand
CCCGCACCCAGAGAGCTGGCTAACAGGAACGGCTCGACACCCATATCGATTAATCTCGTGACCGCGCCGGGTGCATCGTTCGTATGAAGTGTCGAGAAAACAAGGTGGCCGGTCAATGCCGCACGGATTGCTATATTGGCGGTCTCTGCATCTCGAATCTCTCCAACCATTACGATGTCCGGGTCGTGACGAAGGATATGCCGCAGCCCCGTGGCGAACGTAAGCCCTCTTTTCGGATTGACAGGCATCTGGTTTATGCCTTCGAGTTGATATTCAACGGGATCTTCTATAGTTATCATCTTTACCGAGGGTTTGTAAATCCTTTTCATCGCTGCATAGAGGGTCGTTGTCTTACCACAGCCGGTCGGCCCTGTAACAAGCACAATCCCATGTGTCTTTTGCAGGCATTTATCAAAACCATCCAGACATTGGTCGTTCATCCCCAAATCATGAAGTGCTATCAGTGATGCCGTCCTGTCCAGAAGTCTCAGCTCAATGGATTCACCGAATACTGTCGGCACGGTTGAAACACGAATATCGACCCTGCCGTTTTTAGCGGCGAATTCTATATGTCCATCCTGTGGTACAAACCGTTCGGCGATGTTCATATCCGCCATAATCTTGATACGTGAGATGATTGCCGCCTGCAGACGCTTTGATGAAGGTGACCTTTCCACAAGCAGGCCGTCAACTCTGTATTTTATCTTTACATCATGCTCGAACGGCTCGATATGAATGTCGCTCGCTCTGGTTTCAATCGCTTCCAGGATTATCAGATTCACAAGGTTGACCAGCGAGGGCTCTCTGGCTAATTCATGGAGCTTGGCTGGTGAAAAATCCAGGTTAGCCAGATCATCTGCATCCGGCATATGATCTTCCGGCACAAGATTATCAAGCATCCTTGCTACATTGCTGCCGTAGAATTTCATTATTGCATTTTCCAGGTCTTTCGGCTCGGCATAATACCTGCGAACAGGATAGCCGGTAATAAGGCGTAAATCCTCAAGAACCTGCGGCTGAAACGGGTCCGCCATCGCTACAGATAATAATTTATTGTTTGAAGGTGATTGCTTGTTTTCTGAGCTCCCTATGTGATTTCTTGTTTCAAAACGTAATGGCAAAACGCTGTATTTACTGACTAATTCCGCCGGTACGAGAGTAAGTATTTCATTACTTATTGAAATGTTTATTAAATCTATCCTCTCTATGCCCGCCTGAAGCGCAAGTGCTTCGTTTAACTGAGTTTCTGTTATATAGCCGAGTTCCAGCAGAATCTGTCCTAAACGCCTATGTTCAACTTTTTGCTCGGCAAGCGCAGATTCAAGCCTGAGCTGATCCAGATATGATTTTTCACATAGTAGCTCGCCTAATTTTTTCTTTTGTTGCAATGTCATTACAGCCTCAAAATTAAAATTTTCCTGGACTCACAGGTTTATACAGGCACAGACCTTACCTTAATCCCGCACCATTAATATAGAACAAAACCAATAACTATTATATCAGACGCTTGAGAAAGTCGTTTTGTTACAAAAAAATAGTTCTTAGTGCTAAAAACTCACTTTCTCAAGCACTGGGGTGTACCATGTTTTTGTCTTTATAAGAAATCGACAAACTATCAAGTTATTGTTTAATTGTAATTTCCCAGAGCTGTTTTATGGCAATTTTATGGGAAAAATGTGTTTTCTGCCGATTTTTACTGATTTTTTCCGAAATTTGTTATTTTACAAAGGAAAGCATGGATGGCGGAAATCTATAGTGATTGAATGTGATAAACAAAAAGATGGCATTCAAAAAATATGAAAAAACTGCAAAAAAATTCATTGAAATTTCGAATTGAGCGTTTTTCGAACCATTTTTATGTTAGTTCAGGGAGCAAAGCCGTAATTTCATTCAATTATTAAATGCACAGATTGACCGTGCTATTGGATTGGAGCTTCGAGTAGAGTGCGGATTTCAGAAGGATGGACGCCGGTACTGTCTGCGATGCTGCGTATGGTCATATCTGGACTGGCTTTGAAACCGGCTTTTTGGAGTTTTTTCACACCCTCATTCACATCCAATCCCATTTGATTGCAATATGAACTCAATGTCATACGGCCGATTCCTCGAATGGCTTCGCCCGGCTCATGCTCGGCACCAGTATCTCCTTGGGCATCAGTCCTTCCTCCCGGCCCTCCAAATCCGCGTCCGCCCTCACCATGTCCTCCCTGACCCCGCCCGGGCCCGGCCTGTCCAAGGGCAATGTCATAAAGATGCGCAGGTGTCATATTGTGGGCATCGGCTAAATCGCCTAACAAAACATCCGCCGATTTGACTTCAATCCCCCGCGATTTGAGGTTTGTAAGAATGGTTTCGAGGCTCACTTCACCCACTTGCTCGGATAGTTCAGTGAGCGTCAGAAGCTCGGCATGCGGAATAGGAGCGCGTTGCTGAGGGCTGTCCCAGCTGTGTTTTATGTTCTCATTCCAGACGAGCAGCGCCGAGAAAGGCTTAATATCCACAAGAGTGCCAAGAAAAACGACGCAGCATATAACTAATGCGAATGCCCATTCTATGCGCAATGCAAACGCTTTGCTGACCTTGTTCTTAAAATAGCTTACTAACGCCTTCCAGTTGAGATACACATGAAACACCGATGCTACCACGAAAATGATACTGAGCCAGTCATGCAGCCCGATCCATTGGCGCTTGGTAAGGCCGATGATGGTCCATCCTGTCCAGTTTGCGATGCGCCCGGGCGGAACTACGAAAAGAATTACCCCGGTAAAGACCATCCCGATAAAGGAAAGCGCAGACAGAACCGAAAAGAAAGCCCTCCAGTTGAATTGTAATTTGTTGTTTTTCTCCATTATCTTACCTTTCTAATATTTCGAATATTAAGCAATCGCTTATTAAACGAGTATCAGCACCAAAGACCTGCTCTTTTTTTATATGAGTCCACTCTAAAAAGGTAATGCTCGAAAAGCTCAGAATATTGTGCCCTG
>JACNGQ010000423.1 GCA_014384025.1 Planctomycetota bacterium | reverse complement strand
CAATTCCCCCTCTTGGTTGAGGAAGAGAGAGGTAAAAGATATTTAGAGAAAGAATAAAGGAAAGATTACCTAAAACACACAGGTTAGCCACGCCAACCGCTGCATCGATGTTCATAATGGTTTTAGTACCGGTTTTGATTCCATTAAACCAGTCTTCTTTGTGCCCCGGACTCTGATAGACATCCTTTGCCCCGGCCGGCAGCTCCCATTGACGGGCCTTTTTCTCGGCCCAGGTGCCGCCGTCGCCACCCCAGTGGATGAATTGGCCCTTGTCGCCGCGGTAGATCGCGCCGTAACCGGGCCGGCTGATTTTTCCACCCGGCTCTTTGCCTGTCCTCTCCTCAGCAGGAGGCAGTTTCTCATTGGGCATTTGAGTCCACGTCAATGTCCAGTCCGGATTCTTAAACGTATAAGTCACTTCCATAAGCACTGCGCTATCCCAGAGACCCTTCGTTGGTGATGTACCGGTTGCCTCAACGGTAACAGGTCCGGTACCGTCGGCGCCCATCCACCACATAGCACAACTCATAACGTGCGCACCACGGTCGCGAATCTGACCACCGCCGGATTCCATTAACCATCGGAATACGCCGTGGCAATACCTCTGATTATAAGGACGCCAGCGCAGCGGCCCCAGCCACAAGTCCCAGTCTAATTCAGCCGGCGGGTCACTGTCCGGCACAGGATTATTATCCTCCGGACTGGGATAATGGAAGCAGTCCACCCGGTTGATGCGGCCAATATTACCGTTGACCAGATATCTATGCGCCAGATAGGCTTCCGGCTGGGAGCGACCCTGTGAGCCGACCTGAACCGATACTTTGTTGTCTTTTGCGGCGGCGACCATTGCCTTGCCTTCCTCGATAGTACAGCAGGCCGGCTTCTCGACATAAACATGCTTACCGCATTGGGCCGCATGGACCATCTGAACTCCGTGCCAGTGGTCCGGTGTAGCAATAACAACCGCATCGATGTCATTGCGATGGAGAATATAGCGGTAATCGCGATATGGTTCGACACCCTTACCTGTTGTTTTAACTGCGTCTGCAAGCCGCTTTTCATCCGCGTCACAGACTGCGGCGATATTCACCTCGCCTTTGTCACGTCGTGCAATCATATCACGAAGATGGTATCCCCCCATTCCACCGACTCCGATATGGGCCATCGTCAATTTCTCATTTGCTCCTGTCCGGCCCGAGGCCGCCAGTACACTTGAGGGAATCAAATACGGAACGCTAACCGCCGCTCCCGCAGCAGCCAGGAATTCACGCCTGTTTATTTTATTTGTTCGTTTCATCGTTTTATTACCTTTCTGCTCTGATATTTCAGCAATTTTTATAAAGTGCTGAAAAATCGTTGCTGTCTTACAGCGGCTTTACGTTTGTCTTCTTCGTTGGTATCAGTTTTTTACAGTCAAGTCCCGGAACTTCCACGCCTCGCTGGCGCAGCGATTGCGCTATATTAAGTTTGAATTCATCAGGCGCAGCTTCCAGGGCAGCTTTTAGTGCCGCAAGCGCCGCTTTGTTCGGAATCCGCTGCAGCGCCATCCGAGCATCCTCACATAATTCTCTGTGAGACAATAAAGCAGCTATCGGCTTTATGGAATTTCTGTTGCCTATCTCGGAAAGCATCCACAGCACTTCACGCCGGACAGGCACGGGCTTCTCATCACCCAACAGCTCAATCAGTTTACCGACAACCGCTTTTTTCTCATCAGCGGCTCCGGGACGACCGGCGTGGCGAACTATCTTCCATAATCCACGCTTTGCCGCTCGCGCAACTTCAAGCTCTTTGTCCACCATCACTTCAGCCAACGGTTCAATCGCCGCTGCTCCAACCTGGCCGGCGCTCTGCCAGGCTTTTGTTCGAACACCGGCATCGTCGTCCCTTATCCCGGACATCAGGTTATACACTCCTCCTTTGTTCCGGGCGGTACCAGCTACGGTCGGCACAGCAACGGCAGCGGCTACTGCAAGGGACACTTTTTTAGGATTGCTTATAGACATGTTTAATACCCTTTCCATTATTTCAGTTACAACAGATGACTTCTGCGTTACATCAGATTCTATCGAAGCCCAACGGCAAGGTCAAATATTATTTGTTCTTCCCGGAGTCCATGAGCGGACATCCCGTTTGAAATTGGCACCCTTTAGAGTGGTAAATACCGTGAGGAAATCACTAAAAACAATCGTAAAACTCCTTATCCACGCAAAAGCGTTCATTTTTGCCCATTCGACAATTGGGTTTGTTTGGCTTTGTTTTGGCTTTAATTGGGTTTGTTTTGGCTTAAATTGGCTTTGAATTGGGTTTGTTTTGGCTTTGTTTGTCTGAATAACCAAATGTCCCATTAATCGTATTTACTTGTCACAAAAGAGCATACGTTAATTTTGGCCTACTTGACTTTGGCTTTGTTTTGCATAATTTGTGTATCTGGAAATATGTTATAATTCGCACACCGTTAAGGAGTGGTATCGAGGTCCCCTGTTGCAAGCCAAGGAAGTAGTTCTCGGGGATAAACTCCAGCGTATTGTGTATTTCATATTTCATATTGTCAGTGAGGGCAGAAAAACACTCCCTCTATAATTAGACGAGTGTGCAGTTTTGAGACGAAAATTTGGCTATTTTTCGTAGCACATTGTTCGTAAGTCGATGTTATGGAAGGAGATAAAAAAATATTAAATATTAGATTTTTGTTTTTAAGAGTGAGCGTTTTTGACTGTTTTTTTACTACCCCCGACCACCGGCAGGATGGTAAATGGCAGATAGTCAGATGACTACGAGCTTGTTCATGCTCTGCTCAACGGGAGGCGGGGAAATGGCAGATAGTCGGATGACTACAAGCTTATTCATGCTCTGATCTACGAGAGGTTGAGAAATGGCAGGTAGTCAGATGACTACGAGCTTATTGTCATCCGAATGTATAAAAACGTAACAGTAGAGCAAACAAAAGTATATACCAATATGGACCAGAGAGATTAAAATTGTTA
>JACNGQ010000409.1 GCA_014384025.1 Planctomycetota bacterium | reverse complement strand
ATCCGTTCGTATGTTGCTGCCTTACAGCAGACATCTTCTATGTTCAGGCGTTTTTGATTGGATCGTGTCATGCCGACAAAACTTGAACAATTACTGGCAGAGATTGATCCGAAGCTAACGTTGGATAAAACGTCGGCACTTGCCGACAGTGCCATAAATACATTTTCATTTGATTCAGGCCAGATCACCGACAGGGATGAATTTGAGAATTGCCTAACCGATTTTTTCTGTCATGTCGATTCAAATGTGCTGGGTGTGAGCCAGTCTTTTAATTCTGAACACCGCGACTTTCAATGGGGGCGATGCGGTATACTGCTTTCTCATATTTACGGGGAAAATGGCATGATGACAGCTTTCGACATGGCACGAACCGGCAAATCGGGAGGTCTGTACGCTGTTTTGAAGGCCATTGCCTTGAGAATGGCTGAAGAGTATGCCGAGAATCAGATAGGTGCCCTGATTGGCGATTACTGGAAAAAACTTACCTTAGATAAAAAACTTGCCGCGCCGGATGAATATCTTGAAAAATACGGTCATCTACTGCCTTCAGAGTTGACCGAGGGCAGTGCCGTCCGCATCCGGGCCAATTTCCCTAAACTACTGGCCCAACACCCCGAAATCATTCGAAAAATCCGCAGTTTAGACAGATAGACAACCAAAAATCCAACTTCTTTTTTTAGCCTTTTAAGCCCAAAAACCAAGATTTTCGCAACAAAATCTCCGTTGGGTGAAACTATAGGGAGAAATCTGCCGCTTTCACTGTGAAGCAGAAGAGATTATTCACAAGTAGAAAAGGCTGAAAAATGGATACTGTTGGACATGCACTCGTAACACACGCAGGACCATATATGTTGGCCGCAAAGGCCAAAGCACTCGTTGAAGCAGAGGTAAGCAAAGGCTGTGAAGGTAATTTGCTGCCTAATCCAGTGGCTCTTGAGCCTATTTACACTCAGATGACCGTTCCCAAAGACATGACAACCCTCAAAAGCCAGCCATGCTGGATTTACGAAAATCCGCCTGCCGAGGAAGAACTTGTAAGGCTGAGAGTATGGACATCGCCAGACCAGGAATTTGACTGGGTTTGCTTTGAGCTTTTCTTAAGACAGGTTTGCCTTGTCGCCAATCGTGTAGGCATGGAGATTGTCGGCAATCAGGAAAGAATCGCTGTTTCGCTTATTTGTCATAAAAAGGATATCCCTGTTGTTACGACCGCGTTTTGCGGTAAATTCAGATTCTGCAAATTATCACCTCTTGGCAGCGATCCGTTTTTTGATGTCAGCCCCGGTGCCTGGGAAGATGTCAGGTTTTATGATTATTTTCCCAGACCACCTTATTCCCATCTTTTGACCCGGCCAAATGAACTGCACGTCTGCCCCTATGAATGTTTGATTACAGCAATGGCCAATATACCCGCACCGGCAGTTGGAATCTACCAGGTTTTGTTTCAACCTGTCGATCCTGATCATAACTGGCACCGCAATGTCGAAATTCTCATGGACCTCGAATACATCATCAAACTTGTGGGCAATATAGGCCATTTTCAGCGTAATGCCCTGCAGGCCCCGTCAGGAGACCTTCGCCAGATGGCCGGTCACGTAGAGACCAAGGCCCATAACGACAAACCTTTCTATGCGGCGGCAGTTCGTGTTGCGGTGCTTGGTACTGAGAGTTTAACGCAGGAGTACATGCAATCGATGGCTACGTTCAGCACTTTATTTCAGCATGGCGGTATACACATGCAATTTATAACAGAAGCTGATTACAAACGGATTCTTTCGCCGCAGCAGATTCACCAGATGTTTCAGTTAGGCCTGACCTACAGGCCTGGCTTTCTGGTAAATTCAGCCGAATTGACGGGACTCGCTCATTTTCCGCCTACAAGCATAGTCGAGCGGCTTGAGGTCACTATGGACACTTTGGATACATTGTCCCTTACCAGCAACAATCTTTCAGAAGGCACCCGGATAGGTACATGCCACATTGCAACCGAGGAAAAACCTGTGTGCATACCACAAAATATCCGTATGCGTCATACCCATCTCATCGGCAGGCCCGGCACGGGTAAATCAACGCTTGAGGAGCATATGATTATAGGTGACATCAAAAGCGGCAATGGTGTAGCTGTCCTCGATCCGCACGGAGACCTGTCGGATCGGCTGCTTGAGCTTATCCCGGAAGAATATGTTGATAAGGTAATCTACTTTGACCCGAGCGATCCTTATTGGGTACCTATATGGAATCCGATGCAGAAGATTCCAGGCCAGGATATAGGCCGTATCACAGATGACCTTGTAGGTGTACTGAAGAGTTTTGTTTCAGGCTGGGGCGATAGATTAGAGCATATACTTCGTCACTGTATTTTTGCCCTGCTGCACCTTTCAGGGAGCACTCTGTTTGATATTGCACATCTGCTTCGCAGCAGTTCCCGGGAAAGCAAAGTAACCCGCAAGCTTATCATGGAGGTACTTCAGAACCAGGAGGCCCGTAAGTTCTGGGAGCATGATTTTCTCCTCTACAGGCCGGACGAATTCACACCACCAAAACACAAGCTCAGCAAGCTGCTTGTCGGCGGTCCTGTTTCACTGATGTTATCGCAGCCTAACAGCAGTTTTAACTTCAGACGAATCATGGATGATGGCATGATATTTATAGCCAATCTGTCGAAGCTCGGCACCGAAGTCCGTGAGATTCTTGGTGGGTTCATGGTTGCGGTAATGCATATTAGTGCACTTAGCCGTAGCGATACGCCGGTAGAGAAACGCAGGCCGTTTCAGATTCACCTCGATGAGGCACATCGGTTCACGACCGACTCTCTCGAAGATATCATAGCCGAGACCCGTAAATACGCCGTCGGCATGACACTTGCCCACCAGTATATGCGTCAGTTCGGTACGCAAAAAACAGATGCCCTCGGCAGTGTCGGGACAACTATTGTTTTTAACGTTGATACTAAAGACGCCGCTTCTCTGGCAAAGGATTTCAAGGATTT
>JACNGQ010000119.1 GCA_014384025.1 Planctomycetota bacterium | reverse complement strand
TAAGGAGCAGGATTACAACATTCCTCTGCAGTTTGTCAACATGAAGAGCTGATGGTTTTATTTGTATCTGGTTGTTATTGATGTTATAAGGAGATAAGGTTCTACTGAAGACAACCAAACCCAAATGAAATCTTCCTTATTAACTTCATCGTTTCATGTCTGGTCATTCAAGCGTGAAATTTAGCGCACCTTTTTATAGAAATCACAAAAAGATGCATTGTTATCTGAGGCTAGCACTCTGCCCCGCCGACCATAAGTAGTGCGTGTAAACAAGATATTCTAACATCGACAAGGCTTCCTTTTCTAGATATGGTACGATGATGGGAAAGATGGAGTTTGCAATATGAATGGCACAGGTCGTGTTAACATAAGACCGGGCTTGCGGGTCTCAATAGTATTGAAGACAGACCAGCAGTCTGGAAAACTAACCGAAGGGATAGTCAAAGATATTTTGACCAAATCACCTATTCATCCCCATGGTATCAAAGTCCGTTTAGAAGACGGTCAGGTTGGTCGAGTTAAAGAGATAAAAGTCTGAGATTGACCTCCACCGAGCAGTACCGAACAACTTGACGGCTTGTTACCATCTGGATAAAAAGGTCCGCTTAAATTCATGCTTGAAATCTAGGCGTGGAACAATGGCTTAAAAAACATACTATATTCTTTTAGTCAATGACCCCAGCAAGGTATCGTTTCTGTTTTATCTTCACATCGGTGAGCAGCCTTAGCCTCTATTTTCCTGGCCCCCAACTTAGCGTTTAGATACGGGCTCACTCCTCAAGAGGAGATCCCATCATACTTCATACGGGTTTGGCCAGGAGGGCAGGGCACCATGTTTTTTGGCGGGTTGGCTCGTATGAGCTCCCAAAGGAACCTGCGGTGTTTCCCTGCCCACCTGATGTGTTGCTTACCTCCTAGATTGTTATTTCTACGGGTTGCGACTCTGGAATCTGATAAAGGGCCTGGTTTTTGACCAGTGCAAAGGCCAGACGCAGTAGTTTGTTGACCGCGGCGACCATGACCTCCCTGCCGCTGAGGGGGTTGGCGCCAGCCGGCCGCTCGCGCAGCTTCTTCGCCCAGTCACGAAAGTCGGGGTTGAAGCGCAGCATAGGAATGACCGCGGTCCAGGCACAGTGCCGGAGCACCGGGCGACCCTGCTTGCTTATCGGAGTATGGCTGTGTCGTTTACCGCCTGACTCGGACTCGGTCGGATTGCTGCCGGCCATTTTAATCAGTTGCTTGGCGTTCTGGTAAGAACTGAAGGAGCCGAGCTCTGCTATTATTCCGGCCACAGAGACATAGCTTAGTCCGATTATCGAGAGCAGGTACTTACCCTCCATGGTCTCATGCACCAGCCTGGTCAGGGCTTCATTTATCTGGCGTAGTTGCTGTTCAATGAGGCGGAGTTTTTCTATCAGGAACGCTATCTCGGAGGAGACGGACTGGGCACCCGCTCCGATGCCGATCGAAGTCATGGCGACATGGTGCAGAACCCGGAGCTTTCCCTTCATAATGCGTCGCCCTTGGCATGCTGCCTTGATGGCATCGACGAACTCAGATTCTGTCATACCGGCGATAGCCTGGGGCACAGCACAGGTACAGAGTACGCTCGCCGCCGTCTGGCCACAAGGATTCTTGAAAACCTGCGTGAATTCGGGAAAGAGCCCATCGAGTAACGACTTTACCAGGTTCACTATCCTGGTCTTCTCTTTGACCAGGCGGCGATAGGAACCGTAAGCGGCGCGTAACTCGGCGTAGACTCCCTGTGATAATCTGGCAGCGTTGAACTCACCGGTGCACAACAGCTGGGCGGCCACCTCGCTATCCCGGTAGTCATTCTTCCGGTGGTTCAGATCCTTGCCCTCGCGCCTGCGTTTCAATGTGAATTGATTGATTAAACGCAGGGGGATCCCTTTCTCATCCAGGAAGTAGGCCAGGTTACGCCAGTGGTGAGCTCCCGTTTCGATAGCAAATATTACTCCGCGACATTCGGTCTTTAACATCTCAGTTCTGGCCCTCTCAAGTACCGTCTCAAAGCCTTCTCTGGAATTGTCGAATTTCAACTTGCTGTGGGTCATGAAATCCTGAGTCATGAATACCGCTGCATGCTTCTTCTTGTGAGGGTCCACTCCAACCACAAGATACCCGGCTGGAACTTGCTTACGCTTCTTCGCGGTGCTATTCTTCATTTGGTGGATCCTCCTACACAGATTAGTGTTTGCTCTTACACCCTTCTATTGTAGCTGGATCCATCAACCCTCTTACTCAATATACTAAGGAACGTTTTTAAAGAAGCTAGGTTAGGCAATACACCATAGAGTGCAAATAGAATGGAAATAGTATCAAGCGGTTGTTCATCTTAAGTTAGAACCGATAGGGTTTGACGAAAGAGGAGCATATATGGGGTAGTAATGCAGATTGCGTTCAACGAACCTCGGGATGTCTGCCCTTCCATGCATATATCTATGCAAACGGATAAAGATATCGGTTATCCGAAGACTATCTCCGAATGGGTCTTATTAAATAATCCTACGGCTTGTAAGAAGGTGCCTACGCGCCACTTCGTGCCGCACGCCAGGGATAGAATGCGAGGAGAGCGGCTGCGATGATGGCATGAATAATGATTGCCGTTCCCGCCTGCCCTAGGGTAAGATATCCCATTATAACGGAGTATAATTCGGCGGCTAACATAAGAATGGCAAATACTATGGCATACTTCACCCAGAGAATGTGCTTAAGCGGGTCCCGCGCCGCAATTATGAGAAAGATACAAGCGGAAACGAAACTGGCGCCGAGCGCCGCCGCCAGGGCTGCTGCCAATGCAGGTAACGCATCGTGACCAAACATAGCAGATAATTGGCGAGGAACAAAGATATAACCCAGCCCGAACAGAATACCTATCACCGCATATACAATCATGGTCACCTTGAGTGGTTTAATCATAGCTCACCTCCAATTGACAAAGATATCTAGATTATAATCCTATATGTTGAATT
>JACNGQ010000402.1 GCA_014384025.1 Planctomycetota bacterium | reverse complement strand
GGCCTCCTTCGACGACGACTGCGATTGCGATGCTTTTGTTTTTGCCGTCAACGGCAAAGCCTCCGAACCATGCAGTTTCGGGGGCCTGTGTAGAGCCGGTTTTGCCATAGACCTTTATGTTCTTCTCGGCAAGGCCTGGAAGAACCTCAGCGAATGTAGTATGAGCTGTTCCGCTAATCTCGTTAACTACGGCGCTCATACCATCGCAGATTACCGCTAAAGTTCCCGGTGAAATTTCAAGGTCGATACCCTGAGAGGAGGCTGATGAGTCGTAGGGAGTATTTTGTGCAACCGTTTTAAATAATCGTGGCAGCTTAAATAATCCGTTGCGGGCGATAGTGGCCATTGAGTTGGCAACCTGCAGAGGAGTGGCCCGGAGATTGCCCTGACCTATTCCGAACCATCTTTTTTCGCTATCACTTAGCGGCGGCAGTTGCTCGAAATCTGTAATTTGCTTCCTTGGAGCGATGTTCGATATTACACCGGATAACTGTCGGAAGTTTCTTGGGATTTCACTTTGGGCAATCGAAGGTGGTGGAAAGAGTATTATTTGGCCGTAGCCGAGGTTAAAGAGCCATTGCTGAAGGACCAAGGAGTCGATTCTGTGGGCGAGGCGGGAAAAATAAATATTGCAACTGCCTCGGATGGCGTTACGGGCGTAGTTTTCCCATCTGCCGTCATGGCCGGTTCTGAATCTGTTAAACAGCAAGCAGTTCGGCCAGCCTTGCGGAGCTTTCTGAGCGGGGCAGGATATAATCTCATCAGGTGTGATTTTGCCGGACTCGAGGCCGGCGATGAGAATCAGGGGCTTTACGACAGAGCCGGGTGGATAGCGTTTATTTATCGCCCGATTTATGAGAGGTTTGTCGGTGTTCTTGCTGAGGTCGCCATAATCATATCTTGCACGGTTTAAGTCATAGACCGGCATCGAAACCAGCGCAAGAATGTCGGATGTTCCGACATCAATGACAACGGCGGCCATTCCGGGGCCGCAATTAGGCTCGTGGTGATAGGTTGCCAGATAGTTTTCGATCTCTTCCTGAAGTTCGATATCAAGTGTCAGCTTAACGTTTGAGCCGAAGCTGATTTCGGTTCGAACAATCTGACTGTCTATGTCTTCGAATTCTTCTCCTCGTCTGCCGCGAAGTATTGCTTCACAAATGTATTCGACACCATCCTCTCTTCCGCCGAGTTCATCGTCCAAATAACTTGCTAATTTGTCCTCTTTGAAAAGCTGCTGGTCTTTTTCTTGAGTTACAGGACTAACCCAGCCTATTGTTTGGGCTGCGACAGTACCGTAGGGATATAACCTCCGGGCTCTTGGTAGAATTTGAATTCCATCAACTTTCAGGAATTCCAACTGAGCGGCAAAAATATCATCATCAGTTTTCAGCTCCAGGAGCATCTCTGGATCGTGCATTTCAATGAGATCAGTTTTGTTGATGAGGCGAATTCGTTTTGTCAGGTCCGGTTCTTTTGTTTGGAAATCGGCCATTGCTTCAGAATGAGGGACATTTATTATGCTGTTGTATTTGTTACTAAGTTCGGAGTTCGGGAAGTAGGGCCGCCATGCCTGAAATGAGCGTTTGTCCCAAATGTCATCGTTTATTCTCTTTATTTCAGCTCTGATATCCGAAGATTGGACACCCCTGAATTGGGCGCACTTGTCGATTACCTGGTTTAAGTCTTCGAGGCCAAGTTCCAGCTCTTTTTGTACTTTGGCAACAGCATCCGGATCATCTTTGTCGGCGGCCGTTAGTAATTTGCCCTGGCTGACGCGGTCATCCATAAAGCTGCTGAATTTATAGTCTATACATAATTGGAAGTTTGGTTCATCAGTTGCCAATACATTGCCTTTTGTGTCGAGTATTTCGCCTCTGACGGTTTTAAGCTGTCGTGACTGGCCTTTTTGGCGTTTTAGCTGCTCGATGTCACTCTGGACGGATGAGGTCGGAAGCAACTGCATTTGTATCAAACGTATCAAACAGAGAAACAAGAGCAGTGAGCTTAATATTACAAAAATTTTGATTCTTTTTTCGTACATTATATTTTTTTGTGATTAGAGCTGCGATTCGTAATTTAAGTGTTCACAAGAAACGGATTTAACGCCGCCCGAATCGACCTGGTTTTCTTATATGCATCCACCATGCTGATGGCAAGAACAAAAAAGGTCCGACAATGCTGGAGTACAGCGCAATCCCAAAGAGAGGAGCAATTATTTTCGGCGGAGATGGCTCGCCCTTTAGAAAATTCAAAAGGCAGGCAACCGAGCCGGCCAAAAGACCTGTGATGAATATGGCAATAATTTGATAAGGTATTTGCTTTATGGCAATAACCCTGTGGAGGTATGCCAGAGCAGAGCCGAAAATACCATAGCTAATCATCTGGGGGCCCATCGTCGGGCCGATAAGGTCGGCGGCAAAGCCTATCACGAACGAACATATAATCGCATCCGAAGTATCGCAGTGAACAGCAAAGAATACCAAAAGAATTAACAACAAATCAGGTTTACTGTTCAAATCCGCAAAAAAGCTGGCTTGCAGCACCGTAGCAAGAAGGACTAAAACTGCAAACCTAAGCCAGTGCATTTAAATTTCCTCAGCCGTTTTCCTTTTTGAATCCATCTTAAACAGGAACGCTCATTTATTCAGACGGATTCATTACGATTATATGAATACTATCACTCTCTTTTATGTTACAAACCGGTTCGACGGTAATATCCCAGAGCAAAGGCTGGTCGTTATGCTCACATCGAACCACTTTTCCAATAATCATTGGAGTACCGAGGAAGCCGGGCCTTTTGCTTGCCATAATCTTAGTGCCAATCTTGACTTTCTCCTTTAACATTTTCACCTTAGCCTGATTGTTGCCGCAGCCTTTCATAATCCAGTTTGCGTCTCCAATTCGTACCGCGGTGTCCGAAGCAGGGTCGGTAAACAGCCTGATGCGGGCCCGGTGGGTGTCAACGTCTGAAATGGTTCCGATGATACTATTGTCAGCCAGAACGAACAGGTTTTTCTCCAGGCCATCTTCTTTTCCGCGATTGATGATAAGCTTGCCATGCAGATTATCGACAGAGACTGTAATGACATCAGCCGGAACAAAACCAGCGCGTTCCCAAGCAGGTTTATTACGTATTTTCGTTAGCTTTACATTTTCTTCATATAGGACGTCCCGCTGTTGGGTAATGTTTGCAACATGGTTTAAGAGTCTTTCATGCTCATTTCTGGAAACCATGTCTTTGTCTTTAAGCGGTTTTCTTGTGGCTGCCGAAAGTGAGATGTTTCTGCCAATGCTTAACGGCCAGCGGAAAATGCGTGTAAACGCGAACTGGAATTTATTCGTTAGATTCTGCGGGGAGAGAAGGATAATAAATCCGGCCAACATAAACCAGACAAACAACATTCTTCTGGAGACTGTAATATGCTTCCATGCCATTATCGTATTTCAGTTGCCGTATTGCGTATAAATTTAATTTTCATCGAATACGCATTACGACCAAAGGACCACACGTTATTCCCATCCATATTCGTTATGGTCCATCGTATCCTTCCACAACTCCAGATTTTCAAGATAGACGCTTGTGCCGCGTGCCACACAGCTTAGCGGATCATCAACGGTTTCAACTTTCAGTCCTGTTGCGTTTGCCAGGACTGTATCCATGCCCCTGAGCAGTGAGCCGCCTCCGCAGATGTGTATTCCGTTGTCGATTAGGTCTGCGGCCAATTCGGGCTCGGCTTTTTCGAGCGTTGCGGTGACCGTGTCAATAATCGTAGCGATAGGGTCACGCAGCGATTCCCTTATTTCCTCACTTGTTATGACGATTTTTCTGGGCAGGCCGGAGATGGTGTCTCTGCCTGCGATTTCCATCGTCAATTCTTCTTCGAGCGGAGCGGCTGAGCCGATTTGTATCTTGACTTTTTCAGCTCTTGGTTCTCCGATAAGCAGGTTGTAAGTTTTCTTTAGATGATTAATTACCGCTTCATCCATATCATCGCCGCCGATTCGAATTGATTCGGCAGTAGCGATATCGGCCAGAGACATGATGGCGACTTCCGTTGTTCCTCCCCCGATATCGACAATCATAGAAGCGGTCGGGTCTGTGATAGGCAGTCCGGCACCGATTCCGGCGGCCATCGGCTCATCGACCAGATAGACCCTGCGTGCGCCGGCACGTTCGGCACTGTCTATTACAGCTCGCCTTTCAACAGCGGTTATTCCACTTGGTACGGCGATAACAACCCGCGGCCTGACAAGCCCGCCCCTGCCGTGCACCTTTCTGATGAAATAGCTTAACATCGCCTCTGTGATTTCGAAATCGCTGATTACGCCGTCCTTGAGAGGTCTTATTGCGCTGATGGAGCCTGGTGTTTTACCTAACATTTCGCGCGCGACCAGACCTACAGCTTCACCGTTGTTCAGAACGATGTTTGTTCCTTTGCGAACAGCAACGACGGAGGGCTCATTGAGGACAATACCTTTGTCGCGGACACAAACCAGAGTAGTACAGGTACCAAGATCGATACCCATATCCATACTGAACCATCCTAAGATTGTGTCCAGGACCACTTTCGACTCCTTTCTTAATTTCCAAATTCAGACACTTGTGGAAATCACAGTTCCTAACCGTTTATTTTTATATAATAAAGAGCGGTATTGTCAATACGGAAATTTACGTTGGTATTTTGAAAATTGTGCCATACTGCTGATTGCACTGGTAAGCGACATAAGCCGCAGTAGCCAGAACCGCACAAAACGCCAAAGCAAGAATGATCGTATAGACATTATCCGGTATTGTTATATTTTTGCCGCGAGCTTGCCCGTTAGGACTCATATATCAACCTCACAAAGTTATGTGTTTTTCTACAAATTCGTACTTACGTTGTCACCGGGTTTAGGCTGTTCCTTTGTAACGTCCATAAGTTCCAGTGTGCCGATAGCATTTTCAGGCTCGACATCCAGGATAACAATGTCACAAATAAACTTGTCGGCGCGAGTTACATGGAATTTCATGTTCTGCTTGACGCCATTTGCACCGCCAATGGATATCTCCGCGAGAGAGTTTTCCATATCAACTGTTGTTATCAACCCATTGAGACCGATATCCACTGCGGGTATTGCTACTCTGGCAGTTTCCTTTAGCGGGGTAACCGTTACCGGAGTCGCTACAGTTTGGCCGGTTTTCTGTAGGTGAGTTCCTAATTGGTTTTGCAAGTCAGTCTTTTCTTCAAGCAGTAGTTTCGATTGCTTCTCCAGGCTGTCTATGATAGCCATTTTCTGGATAAGCGTAGCGGTTGTTTCATTTAGCTCTTTGTCTCCCTGTATTCTTCTTGCATCAACACTCTTCAGCTCCGCGAGCTTGTCTTCCAGGAGTTTTCTTAAATCCTCATTTGTGCTTAAGAATTTTGTATTGATGTCTCTCCATATATTCTCCTGGGCAACGGCCTCGTCGGCTTTTCTTTTAGCTTCTGCTAATTGTGTTCCCAACTGGCCGACCTGGATTTTAAGAGCGTTAATTTGATCGTTTAGCTTTTGTTCCAGTGCGTTCGCCGCATCAATTGCCTCTTGTCGCTGTTTCTTGGCATTTTTCTCATTCTCCACAGCGGCATTTTTATCGGTCTTTAGTGTATTGTACATTTGTCGGTAATTTTCAGCATTAGAAACATAAGTTACGACAATGCCGCAGAGAAAAATAGAGGATATCGTCAGCAGAACTATTAAGACCTTTGTAAGCGTGCTCAAAACAGGCTCCTTTCGTTAACTTTGTATTTTCTTTTCGTTACACCCATTACCTCACGGGGAGGCACCCTAAACAATACCAAGGGATTTGGAAATCATCCCTTTTGCCGGTTACTAACTATCTGTGAATCCGAACTCAATTGGTTCAAGCAGATAAAACAGGGCTCCCAAGCCCTAATATATGTATATAGTGTAATTTTACGCTTAAAGCACTGAAAGGTCAAGTTATTTTTAATAAATAGCCCAAATTAAAATGACCGATAGAAAATAGAGGGTATTCGTTCCGATAACATATTATTTTCAGGGTTTAATATTTCATTTTAGACATTGAAAAACGGCTTTGGCAGCGGCGATTCGCACAAATATTGACTCATTTTGAAGCATTTTGGGCAGAAATTTTTTCAGAGCTGGGGTGCGAATTTGCCCGATTGCCAGTGCAATTAAGACATTAGTTCTTTCGACGGCCTGCAAATCCAGCCCGTTTGTGAGATTTTTTTCGAAGACTTCGAGGACTTTCGGCTCTCCTATGGGGTCCCTGAAGTGTCCGAGCTGTTCAGCGGCAACCAGCCTGACCTCCAGAACATCGTCGTCGAGCATTCTAATCAAGGCATTTTTTGCTTCGGATGTTTTGAGCTGACCCATAGCTATTACGCCCATTGTCCTGACGTCATGGTAAGCACTTATCAGCATTGTCCAGAGCTTTGAAAATATTCGCTTGTCACCCAGCCTCGCAATTGCTTCGGCCGACTGATATGCGACTTTATCATCCGAATATTTGTCCTGCATAGTATTCCAGAGGAGTTGTAAGGAGCTTTGATCACCACTTTTGCCCAATAGCAAGACGGCGTTCGCCCTGACCATCTGGTCGCTGTCGGTCGCTGCTTTGCGAAGAATTTGCAAATGCTCAGTAGAACCGAGCTTTCCCATTGCGTAAGCAGCGGCGATTATTACGTTCGTATCTTTATCCTCGAGCAATTTATTGAGGGATCTTTTCGCAGGTGAGTATTCTAAGTCACCGACAGCCAGGGCGGCTGCGAATCTGACGGGGACGTAATTGTCCTGCACTAATCGTTGTACCTGCGGCATGAGTTTGAGCTGCCTTGTTGAGGCGACTACTTCTATGGCATGAACCCTGACCAGCGGATCATTGTCCATTAGTGCGTCCTGGATGATTCGGAGAGCTTTTGACCAGGAGGCACTAAGGTTGGTGGTATTTAAATCTCCGGGTGTTGTTTGTAAGGATTCATCGCAACCGAAGACAAATACTATCAGGCAAGTTACGAGCAAAAGTATAAGGGCGGGGGCATTATTTTTTAGCTTATGTTCCATTTGGCAATCCTAATGAGCGAGTTCTGTATTTGATTGTTCTTAAGAATCTTACAGAAAGTGGTATTATTATTGGCAGGAGAAGACAAAATTCACAGCAAAAACCCAGCCATTGGCCATATTTGCTGAAAATAGTTATTCTTCTGTCAATGGATATTCTGTCGAGTATCCATCCGGACATGCCGGTTCTTGACATAGCTTCAGGAGGTAAAGTGCCGGCCAAAAAACCGTCTCTTATTCGTCCGGCGCTGTCGATAAAGCAGCTTATTCCGGTGTTGACGCTTCGCACGATGGGGAGTCTGTTTTCAACTGCCCTGAAGGCACAGGTTGCTGCATGCTGCGGCAGCTCTGCGCTTGGAATGACTTTTCCGTCTTTGAACCGAACGAACCAGCCGTCGTTACTTATATTGACAAGCCAGTCGATTTGTTTTGTGCCCTGTTTGTCCAGAGCAAATCTTCTGGCGATTGCAGGGACTGTGCCCTCATAGCAAATCATTACACTAAATTTGTAGTTTTGAATTTTATTCGGGTCTGTCATTTCAAAAATAGTATATTCAGTGCCGGCATCGAGGGAATAATCGAATTTGTAAGGGATGAATTTGATTTTCATCAGCAGTTCATAAAACCATGACATGCTTCTCCTTAACGGCAACACCTCACCGAAAGGAACCAGGTGTATCTTGCTGTAAACCTGCGGGGCTTTTTGACCGTCTTTTTTATATAGAAAAGCCGAGTTATATCTCTTTGCTAAATAGGCGTTTGAATTGTCCTGGAATGCTATTTGGCCGCCGTATGCACCGACCAGGACAAAAGCTTTATCTTTGGCGTGTTCACTCAAGGCTCTGTCAATCATAATCGACTGGTCCGAGGGATTAGAAAGTTGTAAAATCCGCAATACGTCAGGATTTAGTGTCGCCTGTACCATTGTTTCCGGCCAGATGATGAGGTCGGGTTGATTCTTGACGGCGGCTTTGCTGTTCTCCATTAAACCATCGAACAACTCCTGACCGGACTCAAAGGACCTCTTGACGGATTGAGGGACGTTCGACTGTAATGAAGCAATATAAGGGCCTGGCTCGACGTACTGCTGTTCCTGGCTGATTCTCCATCGACCGTAAATAATTGCCCCGGCGACAGCGAGGCAAACCAGGGCGGTCTTTAGCAGCGGGACGATTTTGAAGAGGCTTTTTTGCCTGGCGGCAATTATCAGTTCGGCCAGCATGCCGTTGACCATAGCTATCAGAAACGATAGACCGGCGGTTCCGAATATGTCGGCTATCTGGATAATTGTTATGTTTTGGTATTGGCTGTGCGCCAGAAACCGCCAGAAAAATCTGCCCAGGAAAAAACCCTGCATCCGTTCGATGGCGACAATCAAAACGGCCGAGGCCAAAAATAACGGTACTTTTTTTGCCCGGCAGTATCGCAGAAACATCGCCAGTATCGGCCAAAGCAAAGCTGTGTAGAGGCAGAAAACAATCCAGCCGGCAATAGTGACAGGTACTAACCAGTAGAGATTGCCGAGCCAGTAAAAAAGTGAAATGACGTAGCTGACCAGGATTAGGCGGCGGGGCTTTGTATCCGGTGAACACGCGATAATGAAAGGTACGAACGCGACCCACGCCAGAGATGCCCAGCTAATCGGCGGCTGAATCACCGTGAGCATCACCGCGGTGGCAATCAGCGGTAGAGCAAAGAGCAAAATGTTTTTCATCCATAAATTTTTCAATCGGCTAAATCCTTTAAGGCCTAAGTAAGATTATGAAATTATACTGGATATTAATTATAAAGCAATATACTCTATTTACCTTTTAAGGCAGTCTACATATAATAGCATATGTTTACTATCGACAATGGATTTAGGGTATTCATCGCAGAAGATTATATAATATGTCAAGGACGAAACCAATTTACCATATAGACAACCCGGCGACAGACATTTATGTGGGTGACAACCGAGATGTCCTCCCTCAAATCAAGAAGGGTAGTGTAGATCTTATTTTTGCGGATCCCCCATTCAACTGGGATGTTAATTATGGCAAGTGGCGAGATAACATGCCACGTGAGGCATATCTTAAGTTTACTTATGAATGGATTGATGCCTGCCTAAGAGTCTTAGCACCACATGGCTCAATTTGGATTAATATCCCTGATGATACAGCCGCTGAGATTGTTGTCTATCTGAAAAAGGAGAAGAAGCTGTCGATGGTAAATTGGTGTATTTGGCACTTCCGATTTGGACAATGTCGCAATTCAAATTTTATCGTCTCAAAAGTACATGCTTTATATTTCGCTAAGGATCCATCCAAGCGAATATGGAATCCTGAGCAAGTACTTGAGCCTTCTGATCGAGCTACAACTTACGCTGATGCGAGAACCAGAAAAACTCAAACTCCAAGCCTACGTGTGCCTTTGGATGTCTGGTACGGGAAGTATTGGGGAAGGATACAAGGTAACAATAAGGAAAGACGGAATAATCACGAAAACCAAATACCTGAGGTATATTTAGAGCGTGTTATCCGTGCATGTTCCAAAAAGGGGAACTTGGTTCTAGATCCTTTTTTAGGAAGTGGTACTACGTGTACAGTAGCACGTGCGTTAGGCCGACAGTCTGTTGGGATAGAATATAGCAAAGAAATTGCCAAATCAGCATTTGAACGGATTCAAAATGGGCCAGTAAGGCTTGAGAATTCTTTTGAGTCTGTGGTAATGAGAGCTTTTTTCTCGGTTAACAATGGTGAGAGCACTGATGAGGTGATTCTCAATGACTCATTACGTAATGCATTTGTCAAAGCTTGTGACAAAGAACTTACGAAAATGGGCTTGCGCCGAAGAAAAGAATCTGACTACAATTGGACACTCGAGATTATGAGGAAGGAAGGGAAACTCGGTAGGGTGGTTAACAGACAAAAGAGAATGACTCCTTCTGTAAAAGATATAGAGATCAAACGCGCAAAGGAAGTAGCAAGGAAGATCATAGATGCTGGGTTACCAAAGGAAATTGACAGAATAATGTGTGATCCGGTTCTACGGCGAGATTTCGACCAAAAGACCAAAAAGATCGCACCTAGAATAGACCTTTATCTTGTAAGAAAAGCGGCTCTAAATTTCCGAAAAAAAGGGGCTGCTACAAAATAAAACATCAGTGAAGTAGAATTGCCAGCTAATGGCGAGAGATATCAATACAATCACGAACGTAGTCAAGCAGGCGTTTTTTGCATCACATGAAGGTTATAGCACGGACGAGGTAATAATTTGTGACAAACTTAATGAAGCCTTTATTAAAGCATGTAAGAGGGAAATGGTTTCACTGAGTGATGAAGCATTCAACTGGCATTTAATAAGTTTGAGGAAACAGGGGAAGCTTGGTAAGGTAGCGACAAAACGAGTTTATGCAAATCACGATGATTATCTCCACGCAAGTGAAATTGCAGCAAGGTTCATCTACGATAAGCATAACACTACAGTTGATCTCGCTTTTTGTAAGCCGGAACTAAAGCAAGAATTTGATTCCATTGCACAATCTATTGCACCGAATATTTCAGTCTATTTGCTACGAAAAGCTGCATTTAAACTAAGGAAAAACCGGCAACTTAAGCCTGAATTAGTACCAAGGGTGGCCAATTGGTCGAGGAATGTTTTAAGCTTTCCTGCTGAGGAAATAATTCAGAATCAGAGTCTTGTGCCAAGAGCACCAGGAGTGTATGTCTTTTGGGATTCCTCTGGTTATCTGTATATAGGTGAATCGAAAGATCTATATTTGCGAATCAAGAAACATCTTGATCATTCTGACCGTAAATCTTTGGCTCATTACTTTTGGGAAAAAGGTTTCAGGGAAATTACAGTTGAACTTCATGTTTTCGAACGTGAATCAGAGGCTAGAAGAAAAAGCTGTAGGCAAGCATATGAATCAAACTTAATAGAAACTAGACAACCCCAATTCAACCTGAGACCATAGCTAACTATATAAGTTAGGACTTTACGGATTTATCACTTTTTGTTTTTTGAAGACTTTGCCGGAGAGATAATCGGTGAAGGTTACCTTGACTGTAAGGGGCTCGTCGAAACTTTTGACTATGTCGGTTATATCGAATGTTAATCTGTAATTGACTTTTAACATCGAGTCAAACCAGAGTTTTTTGAGTTCATCCGGTTGTACGGGCGGCCACTTTGCGAGCAAGGCGCTGCCATCGGTTTTGCTTAGATCCCAAAGCTCCACCTCTATATCTGCGGCTGCTTTTATTACATCGCCTTGTTCGTCGAAGGGCTCTATATAGACAATCAGCTTTTCTTTTGTGCCGTCTTTGTCTTTGTCGAAGAGGCCGGTATATTTTCCAATTTCAACATCCTGTATGCTATAGAGGTTTTCGCCTTTGAGCTGCTCAGGCAAGCCGGAGAGGGTTTGTATTTGTTTTTGTAACCGTTCGTTTTCGGTGGTAGATTGTTCGAGCTGGCTTTCCAATTGCTTTTGCTGGATGGTCAAGGTTTCAACTCGTTCCTGCAGTGGTGATTCGGTGTAGGAGCTGTCACAGCCGGCGACAAATGCCACAAAACAAAGGATAGAAGAGAGAGTGCAGAAAAACTTAACTGTTGGTACTTTGATATCCATATCCATTATAACACTCCTGTATTACCGCTCTTTTATTACTGCTCCGGCTCCTCCTGATTTCTCACGATTTCAGGTGCTTTCTGCAATATTCTGTCGGCTAATCCGTATTCGACTGCTTCGGCAGCGTCGAGCCAGAGGTCCCGGTCGCAATCTTTCTCGACTTTCTCTACAGCCTGGCCTGTATGAGCGGCCAGTATATCATAAAGACGTGCTCGCAGCCTTAAAATTTCCTGAGCTTCGATATCGAGATCGGTAGCCGGTCCGATCAGTTGGCCGGTGATTAACGGCTGGTGCAGAAGGATTCTGTTGTTTGCCAGCAGGAATCTTTTGTTTGCCTTTCCGCCGGCCAGTAACACCGCGGCCATACTTGCGGCCTGGCCGATACAATAGGTCGCGACGTCGCAACGTAAAAACTGCATCGTGTCATATATTGCCAGGCCAGCCGTGATTGAGCCGCCGGGCGAATTTATGTAGAAGTGAATATCGTTCTTGTTATCTTCGTTGCTTAAAAAGAGCATCTGGGCGATGATGAGGTTGGCGGATGTGTCATCGACCTGTCCGCCGAGAAACACTATTCTGTCTTTGAGGAGTCTTGAATAAATATCATAGGCGCGTTCGGTTCGACCGCTTTTCTCAATTACTATCGGTACCAAAGTTTGATTTACGCTCATTTTAACTATTCCTTGTTTGTAAAAAATATATTTCCAGACAGTTTGGCTCTTTAGAGCCGGTTATTTACTGTCTTTGTCTTTGTCTTTGTCCTTTTTATCGTCTTTGCTGTATTTCTCTTTCTTTTTGTCTTTTTCTTTGTTTTCTTCTTCGTGCAGAACCTCATCGATAAGACCGTATTCTTTAGCCTCATCGGCAGTCATGTATCTGTCTCTTTCAGTCTCAGCGGCAATTTTTTCGGCAGGTTGACCGGTGTGTTTTGAGAGGATTTCATTTATCGTTCTTTTTGCCTTGAGTATTTGTTCGGCCTGTATTTTAATGTCTGAGGCCTGGCCTGTAACACCGCCCCATGGCTGGTGCAGCATTACCTTTGCGTGCGGGAGGGCGTGCCGTTTGCCTTTTGTTCCGGCCGCCAGTATTATCGCGGCACCGGACTGCGCCCTGCCGATGCAGTAGGTTGCTATGGGTGAGCTGGTGAAGAGCATAGTGTCATAAATGGCCATTGTATCATCAACGTTGCCGCCCGGCGAATTGATATACAGGCTGATTTCGCTGCTGCGCTTCAGGTTGTCGAGGTAGAGCATTTTCATAATGACCTCTGCGGCCCTGTCATAGGATATTTCTCCTATCAGGAAGACAATCCTGTTCTCAAGGAGCATATCATCCAGACTCATCTGGCGGTAGCGCTGATACTGGCCGTACTGATTGTATGCATCCCCACTTTGAGGTCCTGTTTGGCTATAAGACGCGAGGTGAGAAACCCTTGCAATGTTTCCTGCATGATGTTCAATAGACATTCATTGCTTCCTTTATGAAATTCACATTTTTTTCCAGCTCGTGTTTCGTGCCTTGTTTGGCACTTCTCCAGTGCATATTTCGCCCCAAGTGGACTCACCGACAAGCGGATAACGTTTTAATCGGATATTTTCAGCCGAAGATTCTCTTTTTACCCCATTTTTGTTACATATAATTGCCCATAACGGAATTTTTGGCGTTTTTTAGCCGGAGTCTTTGGATTTTTTGGGCGTTTTTTTCTTTGGCTCGGCTTTCTTAGCGGCCTTTTCAGCGGTTTTTTTTGCCGGTTTCTTATCTTCTTTTTTGGCTTTGTTAGCTTTCTTATCCGGCTTCTTCTCTGTTATTTTCGCTGTTTCGAGCAGTTTTTCTATACATTTGTTCTGGCGTACTTCGAGGGTGAACTGGGCCAGTGAGCCATTGCGTTCCATGTCCTCTCTCATTTTTTCAGGACGCTGCTGCCGCTGGATGGCTATCTGGGCGATATGTCCGTTAATCTCTTCATCGCTGACCTTGATATCGAGCTTCTCGGCAATTTTATCCATAATGAAGAATGTTTTAAGCTGCTTTTTTGCCTCCTCTTCGCTGCCGGCCTGAAGCTGCTCTAACTGCTCATTGAGCTGCTCGCGGGGCAGGCCACGCATAATCAGATTCTGATATTGCCTTTGCAGAAGTGAGGTTGCCTGCTGAGCGACGATATCCAGGGGCAGGTCGAGATTGGTATTGTCGTGCAGATACTGGTAAATCTGTTCGCTCATCTCGGTTCGGACCTGTGTTTCCAGGCGGCTCTGCAGAGTGTCCTGAGTTTTTTCCCGAAGCTCGTTTTCATCTTCGATACCCAGTCTGGTGAGGAAGGCCTGGTCTAACACGGCGGGCTTGAGCCATTTGATATCTTTGATATCGATACTGATTTCGACTTTTTTGCCGCGGTATTCTTCTCTGAAATATGTCTTGGGGACATCGACGTTTATCTGTTTGGTTTCGCCGCATTTGGTACCGGTAAGCAATTCGTCGAGCTTCTCGACAGGGACTTCCCCGACAAAGCCGTTCTGTCTGACGTATATCTCGATGTTGTCGAGTTTCTGCTGTTCCTCGACTCCTTCTGTTTTTATAAGGGCATTGGCAATTATCTGGTCATCAGGCTCAACTGCTCCATCTTTGCGGGGCGTCCAAACGCCGGACCATCTTTGCAACCTCTCAACCTCCCTGTCGATTTGCTCGTCGGTAACTTCGAGTTTTGTCTTGGTTACTGAAATGCCTTCGAGTTCGGGCAATTCGAATTCGGGACGCACCTCGACTTCAAAATCAAACTTCAGGGGGCCTTCGGTGGGCATCTCGATTTTTTCGAAGTCGATGTCAGGCTCGCCGAGTGTATCAAGTTCGTTGTCCTTGAGGGCGGACTCGCTTGCCTCGGCCAGTAATGTCAATTTGACCTGCTCGATCGTATCTTTGCCGAATCTCTTTTCGAGAAGGCGGCGGGGCGCTCGGCCTTTCCTGAAGCCCGGCAGGAGCGCTTCTTTACGCAGGTTGTTGTACTGCTTGTCGGTGGCCATCTTGATTGCCTCTTCGGGTATCTCTATCGAGACCTTCTTTTTGCAGGGGCCGGCTTCTTCGATTGTTACCGTATTTTTCGGTTTTGGGGGTTCTTCTTCGGCGGTTGGCTCTTCTTCGGTTTGCTGTTCGGCGTTATCCACAGGCTGTTCTTCTGTTGGCTGTTCGACATTATCCACAGGCTGTTCTTCTGTTGGCTGTTCGGCATTATCAGCAGTCTGTTCTTCTGCTTGCTCCTGAGTTTGTTCTTCATCGACCATTTCGGTGCTCCTGAACGATTTTTTTACTTTTTCAGCTCTGAATTAATAAACAAAAAAGGCATAAGGGAAACAAGTTTTATCCCTTAGCCAGGTTTTAATAATTTCCAATCCGGCTTGTTTTTTATATGCCCGGATCTAAACATATCGGCAACCAACGCCCAACTACCGATTAGCCGGTATCTTGCCGATACTATAAGGTTCCTTCAACGTAAAACGTCATTATTTCCCTAATCCTTAGGGAAACTCCTTAAAAAGCGGGCGATGAGATTTGAACTCACGACATTCACGTTGGCAACGTGACGCTCTACCACTGAGCTACGCCCGCA
>JACNGQ010000034.1 GCA_014384025.1 Planctomycetota bacterium | reverse complement strand
TCCTTTTTTCAAGTCTTTTTTCTATAAGAAATTAGGGCTTATCTTCATGCCATTCGCTGCCTGGGGGGAAATTTGTGCCTCTGGGGCCCCGAACGATTTTTCTCGGTCGTCCGAAACACCGAATGCACCTACCCATTTCCCGGATGAACCCTAAAAACAGCATAATTGTTTGAATTTTATAATATGCGATTTTAGCGAAAAAACGAAGGTTTTTTTACGTCGGATTAAGTATACGGTGAAAAAGAAATCCTTGTGCATGTAATTCTTTATTATATAATAACTTATATTCAGCATATTTTTGTTTCTCTATCTTTGTCACCATTATGCTACTATTTTGCTCTAAATCTACCCTTTTTTTTTACTTGATTTGGACACTTAAAATTACGATAAATTGAGATATGACAAAGGTTTGGATATACAAAAGAAAAGGCATAAAAGGCTGGTGGATCGGATGGTACGAAAATGGTAAACGCAAAACAAAGGCCTTACCAAGTAAAGCCCTGGCCGAGCATTTCCGCAAGATAAAATATGCACAACTAAACTCCGACGTGTTTACTGGAACCGTTAGCGTCGATTGGTCCCAGATGCGAATTGATTATTTGCACAGAAAAAAAGTAGCTGGTTATGTAGAAGATTCAATTTATGAAGTAGCGCTAACTCTGCGTCACTTTGAACGGTTGGTTGGAAGATGTAACTCAAAACAAATTAAGCAAAACGCTATTGATAAGTTCATACTCGAAAGAGGCAATGAGGTAATACGTTCAACAGTCAATAAAGACATCAGAAACCTGAGAGCGTTTATTAACTGGTGTAGGGAAAATAGATACGTCAATGGAGAAATAAAAATCCAGGAATTAAAGGAAGATGAAAGGCCTGTCAAATCCTTAAGTAACACACAGATAAAGAAATTACTCTCAGCTTCTAAACGACATAAGACACTGAGGATGAGAGTTCTGCTAGCTTTAGGTACGGGCCTAAGGCTCGGTGATATAGACTCAATAAAGGTCACTGATATTGACTTTGATAACGGTTCTATAACAACAAGGAGCAAAAAGACTAGAAAGAGTATGGGCTCACGGCCTGTTCCTGTTTCGATCATGGCAGAGCTTAAGAAATATGTTTCCGGATTAGATGCTAAACAAGAAAATATATTTAATAATAATTTCAGTCGATACACATGGACAAAAATACGTCGGAAACTTGGTTTGGATGATTTCAAATTTCATGACTTGCGAAAGACCTTTTGCTCTGTTCTTGCTCAGAACGGCGTATCCACCGCTGTCACACAGAAATTGTTGGAACACTCTTCACCAGATCTGACCAATAAGGTATATACAAATGTTGACCCTGTCTTGCGTCATGCGGTGGATCAAATACCGGTTGGTGAGTGGCTATAACCTGCATACGAATTTGTATTACCGACACTTCTGTTCGATCAGGGCTCGTTCACATCTGCAACATTATTTTCCATGGCGTTTATGTGTGTCATGAAAATCTCGGCAATCGTCTCATCCGTACTAAGAGTACTCCGTGCCCGTTCGGCCTCAGAAATTGGTGTAAGCCCCTTGGCATCCTTGGCAACATGCGGAGTCAGAAAAATGAGCAACTCCGTTTTTTTCTTCTCCTTGATAGTTCTCTTAAACAGCCAATCTAAAATAGGAATATCTCCAAGGAGCGGGACCTTTTTGACGGTTTCTTTTAACTGGTCCTCGATGAGGCCACCGATGACAATTGTTTGTCCATCACGCACAGCAATCTTCGTCTCCGCCGACCGCGTGGCAAAAGCCTCGGCATTAAGGGTCTCCGTAATTGCAACGCTCTCGGCCGAACGCGTAGTGATCCGGGGATTCACGGTCATAGTCACCAGCCCATCCGGATTGATAGATGGTGTTACATTCAACACGATGCCGATATCATCCCTGTAGTCAATGGTGGTTTGTGATTGCCCGGCAACCTCGGTGGTACCTGTGGGGATCGGGACTTCTTCACCGACGGTAATAGTGGCCAGTTGATTGTTGCTGGCCAGGATGTATGGCCGTGATAAAACATTCAACCGGCCGGTTTCCTGCAAGGCACGGATGGTGAAATCGATGTCTCCCTCGATGGTCCTGACTGCCAAACCTGTGGAACTGGCTTGCGCCCCCTGGTAGCTCAGCGGTGACGGCCCGCCGAAGACCTGGGTCGTCTGTACGCTGCCGCCGTTATTGAGGTTCATCATTGAGAACTCCGTGCCCAGATCCACGGTATCACTGTGGCTTAACTCAGCGAACAGCACCTTAATGAGAACCTGAGCGACAGGTTTATCCAGTTCATCAAGGATGGGCTTGATCTTCTCATAGTTCTTCGATGAGGTAAGCACAAGCACCGTATTCGTATCAAGGTCAGCCTCGAAGTAGGTTTCCTCGGAGAGATCATCTCCACCATCAGATGAGCCAGAGGCCTGGGATGGCTGTGCGGGCTGAGCCGCTCTTTGCCCGCCCTGGAACTGCTGATCGGTGGTGCCGGTGTTTTGATCGTTCAATGTTTGCATCTTAGTGAAGAGATTATTGAGGATTTCCATTAGATTCTCTGCGCTGGCGTTCTTGAGAGGATAGAGAAAGATTTGGCGATCCTGTTCAGGATTTTCATCCAGCTCTTTGATAACGCCCGTAATGATCTCCAATGTCTCGGCCGGACCACTTACGACTACGGAGTTCGTGCGTGAGTCAGCCGAGGCAATAATCCCCACATCTGAAACACCACCGGTACTATCGGTGGTTTGTTGTTGTCCTCCACGATCCCCAAATCCCCCTCCTCTGAATGAGATAGCCTGGTTCTGTTGGCCGGTGGACCGTGTCGTTTGCGACGAAGTACGGCTTTGCCCAAACACCTCGTTGATGAGTTCAGCCGTATCCTGAGCATCGGCATACTCCAAATGATAAACCTTCACATCCGCTAAGTTGGGGATCTGCGAGTCCAGGTTCTTGATGACATCAGCCACTACATCCAAGATATTGTCGGGTCCGGTCACAACCACTGTGTTTGTACGACTGTCTGCGGCTGCAGTAACCTTGAGTGTGTTTGTGCTTTCCTCCTGCTGTTGTTGTGTGTTTCTGCCACCCGGTTCGCCGCCGCGCATAAAGGCCATTGGTCCGCGATCTTCCTGAGAACTGGAACTACCGCTTTCTCCAAATAGCTCATTTATGATCTGGGCTGTGTTCATAGCATCGGCGTATCTTAGCTGGAAGACCCTTACGTCGGCGACCTTGACGGTCCGGTCGTCCAGTGCCTTAATCATATCCGCCACAACCTCAAGAGCCTCTGCCGGTCCTCTGACGACCACGGAGTTGGTTCGAGTATCAGCAGCAGCTACGACCTGCACGTTGATACTGCCTCCACCGCTGCTGCTGTTTTGGCTGTCATCGTTACTGCGTCCTCCTCGGCCTCCGGGTCCGCCGCCTCTCATTTGCATCATCATCTCGATTGGGTTGCGGGCTCCCTGCTGACCGCGCGTGCCGCCTTGTTGCTGCTGCTGGAACATTGAGTTGATTAAAGTTGCCACACTGGTGGCGTCCGTGTTAAGCAATCGGAATACCCTTATTTCCGCTACGTTGGCCATATGGGTATCTAACGCCCTTATAATCTCCATCAGACGCTTGATGTTGGCTGTTGTGTCGGTGATGATCAGAGCATTGCCATCTTCATTGGCTTCAAGGCCGGCATATTCCCCAACCAGGGTCTGCAGGTTGGCCTTAAGTGCCGTAGCAGTCACGTGACTAACCGGGACTACGTATGTAACAACATTATCGCCGGGTACTATAGCGTCCGGATCCCGACCGGTGAGGACAGGGATGTTCGCTTTCTTAGCGTTTTCCAATGTGACCACTTTCAGGGTTTTGCCAGTGAGCACTGTGGTTAAACTCTTTTCTTTCAGTATCGAGTTAATCAATGAAACAGCCTCTTTCAACGAGATAGGCTGTCGGCTGATTACCGTCATGCGGCCGTCAATAAGAGGCGCTTCCGAGACAACTGTCAATCCTGCTGTTTCAGACAGATACTCCAAGACGGTCTGCAGGGGAGCATCCTGAAAGTTGAGTTTGACCTTAATGTCACCATTGGTCTTTACAACCTCAACAGGCTCGGTTTCAGGTTTTGAGTCGGAGGTCTCTTCCGCAAAAACATAGCCAGGAGTTATTAAGATAATCCCTGCCAACGTTGCGCCAATGATAATTGTTCTGAGAATCTTCATTACTATTTTCTCCTTAGAGTCTATGTATCTATTTTAATATTACATCTGGATTCTATTGCCCGAGTTGCTGTTTTCGACGTTCCATGAGTTGCTTGAGGATCTCTGCTTCGTCTGCGGAGGGGCTCGTTGATTCTTTCGTTCCTTCCTGTGACGTTGGAGTATATGTCTGCGACAGCTCATACATTTGGTTCAAAGTAATAGTGCCTTTTCCGCCCTCTAAGTCTTTCCCCATAGCAACAGTAACCGTGCGATCCTCGAATTCGTATTCGATAGTATCGAGATTAAAGGTTTTGACCTTTCCCCGTGCCACACTATCACCTTCGCGGACTCTGAAAATCTGGCCTCGTTGAGTGTCCTCAAGAAAAGCAATAAATACACCATTCTCCTGGACTATCCCCTTGAGTATGTAATATGTCTCAGGATTGGGAGGTGGCGGCGCATCCATCCTCTGCCTTCGGCTAAGATCTACACGTGGGCCACGCTGCCGGGAGAATATGTTGCGCTGGATGATGATTTGATAATTTTCCCATTTATCTTGTTTCGGCGCCGCAGCTTCCTGACTTAGGCCGGATTGAGGCCATAGGGTCATAATAAATCCAAGAGCAACTGCCGGCAATATGCCGACTGCCATTTTGTTATAGTTTTTCTTCATCATTTATCTCCTGCTGCTCTTCCTGTGGTTCATTTTGAGACGGCTTCCGTCCCGAACCCAAAGAAAGCGCTGAGAGACGAAGCTGTAAAGACATGTTTTTCCCGGTTTCGTTGGTCGAACCGACCTGCATATCCATGACCTTGATGGGCATTGGAGCCGTCTCGATTTGCCATAGAAACCGAGAGACAGCCTCAAGCGTCCCCATTCCGGCGACAACAAAGGTCATCTCCTTGAGTCCCTTGTCACTGGCCACGCGCTCAGGTTTGATAGAACTGAGCGTCAACATTGCCTCCTTAGACCACTCATCAAGCGCACGGGCTATCTTGCTTTCAGCCTCTGCGTCATTTAGCAGACCGTCGGACAACAACATTTTCCACTTTCGTTCCATAAGCTTCTGTCGGGTAAACAATAATTGAGCGTTTTGGAGTTCGGCTTGCAGCTCCAGCTTCTGCGCTTTTATTTCTTCTCGTCGTGCGCTCATCGGCCCAACGACAAACTTGTCCCCAACAAGCATGGCTATTGCTACAATTGCAGCAATCAGAATCATCCGTTCTCGTTTTGACAATACCATATCTATTTCACGCCTCGGAATTCAAAATGTACGGCAAACTCTTTTTCTTTGGAATCTCTCCCGGCATCTCGAATGTGAATCATCTGAACATTGGAGAAAGCCTTTTGCTCTTTAATTTTGTCCAGAACCTCATAGAAACTCTTCTCGTCAACGGCCTTTCCGACGAGTGCCGCCCCGGCATTTTCACTCAAGCGAAGATTTGTGGCCCAGACCAAAGGTTCTTCCGGGAAGGTCAGAGTCAGCTCTCGAAGGCAGTTTAGAAATATTGGTTCCTGTGAGGTCCAGCTACTTGCGTATGAGATACGATCTACGACTTCCTGGGCCGCCGTGATATCATCGCTCATTTGCTCCAACTGCTGTGTGTAAGTGGCAATATCGCTCCTGTCAGCCTGCCAATCAACAAAAACAGCAACCAAGGCCACAAGACAAGCTACACCGATAATGCCTGCCCAGACAGTGACCGTTTTGCGACTGGATGTTTTCTTTAAACCGATACGGGGATTCAAAAAATCAACCGGCGGTTTATCCGTTGCAATAGCGGTCATAGCTACAGCGACAGCAGCTACCGATTGCGCCTTTTCCGGATAATCAGACAAACTGAGTTTTCCGGACAACAGTTTAAGGCTACCGTTAGTGATCGTGGCCTGCGGTGCCAGCTTCTCATTGAGCCGGTTCATTATCTCATCGGACAGACCAAAACCATCGTATGCTGTGATCTTATATGGTGGAGATTGACCTTGTTGTGACGACTGTAGTATCACTCGCTGAATCATGGCAGTCAGTTGTCCTGTATGCTCATCCTGGGTTTCGTTCTTCCCCGCTATCGGGATGTGCTGAATTGATCGCGGGGTGCCATTCATCTGTGTCCAGAATTCGCAGTAGTTTGGTCGGGTGTACAGTCCGTATCTATATTCAGGATCTCCCTTAGAGAGTATTTTACTGAATGCCAATGCCGAGACTGTCATAGACTGAACGTGGAGACCGGCAGCAGCCACCATTTCTGTGATTAGGTCAACAATTTGACGCCGTGCTGCCAATAGTAAAACCTCACTTTTTTCTGATACACTCGTGCGACCGCAATAGTCGAAGATAAGCTCACTGGCGTTCAGAGAGAATGCTCGTTCGGCCTGAATACTGAGCATACCCGCCAATACCTCTGGACTCGCCGGAGGTGCTATGATTTTTTTGGCAATAATCCATTTTGTTGGAATACCGATGACGGCCTGCTTCGATGAGAAGTGATTTATTCGGAGGAAGTGCCGTAACTTTTGTCCCAGATCCTTCGCATTGTCGGAATTCAGCTTCTCTTCGAAGCTCCATTGACCGACCCGCCGAACCTCCGAACGGCCCGGTCGAAAACGCATTTCAGCTGCAACAATTCCGAATTCATCAACAGCAATCCCTAATATGTTTCGAGCACTGAGCATTATTCTCGTCCAATTAATTCATATTTATAATCGTGTCTGTTAGCGTCTGCCCTTCTCTAAGGGTAGCAACAATCTGCCGGTTAAGCGGCCAGCCAAAATGGGTCATCGACTTCCAGTAAACAACCTTTGGCTTCTCCTGTCGCATGTCAAAAACTGTTTTGCAACGTTTATATGCTCGCCCGTTACCCGAGACGCTGACAATATCAGCCGAATATTGAAAGGAACGGGTGGTAATATAACTTCCCACTGCAACCGCTTTTTCCCGGTTAAGCACCTCGGCCACCCATGCAATAGAATCGAGTCCCTGGTCGGAGTTGCGGCGAGACAGCAGGGCCTCAACATCACTCTCTTCCAGTCCAGGCAAGCACAGCAGCACCGCTTTGGGCGCAGTATTCACGTTTACAAGACCGGGAAAAGTTTCTTCATCACTCGTGGTAAGGCGGTCAACAATTTGTGAAAACTCTTCAGACTTCAATCCCGTTGAAAAATAAAAATCAATAACATTAGTATAAGACGGTCTGGTGGGTACAAGGCTCATAATCTCCAAAGCCCGTTCTTCTTTGACTATCTTCTGAAGCTCACTCTGCAGGTCTGCTCGGGCCTGGACATCATTGATATTGATGCGCTGATTACCCTCATTGTCTAAATTGATTTCCATGCTGTACACAGTGACATAATCATAGAAGCCGCTGTCCAGTCGGCCGTTACGGTTGTCGGGCGGGTCCCTGAGGTCGCCATCGTTCTCATGGTCGTCAAGGATACTGTTGAGATTCGTATCTTCTCCATAGAGTATATCTTCAGAGGCCCCTTTGATAAGAAGGATTTCATTAACGGTTTCCAGCGGTGAATTCTTGCAGTTATACGGTTGTGACAGCAGGAGATAGTACTCATCTTCAGCACCTCCGGGGGATATCTCACTGTCTTCATCACGCCAGTCAATGATTGATGCGGCTAATTCGGCCGTCATACCCGGCAACCTCAATAGCATCTCCTCAGATGCCGAGTTGAGATTGATTTTGCCAGCTTCATCTGTTAAACCATAATCGAATTCCCTCTCATCTTCCAGATTCGAACGCAAAACCCAGAAATAACCTTTTCCGAGCTGCATAGCCTTATAGGGTTTGCTTTCCATCAGGACGGAAGTCTCTTCTTCTGTGCTCGTGGCCAATTTTGCCAAAACATACTCCGTGGCGCCGCTTGCAATGCACTCGGCCTCAAGAGATGCCACATGGTTGGCCCCAACAATCGCAGCCACCCTTATAGAACGGGCAAAAACAAGGGCCAGTCCTGCCAGGACAAGAACTATCCAGATCGTAACGATAAGGATTGTGCCGTCAGTTTTATGAATGTGTCCTAAATGTCTATATATAAATTCCTTCATCTAATTTACTAGCTCCCGCCTAAACCCGAGCCGCCACTCTCTGCTTGACTCTCCTCTTGCGCAGCTCCGCCACAAGGTATAGCGAAACTTTGGGTGAGCCGACGTATCTGGGGTTCCTTATTAGAGCTTGTCGTGTTGTACAAGACTTGAATATCGATCTCCATCGCCAAAGGAAGGCTGTTAGCATCGGCGGTCGAATCCCATTCTTCCAGCCAGCTATCTCCATTGAAGTATCGAAGGTTCAGAGACTTCACATTACGACAGAGAACTTGCTCCTCAGGGTCGATCGGCCTCGGAGACAGCAGATTTGTTGTTATCCGACGGACAAGTCGATAATTCTCTCTGTTATAGTCTGTATCTTCTTCCAAAACCAACTCAATTTTTCCCAAACCGCCAACGGTATGGTCGTTCTCGGAATAAATATGGGTGGTATAAAACTCGAGACTATCGGCATTTACCCCGTTAACGCCCAAAGAATCAGTCCCGATAAAGGAGCCGGCCAGGATGCCGCCCGCCGGTAGAACACCATAAGTATCTTGCTTAATAAGATCGATAGCATTGATAGCCAGCGAAGTGGGCTCTACTGCCGACATGGCGCTGCGCTTTGCTCTAAAAGCGGTGTACAAAGCCGTGTACAAACAGGAAGCTATAACCACCATCAATACCATGGCTACCAGTAGCTCAAGCATAGAAAAGGCTTTGTGTTTTCCCAAATTACCGGCCATCTCAATCGTCCTCCGGATAAACCAGCGTGCTCAAGGTTAACGAACGTTCTTGGCCCTGAGACTGCCACGTTACTGTCAGATCAAGCTGGCTCACTACCGAATCAGTCCAATTGGATACTGCTGCGGTCCATTGATAACCGGGCCAGTCAGAACCGAAATCGCCTCTTTTCTCACTGGTTTTCCAGTCCTGAGAACTGGTTAATTCGGTCAATTTTGTGCGTGCCAGCGACGCTGCTTCTATTTGCCTGCGCGAGTGCCCACCCAATCGCGTACACAAGCCGATGCTCCGCATAGCCACGGGCATAATAATGCCAATTAGCACAATCGTGGCAAGGAGTTCTATAAAGGTAAAACCACCAAAACGATGGCATCCTTCAACCGTTATGTTTCGATATGTATTTGCCATTACTATATTCACATTCAATAATATAAAATGATTCCGTTACTGTTGGGCACGTCACCTCAAGAGCCAATCCCCGTCGGTCGATCAGCCGGATGGTCCCGGCAGTTACAGTGCCCTGCGGGGTAAATATAAGAAATATATCATCATCCTCTTCATCGGCCCCTTTCAACTCCAGTACTATGTCACTCGGTAGAGTGAAGATCTGTCCGAACTCAGTACCAAGCATCTCGAAGGTCCCGGACTTCTGTGCGGTCAGCCAGTAGGTGCGTTCCCGCGTATCAAAGTTGAGCCGGTAGATAATACCCTCACTTATTGCTTGAGAGCGAGCAAACTGAGTCAGCGCAAGAATCTGTGTGGCCGTATCATGCGTCTTACGCGAACCAAAGAAACCTCGCAGAGATGGCGCCGCCATCGCCAAAACGGTCGATAGGATAACCATCACAAGAATAAGCTCCAGGAGCGTAAAGCCCCCGTTTCTATTCTGTTGTTTCTTGTATGCTTTCACGTATTTCTCCTTGCCGAAGAACGGTCACAATTACTTCGGCATATATATACGACCTAATAACTTTACGGGAATCCCGTAAATTACCTTCTAACTTCTTCAGACCAATTCGTGATATCGTCGTCGCCACCCAGCTTGCGGTCCGGACCGATGGAATATAAATCGTAGCCATTTTCATTGTACTGACCCGGATACCGGTACACGTAGTCATTACCCCACGGATCCTTCGGTATATCACGCTTGAGGTAGGGCTGCTGCCATTCAGTAGCATCAGAAGCGGGTCTCTCAACCAGAGCTCTGAGCCCCTCAGCGGTCGTGGGATAGCGGCTGATGTCGATTTCAAAGGCATCGAGAGCCACTTCCATCTGGGCAATCTGAGTCTTTGCCGCTGTAATCTTGGCTTGCTGGGAACGCCCTGTGAATTTTGGCAAAACAATGGCAGCCATCACAGCCAGAATGACCATTACCAACATCAGTTCGATTAGTGTAAAGCCGGAGACACCTCTATATTGCCGACGGCATACCCGCTTACGGTTGTGATTAATTTCTGATTTCATATTTTACTTCCCAATTCAACAATTCCTTACTGCTTCTTATCTCTACAAGTAATGCGAGAAGCATCCACTACACATTCTCCTTGTCTTAGCGAATCAGCTCCTGCAGACTGAAGATAGGCAAGAGCATTCCAATTACGACAGTACCGACCAGGACCGCCATAAGAAAAAGCAATGCCGGTTCGATCAGGGTGACCATCATCTTTAAGTTCCGGTCCAGTTCCTGCTCATACGCTGATGCCAACCGATTAAGTTCCTGGTCCAGTCTTCCGCTTTCCTCGGCGACGGAGATCATTTCAATCACTGCGGCAGGAAATAAAAGTCGACATCTTTCAAAACTACGAGCCAGCGGATGTCCCTTTTGAACACTCTCGATGGCGCTGCCGACTGTGTCAGCGAGAACTTGATTGCCAATTGCCTCTTTCGCTACGCGCAGAGAGGCAATAAGAGGTACACCGGCACCGACAAGAGTGCCCAGCATACGGCAGAACCGCACAAGTGCAAATCGCGCCATACCCGTGCCGAACATCGGTAAGCGAAGCACAAAACTTTCCAGGGCGCGACGTCCTTCTTCTTTACTCATCATGCGCTGAATAGCAAAGACAACAAGAACAATACTAAGAACGAAGGCAAGCCAATATCTTACGAGAATCCTGCTGGCTACAACAATATACCGGGTCAGTGCCGGTAACGAGCCACCAAACTCAGCAAACATTTGCGAAAAACGCGGTATAAAGAAAGTCAGAAGAAACACAATAATTCCGGCAGCAAGTACAGCCAGAATAATCGGATATATCAAGGCCCCTTTGACTCGGCCCTTTAAGTCCGCTTCTCGCGACCGGAACGTTGCAATCTGTTCGAGTACAATATCGAGAAAACCACCGGTCTCACCTGCCCGAACCATTGCCACATAGATTGGCGAAAACACTCGTGGGTGAAGGCTTAACGAGTCACCCAGGGACATACCACCGGCCACCTGGTCGTGTATGACTGCCCAGAGTCTTTTAGGCCCTACTCGTGTCGCCTCACGACTGAGGATGTTCAGTGCCCGACTCATAGGAACGCCAGCAGCTAAAAGATTGGCTAATTGGCGCGTAAAGGCGTCGATTTCGCGCTTTGAAACACCGCCGATTCGAGTAAACAATCCTCCATGTTGCCCTTCTTCAAGTCTCTCAACGGAAACTGGATTGAGGTTCTTCCCGAAAAGCTGCTCGATTGCGACAGCCCTGTCCGCAGCCACAATCTTATCAGCTACCTGCTGTCCATTTAAGTCTATTGCCTTGTATGCAAATGTTGCCATTCTTTGCCTTTACCTTTTGGCTGTATTGTCTGAAAAAGAGTTCTCTTGGAATGTATCGTCCTTGGTTACTCTGAGTACCTCTTCTACAGTAGTTCGGCCTTCATAAATATGGCGGAATCCGTCTTCGCGGAGACTTGTCGTACCCTGCTTAGCCGCTACACGTCGAAGGTCACGAGCCGAGGCATTCTCAATGATGAGGGAACGAATGTCGTCGGTTACAAGCATCATTTCAAAAATCCCTATGCGCCCCCGGTAACCGGTTTCCTGACAGTTTTTACAACCCTTTCCTTTATAGAGTACATCGGGAAGTTTGTTACCAAAGCGTTGTCTGAGCACCATTGCTTCGCTGGTTGTGAGCTGCTCTTTGCAGTGGGGACAAATCACTCGCACCAGTCGTTGTGCAGCAACCGCTTCCAGCGACGAGGCAACCAGGTATGGCTCGATCCCCATGTCAACAAGACGGGTCAACGCGGTTGGGGCATCATTGGTGTGTAGTGTCGAAAAAACCAGGTGACCGGTCAATGAAGCTTGTATGGCGATCTCCGCAGTCTCGGCATCGCGAATCTCACCAATAAGAACTACATCGGGATCATGCCGAAGAATCGAACGTAAGCCGCTGGCAAAAGTCAGGCCGGCCTTACGCGAGACCTGTATCTGATTAATCCCATGAAGCTGGTACTCAATAGGGTCCTCAATAGTGATGATTTTTCGCTGAACGTCATTGATTTGTGACAGCGCCGCATATAACGATGTAGTCTTGCCGCTTCCCGTTGGCCCGGTTACCAGGATGATTCCATGAGGTCGTTCGAGAATCATCTTTGTAAGATCAAGGTCCCTCTCGGACATGCCGAGCTTGTCCATTCCTAACAGGATAGAGGAGCGGTCGAGCAAGCGCAGCACGACAGCTTCTCCATAAAGCATTGGGATTACGGATACACGGACATCAATCTCATGGTCTGCGATACGAATCTTGATACGTCCGTCCTGTGGAACACGCTTTTCAGCAATATCGAGTTTACTCAATATTTTAAGTCGCGAGACTATGGCTGCCTGGAACTGTTTTACCTCAGAGGCAACTGAAGCTTCCTGAAGGACACCGTCGATACGGTACCGAACGCGCAGGGTATTTTCGAAGGGCTCAATATGCACGTCAGTTGCCCGCAAACCGATGGCCTCCGTGAGAACCTGATTGACAAACCGGATGATAGAAGCCCCTTCAGCTGCCTCGGTCAAATCCATATCCCCATCGGAGTCCGTATCGATGACCTGGAAACCGTTTTCTCCGGCTTCTGAAATCATTGACTGGACTGTATCGGCTCCGACACCTAAGTATTGCTTGATGCATTCATCAATGTCGGCCAACGGAGCTAAAGCAATCTGAAAATCTCTTCCGGTCGCTAAACGCAACTCATCGATGGCTGATGTGTCAAACGGATTGCTAATGACGGTAAGCAGATCTCCGTTATTTCCATCAAGAGGGATAACGTGCTTGTCCAGAAGAACACGAGCAGGAAACTGGGCGAGAAATTCCTTTGAAAACGAACATTTATCGAGTTCCACATAGGGACATTGGAACTCGTGCGCCAGGAAACGAAGCAGGGCATCCTCGGCAAGGCCGGAAGCCAGAAGGGCCCGGGTAGGCAGCTCACCTTTGGCGAGCAATCCAAGTACCCCCCGGGCCGCGCTTTCGTCAATCAATCCCTGTTCAACCATTCTGTCAACAAGTACATTCATGATCTCTGTCCGGTCTTAGTCTAATATGCCCATCATTACGCATTGAGCTTCCTGACGCAGTGTGATTATTTGACGCAATTCCTTCTGTGCTACGGCAAGTTGCTGTTTGGCCTTTTCTTTGGTGGCACGCAGCACAGTAAGCTGATTCTTGATTTGCTCAGGACTGGCTGAGGTATTCTCGAGCAATGTACGTAATTGCTCTGAGGCTTTTTCAACCTCTGTCTGCTCTCTGCCGGGCATGCCCTGCCTTCCACCAGGCCGGCCACCCTGCGGACTGTCTTGTACGCCGCCCTGTGGGCCGCCACGTCTGCCCATGCCTCCAAACATCATTCCACCGCGACCGCCGCCTTCGACTTGTCGGCTGAGTTCCTGGACTTTCGTGACACGAGGTCCGAGGATTTTCCACTCCTGATCAGTGGCCCCAAACATCTCCTTCATACGCTGATCCATCATTTGGCGCATTCGCTCCGGATCAAACTGTCCACCCTGCATCTGTGGACGCTGCATGCCCTGAGCGTCTCCTCTTTGTCCGCGTTGCCCTTGCTGTTGTGGCTGAGATAGGGATTGGCTTACCAATAACAACCCCACAATCGATACTGCTACAACACCTAAAGTAGTCTTTCTTGTCAACATTTCTAAACTCCTTTCATTTGAAAATAATTTTGCTCAATGTTAAGAAGAACAATTCTTCTAATCCCTAAACAATCGAACAAAGTACATACAACAATAACAACAGCCATCATCCTGAAGATGCCGGTTCAACGGAAAATTAACCTGAGTAGAATTGAAAATTGTCAAATTTCTTTGACCTCTTTCCGTTTTTTATAAATTGTTCTTTAGCTTGTAAAACTCAATATACAGACGATGTATAAAGACGTTCTCATATGTATATTAATTGCAACTTTATTTCTGATAGCTTATAAAGAATCAATTGTTTGATTTCCTCAATACTGCTCTTTTGGGTCTCAACTCATTCTTCGAACCGCTGCTTTTTACTACGAATTCAAAAAGTCTTTTTTCGTGGACTTTTCCTATAAAGCCCTTCTATCTGGTTAGTGGCTCAGATTCGAGATTGGTAACTCCATTTCTTTACTCCTTCCAGAAATCATTATTAATTGCTACAAGCTCCATCTCCAATTCAGATAAGCTGCTTTCGCCGTTGCTGATGTCTTCACCCAACTGCAAGGACCGCAGTTCGTCTTCAATTTGCTCAATTTCAATTGTGTAAATTGCCAGGTTCGCATCATCGGTTGTAATATCTTCGCTTTCCCAAATTGCTCTGGGCATGATCGAGGCATATTGTACCGGGCCGGGTTCACGGGCGTCATTATCGAATAAACTCAGGCTTATAGCCGCTATAATCATAATAGCCGCCGCAGCATAAGCCGCCCTGTATGCTATATTCATAAACACGTTTGTTCTTTTGGCCGGCAGACGCATAGCGATTTCAGCCTTTATATTGGCTATGAGCAGATTATCAGGCTCGGGCGCAGGGTGTTCACGGAGGATTTGCTCAGCCTTTTGAATATCCTCAACGCCGCTTTCGGCCTGCTCGGAGCTTAGGAATTTCTCGAGCAGCTTTTTCAAATTTTCATTGTTTCGACTTTTCATAGTATCGTTACTCCATCTATAACATAGTGACTCCATTAACTCTCGCAGCTTTTTCAGCCTCCGATGCAGCTTTGCCAAAGTCGTGCCTATCGGCTCGGACCGCATCTTCGCTATTTGCCATATTTAAGCGTTTTCATATAAATACAGACGGCCTGGGCAGCCAATTTATTGCAAAATTCCACTTGGCATGGGGATTTT
>JACNGQ010000086.1 GCA_014384025.1 Planctomycetota bacterium | reverse complement strand
TAACTGGATAACAAAACAGGATTTGACTCAGTTGCACTTGGGAGTTGAATCCGCCAATCATTAATTGATGGTTATTGCGTTTATATTCCTGGTTTCTAAATGAAAAGTTACGATAAGAGGCAGGAAAAAAATCAGTTATTTACATGCAGGATTTTTGCTCCTTCAAAACCATTGAACTTTGTGGAGGAAGCTGTGCTGTAAGCTCCGATATTTTTTGTATAGAGATAATCTCCTATCCCCAAGTTTTTAGGAAGATGCTCGGCAAGAGAAATTTTGTCAAAGCTATCGCAAGTCTGTCCGACAACTGCACAAATCTCTTTCTTTCCTCTTTTAAACGAATAAAAGTTTGGAATCCAATGGTCATAAACTACCCCTGAAAAAGTGTGATAAACACCATCGTTGATATGATAAAAGATTTTCCGATCTCTTCTCGCTTTTCCTATTATTTCAGAGACAAGTATTGAGGATGTCGCCACAAAAAATCTTCCCGGCTCTGCAATAATTTCCGTATCTTCTGAAAAATGCCTCTTGAATTCTTTATTTAGGATATCTGCAAGCTTTTCAAACCGAGGACCATTAAAGTCATAAGGCACAGGAAATCCTCCTCCAACGTCAATAATATCTAACTCATATCCTCTTTTTCTCGCTTCATTAAATATCTCAGAAGTTATGTCTAACGCAGAGACGTAATTTTCAAAATTGGTGCACTGACTTCCGACGTGAAAGCTTAAGCCTTCCACCTTTAGCCCGAAATCAAAAGATTTTTTTATTAGACTTAAAGCATCTCCTGGTTCTGCGCCAAATTTTGAAGCCATTTCCACTTGTGAGCCTGTATCAGGAACTTTTAATCTCAAAATCAAGCCGGCTTTTTTGCAATTCTCCTTTATCTTTATCAACTCATCCATGTTATCATAAGTGACAAGAGGTTCGTATTTATTTATTCTTCTTAAAGTTTCCCTGTCTTTTATTGTATTTGAAAAAACTATCTTGTCCCAAATGAAAAACTCTTTTTTCTTTTCTCTCCATCTATCAATGAGATTGTAAACATCCATAAACTCGTTGTAAGATGCAACATCAAAGCTTGATCCTTCATCAAACAAGGTTTTTATAATTTCCAGCTCTGAATTTGCCTTGACTGCGTAATATGCCTGGACTCCAGGAAGGGCTTTTTTAAATCTTTGATAGTTTTCCCTGATTATATCATGATCTATAATAAAAAGAGGAGATCCATGCTTTTTTACCAGATTGAGAAGTTTGTTTGTTTCCATTTCTTTTTCAGTTTTTGTTCAAAAGTTCTTCGAGGAGGCCCATTTCTTTCGGATCAGTTTTTTTGAAGTTCTCAAAATATGAATTTTTTAATTTCCTGATTAATTCATCTTTTCTATCATAAAGCCTTTTAATTCCTTTTGGGCCCGTATTCTGCAGGACATAAGAAGTAATTAATGGAAGAGCAATCGTAGAATCTGTGTAAACTATGACACTTTTCTCAACTTCTTTCGGATCTATCTTGCCCCATGTTACTGCTTCCTTGGGAGTTGCTCCGGACAAGCCGCCAGTGTCAACTCTTGCGTCTGTTATCTGAATAAAGTAATCCTGTCCAACTTCTTTTACTCTTAATATTTCCTGTATCTGTGGTTCTGTTTGAAGCATAAAATTCTTAGGGCTTCCTCCTCCAACCAAAATTACTCCCGTTTTCCCTTTTTCGTATATTTTGGAATTAAGGACAATGGCAGTTGATTCATTTACATCTATGCTTGGATTGATTCTCAGATTGAATTTATCGCTTAGGACCTGCAACCCTGCTACATTCATGCCGATAGTCGAATCTCCGGGAGAAGATGTGAAAACAGGGACGCCAGTCCTGTAAGCTGATGCCATAATGCTAACTTTTCCGAGCTTGTTCTCTTGCTCAACCTCATTCATTATTTTTCCCAAATGATGGTAGAATTCCTGGGTTCCCATTTCTTTTTGGAATTCTTTTCCTGTTAAGATTCTTCTTAACCTTCTGTCTGTTTCCATTAAAACATTTTCATAATCGAAAAGAACATCATAGATTCTTGTTACACCTACTTCTCTTAACGCACAATCATCGACATTAGGGCTGCCTTCATAAAGGGGTAAATTGAATGTATAATGCATATCATGATACATATTTGCCCCTGTTGCCACTATCCAGTCAACAAACCCGTGCTCAATTAAAGGTATAATTGAAGAAGCCATTCCTGCAGGGGTTAGAGCACCTGCCAAGCTCATCCCAACTGTAACATCTTTTTTAGAATACTCTTTTACAATTAATTCAGAAGCATTTTTTATTCTTCCTGCATTATAAGCATTGAATGTTTTTTCAATTAAGTCAGTCACAGAATAATCTTCAGTGATTGGCTTAGGAAGAATTCTTTTTCCTGATAAATACTGTGATTTTTTTGGACAATTATGTTCCATTTTCAAACCCCTGAATAATCACATATATAAATCGTTTTTTCTTTATTATGCATCGCAAAACCACCTTTGTCACACATCGAAAGTCTCTGTTTCAAAGAGTAGTTTATCCAATCCAAGTATTTTTGTCAAATACATGGCAGAATATTGTGACACTCTTCAATCGAGAAAGAAGAGAAACCTATAACACAAAGCATACCCAAATGATAGAGCTTTACGTCTAATCGCCCAAAGTCCCAGATTTTCAAGATTAATTGAATATAATCCTATATTTTCATAAGCGTTATATAACTGATAGATTTCTTTTCACACAGATACTTAATCTGATGGAAATTCAATTTGCCAATCTATGATGGCCATAAGCATAATCTTTATGATGCGCCGTTGAAAATTCCACTTAACATCCCCTGTTCTTATCTTTAGTGTCTTCTGGAAATCCCCTTTTTCAGCTCAATAACATCGAAATACTACAAAAGGTAAAAAATCCAAAAAAATTTTATTTTTTTTATTGACGTTGGATTACAAATGTAATACTTTGTTATATATTACAACTGTAATCCAAGGAGAGCCGCTTATGAAAAAACTGCCCAAAATATCCGAATCTGAATGGCAGGTGATGCGTGTATTATGGAAAAAAAGCCCTCTGACCGCCAACGAAATTGTAGAGGAGCTGGCCGGAAATACTAACTGGAAGCCCAAGACTATTAAAACACTGATTACCCGGCTGACCAATAAGGGAGCTATTAAATTCGAAAAGGAAGGCAGATTATATAAGTATCACCCTGCCGTTAGCAAAGACGACTGCGTGCGTATGGAAAGACGCTCATTCGTCCGTAGGGTTTACGGTGGAATCAGCAAACCTATGGTTGCCTCGTTTCTGGAAGATGCAGAACTCTCAGCGGATGACATCGCGGAACTAAAGAAAATCCTTGACCAGAAGGCGGAGGAGTAAAGATGGAATCTCTGACTATACAATTACGGCCGGTCTTTGACTGGCTTTTGTGGGCAAGCATACAGGGCAGCATGTTGATTGTTTTGATTGTCCTTATCCAGATAATCCTGCGAGGCAAATTGGGCATTCGCTGGCACTATTTGCTCTGGGTGCTCTTGTTGATACGCTTAGCGGCGCCATGGCTACCTCAGAGCAAGATAAGTATCTTTAACCTGCTGCCGAAATCCATTCAGCAGGGACGAATAATAGAGGTCTTCTCGGAGCCTCAGAATGCTCGCGGTATGGGCTTTTATTTATATGCCGAATCTGAAGATGCTCAAAAGAGTGAGGGAAACTCCAAATCTGTCTTGACTAAATTCATTCGTATATCCCCGGTGCTCTGGCTGTTGGGAGTTGCAGCTCTGGCCGTATATGTGGCCGCAGGCAACTTGCATCTATGGTGGCTCGTTACACGGGAACGTCCCCTGACCGACCAGAAGGTCCTCGATTTACTGGAAGATTGTAAAAGCGAAATGGGCATACGCACAATCCTCGGTGTCGTGATAACCGATAAGGTCAAGAGCCCTGCCCTTTTCGGTTTTGTCCGGCCGCGACTGTTATTACCAGCCGGGATTATAGAAACCCTCAGCTTAAAAGAGCTACGCCATGTCTTCCTTCATGAGTTGGCTCATCTTAAAAGACACGATATTTACTTAGGGTATCTGTCCAGCCTCTTGCAAACACTGCACTGGTTCAACCCGCTGATATGGCTGGCTTTCTATCGAATAAGGACCGACAGGGAATTGGCCTGCGATGCTCTGGTGTTAGCCCAGACGCACAGCAGCGAGTCGAAAGATTACGGTAGAACCATTGTTATTCTTTTAGAACGTTTTTCCCACCCCCGGCACCTGCCGGCCATGGCGGGAATATCAGAAACCAAATCTCAATTGAAAAGGAGGATTAAAATGATTACTGAATTCAAAAAGACCTCACGCTCACGGTGGGCCGGGGCAATGTTGTTGCTGGCAGTGTTGGCCTGCGTCGTCCTGACCAATGCTTATATAGCCAAGGCGGACTTCGTCTTCGGTGAGCCCACGAATCTGGGGCCAACGGTCAACAGTTCGGCTTTCGATGGTGGCCCAATCATATCGGCCGATGGCCTGGAGCTCTACTTTAACTCAACCCGGCCCGGGGGATCAGGTAGTTTTGACATATGGGTTACGAATCGGGAAACCATACAAGACCCATGGGGAGAGCCAGTGAATCTTGGGCCAACTATAAACAGTTCATATATGGACGCTAATAATGGGATCTCAGCCGACGGCCTGTCGCTCTTTTTGTTCTCTGATCGGCCCGGCGGGTCAGGGTCATTGGATATATGGGTCATAACACGGGCGAATATATCCGAGTCTTGGGGAGAACCGATGAATCTTGGGCCGACAGTCAACAGTTCTGCTAACGATGGGGGGCCATTCATCTCAGCCGACGGACTATCGCTCTTTATCGAATCCGACCGGCCTGGCGGGTATGGGGGTAACGACATATACGTCTCAACACGGGCAACAACAGATGATCCATGGGGAGAACCTGTGAATCTCGGGCCAAGGGTCAACAGTTCAGTCTGGGATTGGTATCCATCACTATCGGCCGACGGCCTGTCGCTTTTCTTCACCTCCTTACGATCCGGTGGTTTGGGTGGGGACGATATATGGGTCACAACCAGGGCAACAACAAACGATCCTTGGAGAGAACCGGTGAATCTCGGGCCGGCAGTTAACAGTTCATCTGCTGAAACTTGCCCGAATATCTCGGCCGACGATTCTACATTCTCCTTCCATTCCAACCGCGCCGGCGGATCAGGTAATTCTGATTTATGGCAGGTGAAAATTCTGCCGGTCGTTGACTTTAATGCTGACGGATTTGTTGACAGTGTGGACGTATGTATGATGTTGGACTTCTGGCATACGGACGAGCCGTTATATGATATTGCTCCAATGCCTTTCGGTGACGGGATAGTGGATACTAAGGATCTTGTTCTCCTTGCAGAGCATTTGACCATAACAATGGATGATCCGAATCTACCCTAACCTTATGATGTATTAAGCTTAGGTTTGGGTAGGCTGACGAAATAAAAATACGCTCTGGATAATAATCCTGAGTAAATAAAACTATGCCACACAACCCCTTGCGGGGCCTGCGGAAGCAGAGCAGGCCTCGCAATTTATTAAGTACCGATAATTCTTAAAACCGCTGCCTTAACAATAATCTCACCTCCATTGGTAACTCACAGCTTAAAACCGCCGAAATAATAATTAGCTGGAAATGCTGGTCTGTTTTTATTATGATATACAGGTTATTGTTCAAATAATTTGTGAGGCAGGTTGTATTAAGTGTACAAATCGGAGAAAATCTCGTTATTCACCCTGATATTGACTTTTTTTCTTATCGGCCCGGCATCGGGCATCTGCCCATCCGGCGATTTGAATGGCGACTGCTACGTCGATATGCTCGATATTCAAATCTTCGCCGAACAGTGGCTTGAGCCTTCGGATCCCTCTTCAGAGCCAAATTATGCGGATTTCGATGGCGTCAACGGCGTTGATATGTCCGATTTTGCCCTGCTGACTGACAATTGGCACCAGGCAGGCAACCCTCTTGTAATCAACGAGTTTATGGCCTCTAACAGCAACTCTTTCGCTGATCCCCAGGGCGACTATGACGACTGGATCGAAATCTATAACGCCGGGAACTACATGGTTAATCTTGAGGGTATGTATCTTACAGACGACCTGGCCGAGCCTAAAAAGTGGCGGATTCACAGTGATACCCGGGGCGAAACCGCGATGCCGCCCGGGGGCTATGTCGTAATATGGGCCGACGGCGAGACCGCGAGCACAGGCCTTCACGCCAACTTCAAACTCAGCGCCAACGGTGAGGATATCGCACTGTTTGGCACAGATGGCAGCACTCTTATTGACAGTGTTTCTTTTCCCGAACAGGCCGGCGATATCTCATTCGGCCGTTATCCCGACGGCGATGAAAATTTACGATTTCTTGCATCTCCAACTCCGGCAGCGGAAAACAGCAGTGTATATTCAGGCGATGTCGCCACCCCGAAGTTCAGCCACAAACGCGGTTTTTACACGGCTCCTTTTTCTGTAACAATCGCCAGCGAAACCAAAGGCGCGGTAATATACTATACCATCGACGGCAGCGAACCGTATAACTTCGATACGTCCGGCCGCAGCCGGTCTCCGGGAGGTATGATCTACAGCGTCCCTATTACTATCAACAAAACCACCTGCCTGCGGGCCAAAGCAATCAAGCCGGGCTTCAGGCCTTCGGATATTAAGACACATACATATATGATGAACGTCAGCGATGCTCACAGGTCACTGCCGGTGATTTCCCTCGTTGGTGATGATAGAACAACTTTCTATGAACCGGACGGCGTAATGGCCATAGTAGGCGGAAGCTATGTCAACAACGGACAATGGTCAGCCAGCGGCCCGGACAGCCACAACAACCCGATGCACCGCGGAATGGCATACGAACGTCCCGTCTCCTTTGAATGGATTAAGCCTGAAAGCCGAGGTCGCGTTTTCCAGGCCGGCTCAGACCTCCAGATTAATTGCGGCCTGCGAGTACACGGGAGTGACTATATGCGACCGCGCTATACCCGCAGTGACGGAGTGTGGAGCGGAAACTCCAAATTCAGTCTGAGGCTTTACTTCCGAAGCAGATACAGCGAAAGCTGGCTTGATTATCCGCTGTTTCCTTTCGAGGTGCAGCGATTCAAGGCTATTGTGCTCCGCGGAGGCCATAACGACAGGGATAATCCTTTCATCAAGGACGAGCTGCAAAGACGACTGCACAAGGACATGGGCAATGTCGCCAGCGTGGGTACCATGGCAAACCTATTCATTAACGGCCAGTACAAAGGCTTTTTCAATCCGTGTGAACATATCAAAGACGAATTCTGCAAGCAATGGTACAAAAGCGATAAAGACTGGGACATCATGACAATGAGCGGAGTGCGCGACGGCGATGCCGTGTCATTTAACGAGATGATCAATTACGCCCGCAACAACAACCTTGCCAATGATATACATTATCAGTACATCAGCAAGCGTCTCGATATCCCCGCATTCGCCGATTATCTCATCCTCCAGCTCTGGTCCGGCAACTGGGACTGGCCGCAAAACAACTGGTCTGCTGCAAGTGAGCGCTCCGAAGAGGGAAAGTGGAGATTTTTCATCTGGGACATAGAAGGCGGGATGTATTCCGACAGGCTCAATACGGTTTTTTTTGACAGTCTAAACTCTCAGGGAAACGCCAACGGTTATTTGTATCGCGCCCTCAAGGTCAACAACAACTTCAAACAAATCTTCGCCGACCGAATAAACAAACATTTCTATAACAACGGTGCACTATCGGCAGAAAACATTACCAACCGCTTCTTAGAGCTTCAGGACCAGATGTCGGGAGTTATTCCCAATATGAATACGTATGTAATTGATACCTGGGTGCCGAATCGGCTTGATATCTTTTTGGCCGCGTGCATTAAGGAAGGCCTGTTTACCATTGCCGGCCCAACATTCAAAATAAACGACCTTGACCAGCACGGCGGCCATATTTCAGCTTCCGACACACTGACAATAACAAGTCCGGGCAGATTTAATACCCTTTATTATACTCTCGACGGCTCCGAACTGCGATTCCAGGGATTGGCCCGGCAGAATACCAATACCACTACTCTTGTTTATGAGAATGACGAAAAGCGAGTCTTCGTTTCATCACGCTCGACCAGCGACATTTGGAAAGAGCCCGGAGTTTTTGACGACTCCAGATGGCAGGTTTCTGTTGGAGGCCCGGGCGGTGTCGGCTATGACAGAAATTCAGCTTACTCGCACCTTTTTACACTTGACATCGAAGAACAGATGTACGATAAAAATGCAGCCTGTTACATCCGCATCCCGTTTACCCTCACTGCCCGTCAGGATGGTTATGATTCAATGGTGCTGAACATTCGCTATGACGACGGATTTATCGCTTATCTCAACGGCGTCGAGGTTGCCAGACGCAATTTCCTCGGCACGCCAACTGCAAGCTCCAGAGCCAACCAGGACCGGCCCAATAGCGAAGCCTTCAACTTTGAGTACATCGACATCTCCGATTTCCTCAGCAAGCTGCAGACGGGTAATAATCTTTTGGCAATCCAGGGTCTGAATTTCTCCAACACCAGCTCCGAGTTTCTCATCTCCGCCGAGCTGGTCGCCGGCAAAAGCAGCACCTCTCAGGGCGTCGATGACAATAGTAACACCACAACCGGTGTGCTCCTGTATGACGGGCCAATCACGTTGACACATAGCACCCGTGTAAAAGCACAGATATTGAATGGGCGGTCATGGAGCGCCCTGACCGAGGCAACTTTCGCTATAGGCCCATTAACTGACAACCTTCGTATTACAGAGATTATGTATAATCCATATAATCCGAACACCGAATACGTTGAGCTTCAGAATGTCGGGACTGAAACGATTAATCTTAATCTGGTTAAGTTCACGAACGGGATTGATTTTACCTTCCCGAATATGGAGCTTGCACCCAATGAATATGTCGTAGTCGTTCAGGACCGCCAAGCCTTCGAAACCAGATACGGTACAGCCCTCAATATAGCAGGCGAATACTCCGGCAGATTAAATGATGGCGGAGAGCGAATCCGACTGGAAGATGCTGTCGGCCAGACCATACTGGACTTCGACTACAAGGACGGCTGGCGTTCTATTACAGATGGAGATGGTTTCTCTCTGACTGTGATAGACCCCACCAACACCGAACCATACAAATGGAACGAGAAAGACTCCTGGCGCGCCAGTGCATACCTCAGCGGTTCACCGGGTGAAGATGACGGCGGTATTATCCCCGAGCCTGGTGCCGTGGTTATTAACGAGGTGTTGGCCCATTCACACGCCGATGCTGCGGACTGGATAGAGCTGCATAATACTACCGGCACTGCTATCGACATTGGCGGCTGGTTCCTCAGCGACAGCAGCTCCGATTTAGCCAAATACCAGATTGCCCAAGGGACAATAATTGCACCTGATGGATATATTGTTTTCTATGAAGACCAGCATTTCAAGAATATAGCTGCCCCGGGCTCTTATCAGACTTTTTCCTTGAGTGAGAATGGTGAACGGCTGTATCTAAGCTCAGCAGAAGGCAGCTATTGGACAGGTTATAGAGAGGTAGAGGATTTCGGCGGCTCTGAGACCGGCGTATCGTTTGGCAGATACTACAAGCCCAGTACCGGCAACTACAACTTTGTACCGATGTCTGAAAATACTCCGGGCTTTGCTAATGCTTATCCGAAGGTCGGCCCGATAGTCATTAACGAGATTATGTACAACCCATCCTGGCCCGTTGGCGGCTCATATACCAATGACCAGTATGAATATGTAGAGCTGCACAATATCAGCGCCGAACCTGTTACTTTATATGATTTTGACAAAGTTCAGCCCTGGAAGTTCAGCGATGGTATTGATTTTATCTTCCCTGAAGATGTTCCCATTACCATACCTGCCGGCGGATATTTGCTGGTGGTCAAAGACCCGGAGGCGTTTGTCTGGCGGTATCCGGATGTCCCTGTTGAGAAGATTCTTGGTCCTTACAATGGCAGCCTGAACAATGCCGGCGAGAGGCTGGAGCTTTCGATGCCCGGTGACGTGGACGAGTCCGGCTTACTTTATTACATTCGCGTTGATAGAGTCACTTACAGCGATGGCTCTCATCCTGAGAATTCCCCCGATGGAGTTGACCACTGGCCGACAGCTCCGGACGACGGCTGGATGTCTTTGTCCAGTGTGTCCGGCCAAAACTACGGCAACGATCCTTACAACTGGACATCCTCTGCACCTTCACCCGGAACCGTCAATCCATAAAATCAAAAGTAAGGTCGGCTTAGATAATGACCTTTGGTAAGCACAAAAACAGGCCAAGCAACAGGCAAAATACTGGCTTTTTCAATTCTGATTTGTTATCTTATGAAAAACAGAGCTTTACCACATTTTCAAGTGCCTTGAAATGAGGAGTGTCAGATGTACAAATACAATTCTTTATTCGTCCTTTTTCTCGTAGTTCTTGTTAATCCCGGAATCACCAAAGCCGAAGACTGGCCTACCTTTATGCATGACAACCAAAGAAGCGGTGTTACTTCCGAGCAGCTTCAACCACCTCTGAGCGAATCCTGGGTATTCAAATCGGCGCATCAGCCGCAACCTGCATGGCCGCTCCCGGCAAAACAGGATTTCTGGCACCGCCACTACAATCTCAGGGCCACAGCAGCTTATGACCGGGCATTCCATGTCGTCGGTGCCGGTGATATGGTGTTCTTCGGCTCATCGGCGGATGATAAAGTTTATGCGCTGGACGCGCGGACCGGGCAGGAACGCTGGGCGTTCTTTACAGAGGCACCGGTCAGGCTGGCCCCTTGCGTATCGGGTAACAAGGTGTACGCCGGTTCCGATGATGGTTACGTCTATTGCCTCTCGCGTGATAACGGCTCGTTGACATGGAAGTACAAGGCCGCCGACAACGAGTGTATGATTCCGGGCAATGAACGAATCATATCAACCTGGCCGGTACGAACGGGCGTACTAATAGACAAAGGAAATCTGTACAGCACCGCCGGCTTGTTCCCTAATCAGCAAACGTTCCTGCTGGCGCTCGATGCCGAAGACGGGTCGGTAAAATGGAAGCAGAAGATTGATGTCTCGCCACAGGGTTATATGTTAGCCTCGGACAGGCAGTTATATGTTCCGACAGGACGAACAAATCCGGTTATTTTTGCCCGTGACGATGGCAGTTTACTGGGACAACTACCCAGCGCCGGCGGAACCTTCGCGCTGTTGGCACAGGACGTGCTTGTCACCGGGCCCGGCCGCGGCTCAAAAGAGCTTAACGCCGCAGACGTAAACACGCAGTACAAAATTGCAACATTCGACGGTTTAAGCATGTTGGTGAACGGCTCAATTGCATATACGCTGTCCGAAAAGAAACTCTCAGCATTGAATCGGGACCTGTATCTCGAATTGTCGAGAGAACGAAATAAATTAAGCGACCACTCTAAAAAGCTCAGAGATCAGTTAAAGAAAGCAGACAAAAATACAGACGAAGCAAAGCAATTAATAGAGAACTTACGCACTATCACAAATCAAATAAGCGAGTTATCCAAGAAAATGAAGGACTGTTACCTGTGGACGGTTGACTGTGATTACCCGCACTCGATGATTATGGCAGGTGATGTCCTTTTTCTTGGAGGAGAGAACAAGATAGCCGCCTTCAAGGCCAAGGACGGCAGTGTTATCTGGACCGCTCCTGTTGAAGGCCAAGCATTCGGCTTAAGTGTAGTCAATGGAAGTCTCTATGTCAGTACGGACAAAGGTCAAATACACTGTTTTAGGAGCGGCCTGAAAACCGGCACAAAAGTAATAACAGCAAAAACACAGACCAATCCTTATCTGGATGATTCTCTTACGAAGCTATATGCCCGGGCGGCAAAGCTTATCACCGAACAAACAGGCATCACAAAAGGATACTGCCTCGTTCTTGATAACGGCCGGGGAAGACTGGCCTATGAACTTGCCAGAAAGACCGACCTGAAGATAGTCGGCGTTGAAAAAGACCCAAGCCAGGTAACAGCCGCACAAACCGCCCTCGACAAAGCGGGACTTTACGGCAGAGTTGTTGTTCACCAAAAAGAGTCTGACAAACTGCCCTATACACAATACTTTGCTAATCTCATAACCTCAGACCAGGCACTTAGAACAGGTGAGCTTCCTTCGGCGCCGGACGAGGTTTTTAAGGTGCTCAGACCTTATGGTGGTACTGTCGCTTTGGTTCTGCCGGCCGATAAGTTCAACCGGCAAAAACTTCAAACATGGGGACAGCCATTTCTGACCGACTGGAATGTACGAAATATGGGCGAAATTGTCCTGGCATGGGCCAGTCGCAAAGAGCTGGAAGGCGCAGGGGAATGGACACACATTTACGCAGAACCGGGCAATGTCGCCTGCAGCGGAGATACAATCGTCAAGGGTGACATGGCTGTCCAGTGGTTCGGCCAACCCGGGCCAAGAGATATGATTGACCGTCACCACCGCAATATACCGCCTCTTGTTAAAGATGGGCGTCTTTTCGCTCCGGGCGATAATGTCGTTTTTGCCGTAGATGCCTACAATGGAACAATCGAGTGGAAAATCGAGGTCCCCAATTCACGCCGTCTCGGGGCATTTCTGGATTGCGGCAGTATGGCGGTGGACGAAAAGTTCCTGTATCTGGCTGCTGAAGACAAATGCCACGTTTTCGATGTTGGAACCGGCCAGCGCCGAATTCCTTACAAGTTGCCTCAACTAATCAGCTCCGAACCGCGCCAGTGGGGCCTCGTCGCATACACCGATAACATACTTTTCGGAAGCGGCCGAAGAAAAGGAGCTTCCTATACCGAGACCAGCTACGAGGCGGACGATGCGCTCTGGTACAGAGACATGAAGGTGGTGGTAAGCGATTATCTATTCGCAATGGACAAGACAAAACGCCGGCTGCTTTGGAAATACAAAAACGGCCTTGTCCTGAACACTACTATTGCCATAGGCGGCGGAAGAATATACTTCATCGAAACCAACAGCCCGAAAGCCATGGCCGACACACTTGGGCGGATGCCGGTCAAAACATTATTCGACGGAGGCGACCAATATCTGACCGCTCTTGATACCGGGACCGGTGAGGTGCTCTTCAAAGAAAAAATCGATGTGAGTAATTTTGAAGAACCCGTGTATATCAACTATGCTAAAGACATACTTCTTTTAAGCGGCTCCAGACTCGATGGACGCTCCATCCACTATTATTACAACACTTATGATGCGCGTTCCGGCAAGCTACTCTGGCAAAAAGACCATAATACCAAACTCGCTATTGACGGCAGTCATGGTGAATACAATCGTCACCCGACAATTATCGACGAGACGGTTTATGCCTGGCCTTATACTTACACACTGAAAACCGGTGAAAAAGTCGAAGGATGGGAATTTGACCGTCACGGACACGGCTGCGGAGGAGTCTCAGCCTCAGCACAATGTTTGTTCTGGCGGGGCAGCAATCCCTGGATGTATGACCTGGGGCCAAATGGAGGGCCGCGCCAGATGGACAAAGTGACGCGACCAGGCTGCTGGATCAATATTATCCCCGCCGGCGGGCTTGTTCTTATTCCCGAGAGCAGCTCGGGTTGTACCTGCGGCTTTCCCATACAGACTTCAATGGCCTTTATCCCTAAATAAACTTGTGAAAAGAAGATTAGAACTTAACAGGTTCCTTATCTACAATTACATCGTATATCGAGTGCGGCAAAAGCATGAACTCAAAACAACGGATAGCCTCAGCGATGGAACATAAAAAACCGGACCGGGTTCCAGTGATGTGCCAGCTTGCCCTCGGCCATTATTTCTTACACTGCGGATACAATCCTTCGGAAATCTGGTTCAATAGCGAAACATTCGCCAATGCCCAGGTCGAATTACAGCAAAAATATAACTTCGACGGCATCCTGTTAAACTTACCCGGCAGGCCGCCCGGCTGGAAAAACAATCTTAAGTCATATAAGAAAATCGACAATAACGAACACCTGCTGTGGAAGTCGGGACTGGATACAGTCTTCCCTCCCGATGATAATCCGCAGACATACCAGCCTGAGCAAATGCCTCTTGAGCGGGCGGACTATAATACCGTTGACATTGACGACCCCGCCACGTACAGATTGTCCGGCTATGTATGGAACACATGGCACGCACCCGAACTCTGGGACATTGAGCCCGAGGCGGACCTTTGCGATACAACTGCTTATCCCGAATGGTTCACAGGCACGCTTCAAAAAGCCCAACAGCTCGCACCGGACATTTCAATACACGCAGAAGTATTCTCGCCTTTCACCCATCTTATGGAGTTGTTCGGTTACGAACAGGCCCTGTTTGCCCTTCTCGATGCCCCGGCTACCTGCCATAAGGCGCTTGCATTTTTTACACGAATGGTCCTTGCGCAAGTTGAATTATACGCCGGATATCGCCCGGACGCCATCCTTGTAAGCTCGGCTTTCGCCGGGGCAGGCTTCATCAGCCGTCAAATGTATGAAGAATTCGTAGCTCCCTATGAAGACCAGGTTTATAAAGTGATACGCAGATTCGGCATTAAATCGTATGTCCACACATGCGGCGCAATCGGCGACCGTCTGGACCTTATGAGCCGGACCGCCGTTGATGGAATCGACACATTAGACCCCCCGCCGCTCGGTACCGTGCATTTGGAAGATGCAAAATCGAAGTACAGCCACCGATTCTTCTTCAAAGGAAACCTTGATGCCGTCAACGAAATGCTTAACGCCGATGACCAAACCTTCGAACAGGCCGTAAAGGAGAGAATCAGAATCGGCAAACCCGGCAGCGGCTACATACTATCTTCGGCATGCAGCGTAGCCCCCCATGTCAAAAGTGAAAGATTAAAAAAACTCGCAGCCCTGGCCGAACAATTCGGAAAATACTAACAATAGAAACAATTGTTCTCTACCGGCTGGTCATTAATTGTGAGTACTTAACTGAAGAATAAGTTCAACAATTTCCATATGGTTTGCTACGCGAGCACAGTCTAAAGCAGTTCGGCCTTCTTGGGTTTTGACGCTAATATCGGCACCTTTTTCAAGAAGTAGCTTAACAACAATTTTATGACCTCGTTTAGCTGCATAGTGCAAAGGTGTCCAATCGGAAAGTGTCTTTGCATTAATCTGAGCACCGTTAGTAATAAGGAGTTCGGCAATTTCAGCGTAACCTTCACGAGCCGCGTAGTGTAATGGTGTCATACCTGAAGCAGTCTTTGCATTAATATCAGCTTTCTTAGTACTACAACGCTACAAGAAACTCCAGTGACATTTGGTTATCCTTTTCAATTT
>JACNGQ010000168.1 GCA_014384025.1 Planctomycetota bacterium | reverse complement strand
TGGACTTCTTGAAAAAATCGCGACGATTCAGGTTTTCCGACATTTTTTATACTCCTAAGTCTTTACGTCATTAAAACCGCATTATAGCATTCAATCTGCAAAAAAACCATAAAATTATTATAACCTACCCCCGTTAATGCGCAATATTTCAACGATTTCGGTATGGCCTTCATCTAAAGCAAGTTGTAGGGGTGTCTGGCCTTGTTTGGACTTAGCGTTAACATCGGCTCCTTCCTCCACAAGCAGACCAACACTCCAGTCCCTTCCACGGTAGGCTGCCGTGTGCAACGGCATCCAGCCGTTTGCATTCTTTGCATTGATATCTGCACCATTGGCTATAAATATCTTCATCATCATATAACCACCTATAGAAGAGTGCAGGAGCGTATTGCCATTTTTGTCTTTTGCATTAACATCGGCTCCATTGGCAATCAATAACTCAACCACATCCTTGCGTCTAAATAGGGATGCAACGTATAGGGGTGAACTGCCATTATGGGCATTAGCGTTGACGTCTGCCCCCTTGGCAATAAGTAGTTCAGCTACATCCTTATTTTTTGCCATAGCCAAAGCTGTCCAGCCCGTATTATCAGCTTTGTTGACATCTGCACCATTGTCAATAAGCAGTTCTACGCAGTCCTTTCTGCCCTTCATAGCGGCACCTTGCAGAGGCGTGCCACCATATATGTCCTGGGCATTAGCATCGGCTCCATTGTTAATAAGAAACTCTGCCACGTCCTTGTGGTTACCAGATTTAGGCGTATCAACCGCATATTGCAGTGGCATCCGGCCGTACTCGTCCGTTCCGTTGATATCAGCACCTTCAGAGATTAGTATTCGTATCTTTTCAATGTCACAGTCCACCGCAGCAGCGCAGAGTGGATTTTCTTTCTTTTTACACCCCTCATTAGCGATAATTAGGAGAAGAATCAAGAAGGGGGCTTTTATGGATTTCATCTATTATTGTCTCTTAAAAGATACAATACTCCTGCTTTATTATTCTTTACTACCGTGGTTGACTAAAAGTTCGACAATTTCTGTGTGGCCTTTCTCTTTTGCCCACGATAGAGGGCTCTGTCGCTGGTAATCTGTTGCGTTAACGTCGGCGCCTTTTGAAAGTAAAAGCTCAACTATCTCCTTGTGTCCGCCTCCGGCGGCAAAGTGCAGCGGGGTTTCGCCGAATTTGCACTTTGCATTTATATCAGCTCCATTAGCAATGAGCAATTCCGTAAGCTCAATATTGCCATCCAAGGCTGTCAGGTGCAGGGGTGTTGCGTCAGTCAAATCTCTTGAATCGATTTTGGTGTCGTTTTCCAGGAGGCTTTTGAATTTTTCCAGTTCTCTAAGATATGCAGCCGTATCCGTTGTGACATCATCACCTTCAGAATTCAAATGTTTCTCCAGGTGTTCGGGACCTGCGAGTGCCGCCATTAGCAGGGGGGTATCGTCCAACTGTTTTTTTGCATTGACGTTGGCGTCGTTCGAGAGAAGAAGCCGCGCTATGTCCATGCGGTGCATTCGCACAGCCATGTGTAAAGGTGTTTCACAGTTCCAGGCGTCTTTGGCATCGACCCAGCTTCCGTTGGCCAATAGTAAATCAACAATTTCTATATGCCCGGCTTCTACGGCGTGGTGCAGCGGAGTTTTGCTTTGCCAGTCCCTTATATTTACATCCGCACCCTTTGAAATGAGCGATTTAACAGTACTGAAATCACCATCTTTGGCGGCCTTGAGCAGCGGTTTTAGCTCGGTCTTAAGAAGGTTATCTATTACGTCTTCGACTACGGCCCCATTGATGACAAGGAACTCAGCCGCTTCCTTATCGTGCAGTTGTACCGCCTCGCTCAGCGGGGTATTGCCGCCTCTGTCTTTGATGTTGATATCAACGCCTTTTAATACGAGCAATTCAATGACATCTTTGGAGCCATTTATGACCGCTCCGTGCAGGGGTGTTCCGCCGGATTCGCCCTGTGCATTAATATCCGCACCATGGCCTAAAAGCAATTCAACCATATCTCCATGTCCGGCATTGGCAGCATAGTGCAGTGGAGTACCTCCGGATTTATTTCTCGCATCGACCAGGGCGCCTTTTGTAATCAGAAGTTCAGAGACTTCCATATGACCCTGCTGTGCGGCATAGTGCAATGGTGTTCTGCCGCTCATATTTTTTATGTTTACATCGGCATCACCGGCAAGAAGAAACTCAACAATATCCTTATGGCCGTTCTGGGCAGCCAGGTGCAGCGGGGCATTGCCGACCATATTCTGCAAATTTACATAGAAGCCGCCTGAAATCAGCTTTGCGACCTGTTCAATGTCACCATCCATGGCTGCCCGGTGCAAAGGTGTTATATCTGAAGGAAGTACATTGTCGTACTCAACGACAATAGGTGCGAACGCCACAATCAAGCAGAGGGCTTTTATCGATTTCATCTTCTGTTACCTCTCGAAAGAGAATACCAGAATTAAAGTAACTTGTCAATGAAACCACGCCATAACGATACCTAAGAAACGCCAAATAAAAAAGGCGGCTAAGATGCGAAACGCTGATAGCCGCCCTGTAAATATCAAGTCCGATACGCCTTATTCTTCCGGAACTTTTATCTGTGCCATTTCTTCTTCCGTGAATTTACTGTTTGCAACAGGGCCGGCTTCCCAGCACTGTTCGAGCTTCGTGGGTTTGGGTTTTCGAATAGGGATGATAAAGACATCCTGAGCATCCGCGTTCTTCAGCATCCTGCCACCTTCCCTTTTAACCGCCTGGCGGACGAGTTTCTTACTTACTTCCACGAGGGTCGGGAAGTTGTATGGTGTATGGCTGAACTTGCCTTCGGGATTCAAGGCCGATTTAAACTTGTCGGGCAGATTGTTGAATCCGATGGTGGTAAACAATATGCCGCCAGCGTTGGACGGATTGCAGTCGGAGTCCTGGCCGCATCGTGTCGAGATGATGATTGTCTTGTCCGGGTCGCCTTTGCCATACAGCAGCCCCATTACTATGTAAGCGGCGTTAATCTTGGCGTCGATATTAAAGTCGCCCTTATTGCAGGAGAATTTACGATAGTCGGGATTGTCCTGGTATTTTTCTTCAATGAGCTGCCAGGTCTTTTCCCAGTCGTCGGGATTTTCTTTGTACCATGCAAGCACATCCAGGATACATTCGGCGAACTGGCTCTTTTTTGGAATGCACTTTAGGCCGGCCTGGACAATCTTTACCATGTCATCTTCAAAGAACGCCTCGGCGTACATTCCACCGACAAACTGACCTCCGTAAAGGCCGTCCCCGTAGTTCATCAGCCGTCCGAATTTTTCGCCCAGCTTGATAGCCACGTTTGGCATGCCCGGCGCAATCAGGCCTGCGTAATCGGCCTCAATTTGATAATCTATATCATCGGCATGTGTATTAAACTGGGGATGTCCGGAGTCGGGCGGTGCAATTCCTTTGCGCAGGTTATCACGACCATGTCTGTTGGCATGCCAGAGATTATAACCACTGTTGGCAAAATCAATCCCCGCCTGGCGGATAGAACAATCAAAGCCGTACAGCTCAAGTGTCCGCATGAAAGTCATCTCAACATAAATGTCATCCTGCTGGAACTGGTTAATCAACTCAGGCTTCCACTGGGGCATCTTATCTTCGGGTATGATTTGGCCCTTGTACTTGAACTCGGTAGGTCCGCCCCAACCGACGCCGGCCATCTGCCCGACCCAGCCGGCCTTCATCTTGTCCACATAATCGGCAACCGTTATGGAGCGAGCGCTTCCGGTTGCAAGAGACAAATCCGTCAGGGCATCGTACTGACAGCCGAAAACGAGTACCGAACTTACAATGGCCGCTATTGCTAACAAAACTGTCCAAAAACCTTTAGCCATTTTGCACCTCCATTAGCTTCTTAAAAAATATGGTTGATAATTCAATAGCTTTATAACCGGCAAATATACAAAAAACAAGCTTTCTTGCAATTATTGTGGAAAGATTATAACATATTATATTTTAAAGAGCGGGTTTGCAATAGCTTTGGGAACAGGTATAATGCTTAGCGATTTACCAATAACCTTCGAAATAAAGAAGAATTGGCGGGGCATGGATATGGTAAAATATAGAATGCGATTAATGGTGGCGGCAATGACGGTCGTACTGTCTGCGATATCGATGGTATCGGCGGACACCTGGCGTTTGGGAAAGGAACAGGACTGGAAGCCCGTTACGGCTGAGGGTAGGGACAAATTTCTGCTGGCTGTGACGGAAACGAAGAAGCTCGTCAATACCGGCCAAACCAAGGCCGCCCGTCAGGCGTTCGATAAACTGAAAAAGGACTTTCCCGAAATCGCAGGCCCTGATTTAGACATTTTTATCAAGGCGGAGATGCTCTTTTGCATAGGCAAGTTCACCGAGGCGGTCGATAATTACGAAAAGCTTATCACTAAATATCCCGAGAGCGAACTTCGCGATGCGGCTTTAGACAGGCAATTTTCGATAGCGACGGCTTTTTTAGGCGGACAGAAAAAAACCGTCCTTGGCATTTTCGAAGTAACAGGATATGCCGAGGGCCTGGCAATTATGGAAAGAATCAGCGAGCAAGCGCCTGATACGCCGATAGGCACTGAGGCGACTGTTGCAATGGCACAACAATACGAAGAAAAAGGCGAGTTCACCAAAGCACTGAGAATCTATGAGAAGCTGCTTACCGAACAACCCGACAGTGATTTTCGTGATCAGGTTATGGACAGGCAATATGCCATAGCAACGGCTTATTTAGGCGGCCAGAAGAAACGGGTGCTTCGTGTCGTCAAGTTGAAAGGATACTCCGAGGGCGTCAGGATTATGGAAAAGATTACCGACCGGGCGGGCCTCGACACCCAGATGGGATTAAACGCATCTATAGCGGTGGCCGAACATTACGAAAGAAAGAAAGAATTTAATGCCGCGTATTTAAAATGGTGGGAGATATCATCGCAATACCAGACAGGAAAAACCGGCAGGGGCTCGCTGCTCAATATGGCTCGATGCAAACATGCCGCCTATAACAATCATCCTGAGCATAAGAGACCGTTTTATGACGCATCGAGCCTGAGTATTGCAAAAAGTTGCTATGAAAAATTCAAGCTGCTATACCCGGCAGGTACCGAAGAAATAGATGTTGACGAGGTGCTCAAAGAGATAAACGAGCAATTAGCCTACAAACAATTCAGTATCGGCCAATATTATCAGAGGACCGGTAACAAGCGGTCGGCTAATCTCTATTTTGACATGGTGGTTAACGACTGGCCCGGCACAAAGGCGGCAGAGATGGCAAAAGAAATACTTTCCATGAATTCGGGCGGCAGTGAGAGAGAAAATGAAGAGACAAAATCTTAAAGACAACCGTTTAAGTACAGGTCGAGGCATATTTGTGCCGGTGAGCTCTTGCATTCTTGTGCTCTGTACTTTAGGTCTAAGCGGATGCGCCGAGTTGAACGGCTATTCCAACCAATCTCTGTTTCCGCAGGATATCAAGACCGTCTATCTGGAAATGTTCGACAACCAGACCTTTCGACGAGGTGCCGAATACGAACTTTCCGATGCTTTGTCGAAGCGAATTGAGGTAGAGACACCGTATAAAATAGTCTCGAACCGAGACCGTGCTGATACGATTATGAGCGGTCAAATAGTATCAATAGGCGAGACGGCGCTCAGCACCGAAAGGGAAACAGGCCTGGTTCTTGAAAAAGAAGTGGAGTTGACAGCCCTGGTTGACTGGAAAAATCTAAAGACAGGAGAGCTTTTGATCGATAACTTCTCTTTAAGCGCAACTGCGAGCTATTCTGAATATCAGCAGCAGGATATTAAATATGCTTCGAATTTGGCGGCAAACAATCTGGCGAGGAAAATCGTAGAACTAATGGAAGTAAAGTGGTAAAACGCGATTTTGAATCAATCCTGCTTTTGCAGGGTGAAAATCCATCCCTGGAAAAAGGGGATACAAAAAACGCAAATTATGACTGACAATCAAGACAACAATCCAAATCTTCAACAACGTCAAGGCCAACAAAACAAGCCCGGGAAAAAGCCGATACCTCCTCGATATAAACGCGGGCCTTTTTTCTATCTGATAATCGCAATTGTGATATTCACATCATTGATGATGCTGCAACAATTTCAGAGTGGTGAAGAGAAAAAGTGGTCTGAGTTTATTGAAGATGCCAATGACGGCAAAATCGAGAGTGTTGAAATCCACGATACTGAGATAACAGGCAAATACAAATCGGATGACGCCGGCACAGACGAAAAAACGCCGAAAACTTTCACGGTGAATTACAACCCGGTTTTGGTCCCTGATGAATTTCTCAAAGAATTAAAGGACAAGGGCATTGAGGTCAACTTCCCCCCGCAACATACGTGGCTGCTGAATATAATAAGCATGTTACTACCGATAATCCTTTTGGTGGCTATTTTCTATTTTCTTTTTGCCCGCAACCTTCGCGGCGGTGCCGGCGGGATGCTGATGTCGTTTGGCCGAAGCAAACATCGGCTTCAGGGAAAAGACCGTGTCAAAATAACATTCGAGGACGTAGCCGGCATTGAAGAAGCAAAAGAAGAAGTTGCGGAGATAATCGAGTTTTTGAGAAATCCGAAGAAATTCCAGCGATTAGGCGGCCGTATCCCTCGCGGCGTTCTGTTGGTAGGCCCACCCGGGTGTGGAAAGACATTGCTTGCAAAGGCCATGGCAGGCCAGGCCGATGTGCCGTTCTTTAGTATATCCGGCAGCGATTTTGTAGAAATGTTTGTTGGTGTCGGGGCATCCCGGGTACGCGATTTGTTCAAGCAGGCCAAGGAAAATTCTCCCTGTATCATCTTCCTTGACGAGGTTGACGCAATTGGCCGAAAACGCGGGGCCGGCTATGTCGGCGGGGGACACGATGAACGCGAACAAACACTAAATGCGATACTCGTTGAAATGGACGGCTTTGATACGAACGACCAGGTTATTGTGATTGCAGCGACCAACCGCGCCGATATTTTAGACCATGCCTTGACAAGGCCGGGCAGATTCGACAGACAAATCTTTATTCCCTTACCAGACCTGAAAGGGCGGGTTGATATTCTGAAAGTCCATGTCAAAAAAGTAAAATTGGGACCGGATATCAGCCTGGAAAGACTCGCACGCGGGACACCTATGTTCAGCGGAGCGGACCTGGCGGCAATTATCAACGAGGCCGCCCTGGCGGCAACTATGGCCAATAAAGAAAGTGTCGAAATGGCCGACCTTGAAGAAGCCCGGGACAAGGTCCGATGGGGAAGAGCAAAAAAGAGCAGGGTAATCGACCAAAAGGAAAAAGAAATCACTGCTTATCACGAAGCCGGCCATACTCTCGTGCAATCACTCTTAGAAGATGCCGACCCGCTGCATAAGGTAAGTATCATTCCCCGCGGGCCGATGGGCGGGGCCACTTTTGCCCTGCCGGAAAAAGACAGGACGATATTTACAAAAAAATATTGTATGGCACTTTTGCAGGTGTGTTTCGGCGGGCGAGTCGCTGAAGAAATGTTTTGTGATGATATAACCAGCGGTGCACAGAACGATATTCGAACGGCCACTAATATCGCAAAACAGATGATTTTGATCTGGGGTATGAGCAGCGATCTTGGGCCAATAAATTATACTCCCGATACGGGCATGAGCGACCAGATGTATATGATGCCGGGCGAGAAAGAGTATTCGGATAAAACAGCGGAAGCAATCGACAGCGAGGTAAAAAAAGTTACCAATGAGGCTTATGAAAAAGCACAAGAATTAATTGGAACAAATAAAGACAGCCTCGAGCAAATAGCAAGGGCCCTGCTGAAATACGAAACACTTGATGCTGCTGATGTGAAAATAATTTTAGAAGGCGGTCGATTGGACAAGCCGACCGTTGCCGATTTATTAGCGGCTGAGCAAGCCAAGAACAACGAACAAGCCATTAATAATAAAACCGAACAGCCGGAATCCGAGCCCGAAGAACCCCATGACCAGCCGGCTGAGTGATATCTTTTCTATATTCTGTCATTTTAGGTTTTTATGGGGGAAAATGGCTGCTATGAAATCGAAAAAAACACTTCTTTTAAGCATATTATGGACTGCTTATATTTTTGCAATTACCTGTTCTGCGTCGGGACAAAACACAAATGATCCAGTCTCAATAATCGCACCTGATAATGCAGCCGGTGTTGAACTGGCAAGTTCAGGGCAAGAGGTTTCAACTGTACGTATTGAGCCTGTTCAGATGGACTCAAAGGCCGGCATTGCAGTTTTATTTGAAGGGACCGATGACCTTCACTATTACGCCAAGTCTGAAACTGCACCTGCAGAAGGATTAGAGTTGAAGATTCAAGCTCACTCCGACGTTTTTTCTTTTGGCGAGGCCGTTTTCCCTCAATGGCATCTTTTCACAGACCCACTGGGTAGTAAAATAGAAGTTTACGAAGGTAATTTCACTATCTTTGTGCCAATCAAAGAAACCCGAGTTTCCGGACAGACTACTGTGATTGATAAGGGTGATATTGAGGTCAAGATTACCGGTATTGCCTGTACGAGCAAAGTATGCTTACCGCCGTTTGAAAAAACTTTACAAACTAAGATTGATTGGTCAGAGCGGGATTCCTGGAAAAGTATCAATATTGAAGCAGTCGCTGATAAGCAAGAGACAATTACAGCGCCGAGTTATTCCATTCCCTTTGCCCTTGGTTTGGCTTTTTTAGCGGGGCTGACTTTGAATATTATGCCGTGTGTATGGCCGGTGCTTCCACTTATCGTAATGAGAATCGTCGAGCAGGCGAAAGCAGGTAAAAAACAATCCCAAGCGATGGGATTTGCTTTTTGTTGTGGGATATTACTGTTTTTTGCATCTCTTGCGATTGCAAATATTATTCTGCAAATCTTCTATGGAACAGTATTACAGTGGGGCGATCAGTATAGAAATCCGGTCTTCGTTGCGGGGATGGTGCTTTTGCTGGTGGTGCTGGCCCTGCTGATGTTCGGAGTTTTTAATATTGGTGTGCCATCTTCGATAGCTGGTAAATCGAGTGGTAAAGGCTATTCGGGCGCGGTCGGCACAGGCTTTCTTGCAGCCATTTTAAGCACTCCCTGCGGATTCGGAATATTGGCGTTTGCCTTCGGATGGGCACAGGCCCAGCATTGGCTGGTGGCTACTGTTGTTATAATGGTGATAGGTGTGGGTATGGCTGTACCCTATGCAATACTAACTTCAATACCCGGCTTACTGAAACGGCTTCCAAAGCCGGGGCAGTGGATGGAATTATTCAAACAGGGCATCGGATTTGTCCTGCTGATTATAGCCGTGAAACTCATTGGTGCCTTGCCTCAAGCCTACAGGACGAATGTGTTATATTTTGCGGTGATTCTTGGTTTTTGTATATGGATGTGGGGCGGATGGGTGAGCTTCAATACAAAACCCGGGCGCAAGTGGCTTATAAGAATCAGTGCCGGTCTCATCGTGTTCGCAGGTGGCTGGGTGTTTTTGCCGACACCAGCAGGAGAACTAATTGCCTGGCAGGATTATGACGACGCTGTTATTGACAATGCCATAGCTGAAGGCAAACCTGTATTAATCAAGTTTACCGCCGATTGGTGTCTGAGCTGCCAGGCAGTGGATAAAGTTGTTTATCATAACGAGGACATTGCAGGGCTAATCGAAGCAAAAGAAGTCTTGGCAATCAAAGCCGATACTACAGCAAATGATAATCCTGCAACACTTGCATTGAAGAACAAGTACAATGAATTAGTGCCTGTAACAATATTATTTTTACCCGGAGTCGAAGAACCTTTGAGATTGCATGAGATATTCTTTACCGGCAGGCTGAAAGAAATCCTGCAGGAGCTCCCTTCGAAAAAGTGACTATGCCTAAAAAAACAGCTACTATAAAAATAAAAATAGACAAGACCAAGGCGGCCGAAAGAATTCGGAAAATCTTCCCGATATTAAGGAAGACATATCCGGAAGCCAAGATAGCACTTAAACATTCGAATCCTCTGGAGCTGTTGGTTTCTACAATCCTCTCGGCACAGTGCACGGATGTGAGGGTCAATATGGTTACAAAGACCCTTTTCAAAAAGTACACCTCGGCCAAAGACTGGGCAAAAGCGGACGTAAAAGAAATCGAGTCGGACATAAAGAGCACGGGTTTTTTCCGCAATAAAGCGGCCAATATCAAGGGGGCCTGTACGAAGGTAATCGAGGAATTCGACGGCAAAATCCCGGGTACGATGGATGAGATTTTAACGCTGCCCGGTGTCGGCAGGAAAACCGCAAATTGTGTATTAGGCAACGCTTTCGGGGTACCGGGGGTGGTATGTGATACTCATGTTATCAGACTATCACGCCGATTAGGGCTTTCGCCGAATTCGGACCCGGTTAAGTTGGAATTTGATTTGGCCGAAATAGTACCGAGAAAGAACTGGCTTTTATTCAGCGATTTACTGATTTTTCATGGACGAAGTATATGTAAAGCTCGTAAGCCGGACTGTGTGAATTGTCCGATTGCCAAATATTGCCCTGCCGCAAATAAACCGGCTTTATGGTAGTATTAACAAAGATAAATACGAGATAAAGCTTCATGTCCGCCTTCGGCTGAGGCAATGGCGCAGCAAGGATATATGAAATATAAAGGAGAATTGTTTTTATGATTGATAGTATCGAAAATCCGGTGCAGGACCTCTGGCGGATATTCAGAGTAATGGCTGAGTTTACCGAAGGCTTCGAGGAGCTTGCCTCTGTCGGTCCTGCGGTGTCGATTTTCGGATCGGCCCGTACCCAGCCGGATGATCCATACTATAAACTTGCCGAGCGGACCGCTTCGGAAATTGTCAATTCCGGCTTTGCGGTCATTACCGGCGGGGGCGGCGGTATTATGGAGGCGGCAAATAAAGGGGCTGTAAAGGCAGGAGGCCAAAGCATCGGCCTTAATATAGAACTGCCTATGGAGCAGGTTCCAAACGACTACCAGAATCTGTCACTGCATTTTCGATATTTCTTCGTTAGAAAAGTTATGTTTCTTAAATACGCCCATGGCTTTATAGTTTTCCCCGGAGGCTATGGGACTATGGACGAGTTTTTCGAATCATCGGTATTGATTCAAACCTTAAAGCAGGCGTCTTTCCCGGTCATTCTGGTGGGTAGTGACTACTGGCAGGGATTGATCGACTGGATTAGGGAAAAGATGCTTCAAGAACACGGATATATCGATCCGGAAGATATGGATGTTTTCACGTTAGTTGACGATCCACATGATGCGGTTAAGATTATCGTGGACTTCAGGGACGCGCAAAGACCTGCCGGTATAGAATTACCCATGGGAATGAAAAAGCAAAATAATCGCTGAACCCTTTTCATCCTCGCCCAGGCAAAAAGCCAAAATATTCAGCCTCGCAATTTATTGCGGGGCTTTTTTATTCAGCTTCCAAATTTATTTGTATTTCGCCAGCACTGTCGGCAAAAGGCACGTGTTGTCTGCTCAACGATAATCCCTGCCGTTAAGACTGTGAACGACGGATACCAGCCAGCTTTCAAGCTGGGATTTCATTGAGTTCACCCGGTCAGTATCCCGGGTGACCAGGTCATTTTGCTCGGCTGGGTCATCAGCAAGATTGTACAGCTCAAATTTCACATCACCTTTCTTTGATTGTATCCGATGAAGCTTCCATGGCCAGTCGAGCCAGGCGGCGTGACCGGGGAAACTGTCCAGCGGATATTGTTGAGTTATTTCGCCTGCGTCCAAACGCAATCTGAAAGTCTCGCTGCTCTCCTTGCCTGCTTTCTGCGCCTCAAGAAGTTCAGTCATCCATTCGAGGCTCGGTGTCCTGATGCCGCCGGTAGGATGGTCCCAGAAACCCATTGGTTTCGGTCGAGTTTTCATTTTGCTCTCTATCAGCGGGACCAGGTTGATACCATCCAGTGGCGGCTGGTTCTTCATTTGTACACCTGTGATTTCAAGAAGCGTCGGGTAGATATCCGATGTATTGCAGGGCACCTCGGTTGCTCGTGGATTCGGAATTCGTGCGGGCCACTCAAGGATGGCAGGGACGCGAAGGCCCCCCTCATAGACTTGACCCTTGTTTGCCCGCCCGCCTGTTGTGCCGACTTTAGGAAGGCCGCCATTGTCACTGCAATACCAGAGAATTGTGTCTTTTTCGATGCCGAGAGTTTGCAGTCTCTTGCGAAGCTTGCCGAATGCGCGGTCCATACCGGTAATCTCGCCATAGAAATGCTGAAAATTCTTCTGCTGGTCGGAATATATTGCGCGGTCCTCTTCTATCGCTTGGTGCGGCCCGTGTGGAGAACCAAACCATACTACTGCCAAAAACGGCCGTGGACCTTCTGCGTGCTTTTCGATAAATTCCAGAGCGGCATCGACAGTGACCATTGAGCTTTCGCCTTTGGTTTGGACCGCGGTTCCTTCCCGGCTGAGAATAGGGTCATTGTCGAAGAAATTCGGAGCCGAGAACCATTCATCGAATCCGCTGGCGCCGGGATTGACGGGGCTGCCCTTGCGGACCGAACCAAGATGCCACTTTCCAAAATGGCCGGTAACGTATCCGGCCGTCTTGAGGGCCTCGGCGATGGTGATTTCCTGAGGTCGAAGCGTGTGGCCCCACTTGAAGCATCCGAAGCGGTTCGGATGCCGGCCTGTCATTACACTGCCGCGTGTGGGCGAACAAACCGGATGAGCGGCGTAGAAGCGGTCGAAACGTAAAGCACTGGTAGCCATAGCATCGAAGTTCGGTGTCTTGAGGACAGGATGTCCGTTATACGCCATATCACCCCAGCCCTGGTCGTCGGCCATACAGAGAACAATATTAGGTTTTCTCGAAGACCTGGCACTCATATCCGATACGCATCCCACCGCCCCAAAACATACACCGGCACCGGCAAATTTCAAAAAATCACGACGTTTCATTTGCATTTAGTTGCTCCTTTATTTGTCTATTAACAAGGCAACCGGCTCAGGACAGAGCGTAACAATGCCAAAGTTTCCAATTAAGTAATATTAAGACTTCCCGGCAGGGATAAAATCTAACCGATTTTGCCGTCCCCGTCGATATCGAGTCCGTGAATCTCCTCAATCTTTTTAACCAGCTTACACAATGTGTCCTGCATTCTTATAAGCTGGTTTTCGAGAAACTGGACCCGATCCTCAACGGAGTCGGATTTTCGCTTCTGACCATACATCAGGCCTGTCTGTACGATTTCCCATAGAACACTCATATTTTATCCTCAATTTATTGTCGAAACCTTCAAATCTTCTTCACTTATAAATCCTGCAACGGAAAGTGACTGTGAATTACTTATTTAGATTCTTCGCCAAATACACCCGCAGAGGACACTGGCAGAAACGAATCTTAATACCCAACTCATACGAAAATGCAAACGAACAGGATTCGGAAGCTTTTTCGAGACAGTGCAGACGCTGCTCATCTCCGAAGTCTTTGGCTCTGCACAGATTTTCAAATCCACCCTCTGCGCATCTGAAATTCTTCGGGCATTGCATTCCGCTAATGATTTCTTGGATTTTCTTTTTGTCTTCTTCTTTCATTTTGTCAGTGATTGTTTAGGCTGCCCATTAAGTCCGGGGCCTGTTAATCTTTAGTAACATTTCTAAATAAGGTATTATTGTCATTTTATACCTTATAAGGCTTTTAGCAAATGGAAAACCAAAGCCTGACAGCTAACGGCTGATAGCAATATTTCCGACCTTCGAAGACTTTTTTTCGACAGCTATTCTTTGGAAGCCTGCTTATCGAAACCGAAAGATTCTGCTATTGTCTCAATGCTTTTTCTAAAAGTGAGTATCAAACAGGAACCCACAATAAAAAGATTCACCATCGGCTGAACCTTTAATGATTCCTCCAAAGCCGTAAAATCCGCGCCGAGCACATCGTCCATCAACGCCGTGATAGTTCGGATGTATGGTAAAAATATGCCCAATACAAGCATTATGATATTGATTGAGCTTTCGAACAAAGCCACTACCGCCGAGTACCGGGGGATTATATACATGCAGATGCCACAAAGAATACAGAATCCGTAATAGAGGTTCTTATACAAGGGCATTGTCTCAAGGGCACTAACTCGTACATTTATACCCAAAAAATGGTCAAGCAGGATAAACAGGGGGGTGATATAAAAGTACCATCTCGCAAAAGAATTTTTGAAATCGAAGTCCATTGCCTCTCGCATATTTTCGCTTTTAATTACAACGTTATAGTTTTAGCCCTGAGAGCAGTCAACGCGAATAATGCAGAGAAATCTGACAGATAAATTAAGAATCTGAACGCTCCTGTTCGACAAAAATCAGTTCCTCAACGTCAAAGCCTGCATTTTCTGCCGTCTTAATAAGTTTGTCGAGAGTGGGTTTACTCAGCGTCTTTTCTCTGGCAAGTATCCAAAGATACGACTTTTTTGGCCCGCAGACCAATGAATAAGAATAGTTTTCGTGGTCAAGCGAAATGACATTGTATCCACCGTAGAACGGCCAAAAAAAAGTAACCTTCAGCCGGCCGACCGTCTTTCCCTTTACAAAATAAGCCCGGCCACGCACTTGTTTCCATTTTCCGCCGGCTTTATCGAAGCCCCTGTTCAAAACATTTATTCCGCCATCCTTCCTCAGGGTATAAGTTGTATAAACATCGGTAAGCCCGCGTTCAAAACTGTGGTCCAGCCTCGCTATTTCATACCATTTGCCCAAATACCGGTTGACATCAAAGTCCTTAACCGCTTCGGTGCCGGAAGGAATATTGCTGCATCCGGCCAAATTAAATAACATCAGAATACTCATTATCGTTTTTCTCATAATTTTTATCACCTCATTAAGCCACAAGCTCATTAGTAACATTAATCACACGTCATTAAAACGATTTTTTCGGAGATTGAATTTGCAAGCCTCTTCAACAAGTTCGAAATCTCTTTTGCATATTATAATTTAACTATTTTACTTTTTGATAGCATCGTTTTTTTTCTACGTGCTTTTTTCCGCCAGCCACCATGATGGTTTTTTGCGGTTCGCATAGTCCAGATAAATCTTAAAAACGTTCCCTTGTGAATCTTTCACGACATAATAGCGGCGGTGCCTTCGTGTGCGCCAATTGTGGCTTTTAGGCGGTAGGTTGCCGTAGCCGGTATCAACGTGTTCGTCCAGCACTTCTGCGACTTCGTGTATTTGGCCTCGCCATTTGAAACGTACCGGCCGGGGTGAAGTCCCGGCCTTTTCCACCTCTATACTTTCTCCAACGAATTCTTCCATCTTAAACTGCCCTTGAACTAAAAGCGCATACCCGTGATTATCAGGATTATTCCCACTTTTGCAACTCGATAATATTTCCTTCCGGGTCGGTCATATAGAGAAATGTGATTAAGCCGGCATCAGGGATATCCACAGTGACCAGCTCGCCGATGCATGCACCACCTGCGGCTGTTACTTCATTTCTGGCTGATTCGACATCTTCAACCTCGAAGGCAAGATGCGCGAATCCCGGGCGATTGATAGCTGTTTCCGGGCGGCTTTCTGCATTGTTGTACTGGAATATCTCAAGTGTGGGCCCATCTTCACCATAACCCGGCAGCCGCAAATGAATTCCGTGAATCTCGGCACCGGGGACAGACGTACATCGTTCGACCCATTCTCCGGTACCGGCCCTTTCCGGAGGAACTTCCGTACAGCCGAGAACCTGACAGTAGAAATCGGCAAGCTCCCGCCAGTTGCGGGCTACAATATTTGTGTGCTTGTATTTTGCCTTAATCATTTTTCCGCCTTATTACATTTATATGGTTTCCATATAATATCTCAAACCTTTGAATCCTTATTCCTGTTCTTTTTTACTTCCTCTTGATATTATCCATGGAGCAATAATACCAAGGATAATACCCAGTCTGAGTGATGAGCCCCAGTCAACAATAGTGCTGCCGTGGGCAATGAGATTCCAGAGCAGTGAAACAATGGCGGAAACTACAAAAGCCAGAATAAATACAATTATAAATTCAGTAATTATTTTGCCTGCTTTCATTTATTCTCTCCTTTTCTAAGCCTGAAATTTCGTAATTCCTTTATGTTTGATAGCTACACTTCACGAGTGTCTCAGACGTTAATCTGCATCTGGGTGAAGTGAATCATAAGATTTCATTGTTTTTCATTTCTACCGAATTTTTGTTATGTAAAGATTGATGGCAGAGTACAAGGATATCTTTTTTTTGTGGACGTTGATACAATAAGCCGAGTAATGAAACAATAGCAAATGCATAAAAAACGCCAAGGCTGTCGCCAAGTATGAACAGCAGGAATCCGAAGATACTAAGACTCGATGGGATAACCATTGGGAAATAATTTCTTTGCTTGAATGCTATAATGTATTCCGGATCCCGATTCCGCATTCTTGGTCTCAAGCGTTTTGTGTCGAAACCCTTAAATCTGGCCGAAAAGAAATACTTTCGAATGCCATAAGATAGAACGAGCATGAAAATCCCGACTATTATAAGTATAGTTCTAAATATCTGAATTGGGAAAGACGGACTTGGGGGGATCTCCTCACGGATTCTGTCGCCAAAGCCTTGGCACATGATAATTAAAACTATAGGCGTACCAATTATTCCGATCCATAGTATCCACTGGGAGCGCAGCGCCTTGTTTATTTCAACTTTATGTTCTTCATATAGTGTATTTTGCTCGATTGTGCTATTCATTTATCTTCCTCATAAGATTGTATATTTCTTCCTTTTATAATTCCTGCTTACACAAATCATAAGTACCCAGACAGGCTTAAAATGCCCGGCTAAGGTGTTTGAAAACAAAAAAACTCGCGAAAGGAGAAAATACAACGCAAAAGCCGGATTTTCAAGGGAAAAATAAATAAGAGTAAATAAGTATAAGGGCACAAGAGAAATTACTTATGCACTTGTTGAGTTGCTTTTTCAAGGTGTCCGAGCAGATACTTTTGGCCGGGGCCGCCTAAATGCTGCCAGGGCAGGATTTCCTCGGTGTCGAATTGCCTCTGTGCGAGATTTTCCAAATCTAACCCGAATTTTTCGAATGCTTTTTGCCATATCTCGAAGTCAAAACATTCATTCCACAGATCGAACTTCGCGCCGTCCCGCCAGGCCGCTTCGATAACGTCACCTAATCGCCTATCGCCCCGGCCAATCACCGATTCGAGTACACTGCATCTTATATTGTGGAACTTAAACTGAAGGAATTTGGCCCGAAGTTTCATCTTCTCATCGATTATCAATTCTTTTGCCTGCTCGAAATAGCTTAGCGGCTTTTGCCCCAGCCAGGCGAACGGCGTATGAGGCTTAGGTACAAACCAGCTTACGGCAATATTAATCTGGCCGGTTTTGCCGTCTATATTTTTTCGCAGCTTTGCCAATTCGAATGACAACTGCACAATCCGTTTTACGTCCTCGGCGGTTTCTCCGGGCAGGCCGACCATGAAATATAATTTCAATCGCTGCCAGCCGGCCCTGTATGCCGCTTCGACGGCGGCGAACAAATCTTCGTCTTTGAGAGGTTTATTTACGACCTGTCTTAACTTTTCACTTGCCGCCTCGACGGCTATAGTAAGGCCGCCTTTCCTCACCGAGGTCAGCAATTTCGGAAGCAGTTTCAACTGCTTATCAACGCGCAGGCTCGGCAGTGATAAGCCCACGTGCTTATCCCGAAAATACGCTCCAAGGCCGGTGACTAATTCTTCGAGTTTAGGATAATCGGCGCTCGATAGACTAAGCAAGCTGACGGTATCATATCCTGTCGAGTGATAACAGGTCTTGGCTATATCGATAATTTTTTCAACGCTGCGATAGCGAACGGGCCTTCTGCAAAAGCTCGCCTGGCAGAACCTGCATCGGCCCGGACAGCCGCGCATAATCTCGACACTGACTCTCTCGTGGACGGCCTGCACAAACGGCACTATTGGGCGATGCGGAACGGCGGCATTTTCAAAGTCTTCTACGACAGCGCTATTAAATTGCGTGGGCAATCCTGGCGAATTGGCCTTAAACGATTTTATTTTGGCCCCTTCATATTCGAACTCATAAAGAGACGGGACATAGGCGAAGTCGAATTTCTCAGCGGCGCAGAGAAGGATTTGTTCTTTTGCCGCACCGGCCTTTTTTTGCGTTCTAATCAGTTGCACAAGCTCAACTACCGCTTCTTCACCATCACCCAATAGAAACAAATCTATAAACTCAGCGAGGGATTCACCGCAACTCGCCATACTACCGCCGGCAATTATCAATGGGTCGTCCTCGCTTCTATTACAGCTTCGGACATCGATACTGCCGAGGTCGAGCATATTAAGCACATTGGTATAGCAAAGCTCGCTGCTCAAACTAAAGCCCACGATGTCAAAGCTTTTCAGGGATGCTTTGGATTCCAGGCTAAAGAGGGGGATTTCTTTCTCACGCAGCACCTTCTCAGCATCAATCCAAGGCGTAAAAACCCGTTCGGCAGCCACGCCATCAAGGCTGTTAAGTACTTCATATATAATCGCTATTCCGCTGTTACTCATGCCTACTTCATAAATATCAGGAAAGCACAATGCTGCAGACAGCTCACATTGCGAGAGGTCTTTTTTGATTTGGTTTACTTCGCCGCCTATATATCTGGAGGGGCTGCGAACAAAGGGGAGAAACTCCCGCTCAATACGCTCGGCCAATATTGTCATTTCTTTTTTATCCATACCGGCATTATATGCTGATTCTTGATTATTTTCTATTGATTATCGCTCGAATATCAATTATGAAATTCTCTTATGAAAACCTCTTCAACAGGCAAAAAAATCGGCAGCGTCATAATTGTAGTTTTTGTCGCTTGTTTAATTGTTGTGGCGATTTATTTTTCGTCCGGCCCGGGAAAACAAGTCGAGCTGGACAGCGGGCATCGGCTGGTTATGGGGACATTTGCCCGCATTGTTGTAATAGCAAAAGATTCGGATGCGGCCAGAAAATGTGTCGAGAGCGCTTTTACTCAGATCAACAAAGTTGACGATTTGATGAGTGACTACAAGAGCGATTCGGAAATAAGCAGTGTAAACAGGGACGGATTCAAAAGAGCGGTCCAGCTCAGCCAGTCAACCTACGAGGTCTTGCAAAGAAGCATCGAATTCAGCAAACTTACCGATGGTGCGTTTGATGTTACCGTTGGGCCTCTGGTGGAATTGTTTCGTAAGGCCAAAAACAAACAAGTCCTTCCAGGCCCGGATGAAATCGCCGATGCCAGATCGAAAGTCGGTTTTGAGAAGCTGAAGCTTGACGGTCAGAACAAGACGGTGCAGTTTACCGTCGAAGGTATGCAGCTCGACCTGGGCGGTATTGCAAAAGGCTATGCCGTTGACAAGGCGGTGGAGACGATGCAAACCCATGGGGCAATCGGCGGTATGGTCGATCTCGGGGGAGATATTCGATGCTTCGGCGCACCGTTAAAAGGCAGGGACCACTGGGTAATCGGACTGCAGAATCCGAATATGGTACAAGATTCGGCCGGACGTGAAGTTTTATTGAAGCTGAAAATGACCAACGGGGCGATAGCTACAAGCGGTGATTACCAGCAGTTCATTATAATCGAAGGCAAACGTCGCAGTCATATAATAGACCGTAAAACAGGTACAAGTACCGAAGGCCTCTCAAGTGTAACCATCATTGCCGATAACGCAACTAATGCCGATGCATTAGCTACGGCTGTAAGTGTAATGGGGTATCAGAACGGCCTTGAATTAATTGAGAATACCCCCGGCACTGAGGCGATTTTGATAACTTCTCAGCCTGAGTTTAAACTCATAAAAACCAGCGGCGCAGAAATGTTTATTAAAAAGGATTGAGTTGTGAAACCGCTTCTATGAATCGGCGGCTGTTGCAGCAGGCTGCCGAGGACTTTCGGCGGTCTTTCCGCGATAGGTAATCACCTTTGTCGGGCACTTTTTCATCGCGGTTTCGGTTTGCTCGTTTAGCTCGTATCTGGCGTAGTCTATCCGTGCCAGATTATCCTTGACCGCGAACATATCCGTTTGTTTGACACAGATGCCGCAGCCGATACAGCCGACCTTGCAGATTGACCGGGTTGTCTTGCCCGTTTCCTTACTATTACAGGCTACAATCATTATATTCTCAGATGTGAATGGAACCATCTCAATCAGGCTGCGAGGGCAGGTTTTTGCGCAGGCCGTACAACCGGTGCATTTTTCATAATCAACGGTAGCCAGGCCGTCAACAACGTGTAAGGCATTGAACTTGCACGCTCTCGTACAATCACCGGTTCCCAGACAGCCGAATCCACAGGCCTGCACGTTGGCCAAAGCGTTGGCGGCGATGCAGCTTGGTATTCCCTGATATATTGCATGATAGGTCTTTTCTGTTGTGTGGGCACGACAGTGTACGACCGGTCTGTGCTGGGGGCCTGAATCGCTGACCTGCAGGTTCAAAACTTCTGCGATGTTTGCGGACGTTTCCGGTCCGCCGGGTGCGCATTGACCTAACAGTTCGGGATTTTCCAAAACGGCCTTGGCATACTGACCGCAGCCAGCGAATCCACAGGCGCCGCAATCGAGGTTGGGTAGAGCCGCGTGTATTTGCTCTATCTTCGGGTCCACCTCGACCTTGAGCTTTTCGCTTGCTATCAACAACACCAGCGCAAAGCCGCCGCCCAGACCGAGCATTGTAAGCCCGGCCGGCCAGGCACTGCTCCACAATTCCAACACACTGCCTAAAATCATCTTATCATTCCCGCAAAACCCATAAAGGCCATAGCCAGGATACCCGCAGTAATCAACGTAATCGGCGCACCTTTGAGACACTTCGGTACGTCGGCCATATTCAGATTTTCACGAATGCCGGCCATAATGCAAATCGCCATCGTAAAACCGATACCGGCACCGAAACTAAGAACAACCGCTTCGAGCAAACTTTCAGTACCCCAAAGGTTTATAAACAAACACATTCCTAATATCGCACAGTTTGTTGTAATCAATGGTAAAAATATACCGAAGCTCTCATATAAAGAAGGGAAGAATTTCCGCAGATACATTTCGACTAATTGCACAGCACCGGCGATGACCAATATGAAGCAGACATACCGCGTAACTTCCAGAGGTGTGCCAATCAGAATCAAATGGTCAATCAGCCAGGTCAACGTACCGCTCAGGGTAACAACGAACGTTACCGCCATGCCCATACCGAAGGCCATGTCGATTCTTCCGGAAACTCCGAGATACGGACAGATACCGAGAAACTTCGTGAAGACGAGGTTATTGACTATCACGATGGATATAAAGCCCATAAGTAAAACGTTAAGCGTATCCATAAAACTTTCCTATCAAGCTTCTTTATTGGTCACCTTGTTTACCAGTCCAAGCATAAGCCCCAAAGTTATGAATGCTCCCACTGGCATGCTCATCGCTGCCCACGGCACAAATGCCTCAGGCATCAACTGCATTTCGAATATTTTGCCTGTTGATAGCAACTCGCGAATGCCTGCCAAAATACACAGCGTAACCGTAAAGCCTATTCCCATTCCGACAGCATCGATTATGCTTATAACAATTCTGTTCTTACTGGCACAGGCCTCGGCACGGCAAATTATGATACAATTGACAATAATCAGCGGGACATAAGGCCCGAGTGTTTCGCTCATCGCGGGCACAAACGCCTTCAGGAATAAATCCGCGATTGTGACAAAAGTCGCTATTGTCAGCGTGAACATGAGTATTCGCAGATGCGGTTTAAGAAGGTCCCGCATCAGGCTGACTATAATATTGCTGCAGACAAGCACGAAGATTACACAGCAGCCCATAGTAAAGGCCGGCTTGACCGCAGCGGTAACCGCCAGCGTCGGACACATTCCTAACAACAACCGTAAGACCGGATTTTCACGCCACAATCCGGCCAGCAGCGTTTGTCTGTAGGCTGTAGTTTTGGCCTCACTTTTGCCTGTCATCGCCGATTAGTCCTTTTTGTTGTGTCTGCTTTTTAATCTGGTTGATGGCATTACTAATTATATCTACGACCGCCTCACTGCTTATCGTAGCACCGCTTATCGCGATAATTTCCGAATCGATTTTTGTATTGTCACCTGAAGTTGCGAGTGTGAGACCTTCAGCCGGGGCCCCTTTGAACTGGTCCCGGAAGTAATCGAATTTTATCTGGTTACCGAAGCCGGGTGTTTCATTGCTTGCCAATACATCGAAGCCCGCAAACTTTTCGAAATTTTTATCCACAGCCACAACCACCTCAATCTTGTCCGCAAAGCCCGGCCCGATGGCATTAAAACTCCAGCCGACACATTCGCCGGCGGCCGAGACGGCCCTGAAGACTTCAACGGTCTCTTTTTTGCCCTGGATCGACTCAATTTCGATTCCCCCCTCTACGGGAACAAAGTCTTTGGCTTCCGGCAGCAGGGCACCTACCAGCCGGTTACGTTTGTTAATTTTATTCTGCTCTATCCTTGGCGACAGGGCGGCGCTGGTAACGGCTATCAGCAATCCGAAGAAAAACGAAGCCGTAATCAGCAGCCAGCTTTGCTCGATAAAGTGTTTTATTTTAAGCACCGGGCTTACCTCCTGTCGGAATCCGCCTGCAGAGCTTGTCAATCAAAGGCGTTACAGCGTTCATCAGGAGCACAGAAAACATCACGCCTTCCTGATATACTCCGGCAATTCTTATAAGCATCGTTATCGCTCCTATGCCAATACCGAAAATCCACATTCCCCTTCGTGTCAATGGAGCGGTAACAGGGTCGGTGGCAATGAAAAAGGCGCACAGCATTAAACCGCCGCTGCTCAGGTGAAACAAAGGTGGGACGTAGGTATATGAATCTCTTAAGTACACAATTGTCGCAAAGATAAAAGCTGATGTTATAACGGCCAATGGTATATGAAAGCTTATCGTTCGCCTTATCAATAAATATATACCACCGATTAACAGCGCAATTACACTTGTCTCACCCAGAGAGCCGCCAACCTCGCCTGTGAACGTTGCCTTGAATTGTTCTTCGCTGTATATGTCGGCTCCGAGTTCGTTTTTTATCGCCAGCTTACTCCAGGCCAAAGGCGTTGCCTGGGTCCTGAATTCCCTCAGATTGGAAGCCGAAATATTCTCCGGGGCGATTTTCGACATATTCAAATCCATGGTGTACGGCACAGCCCATGTTGTCATCATAACACCGAATGAGGCCGTCAGGAATGTTCTGCCCACCATAGCCGGGTTGAAAATATTCGCTCCGAGACCGCCGAAGACCATTTTTCCTATCGCGATAGAAACAACTCCTCCGATTACCGCCGTCCAAATGGGTAACTTCGGCGGAAGTGACAACGCAAGTATTATACCGGTAACGACGGCGCTGAAGTCACCCAGCGAATTGGGTTTTTTGCAGATTACGTTGCAAAGCCATTCGGCCGCAACACATGAGATAACGCAGGTGCCAATAAGAAGAAGCGCATGAGCGCGGAAATAATAGCCTGCCGCAAGCATTGCCGGCGCCAAAGCTATTATGACATCTATCATCACGCTGCGCGTCGAAAGATGCTTGCTTATATGCGGCGAACAAGAAACTCTTATATCTGTTAGCATTTACTCTTTTCCAATTATAAAATCAACATATACACCATACGCTGTCTTTTATTATCCCGGGACTTTCTTTTTTTGTCTGGCAATAAAGATTTTGCCTGTTTTGATATGACCGGTTATCTCTATATTAGCAGGGCAGATGTAGCTGCAGCAGCCGCACTCAATGCAAGCACTCATATAGTATTGTTCCGCTACGTCTAAAAGGTTGTGTTTGACGGCATGGGCTATTTTTGTGGGATTCAAATTCTCAGGACAAACTTCCAGACACCTGCCGCAGCGGATACAGGCGGTTTGGCGTCTTGCGAATTTAGCTCTGCCTATCTGCTCTTTTGTTAATACTGTTACGGCGTTGGACGCCTTCGTTAATGGCGTTTTCAAATCTGCGATTGCTATGCCCATCATTGGTCCGCCGAGGAGTACCTTTGCGGATTTCTGAGTAACTCCTCCGCAAAATTCTATTAAATCCTCGACAGACATTCCTATAGGGACATAATAATTGCCCGGTTTGGCTATTGCCTCTCCCGATACGGTTACCACTCTGTGTGTCAGGGGCAAATCGGAGATGACCGCTTCGGCAATGGCCGCAGTAGTAGCTACGTTAAGCACTACCACCCCTATCATTGGAGGGATACCGCCTGTTGGGACATTTTTTTTGAGGACTGCCTTTATTAGCTGCCTTTCGCCGCCCTGTGGGTATTTCGTCCTAACTGGTACAACTTGTATATGGCCGCAGTTTGGGACAATTTTCAATGCAGTCTTCATGACTTCTATCGCCTTGGGTTTGTTATCCTCAATCGCGATAAAAACCCTTGAACAGCCCGATGCTTTCTGTGCAAGCTTAATACCTGCGATGATTTTGTTTGTCCACTCGAGCATAATACGATAATCGCAGGTGATATAAGGCTCACACTCGCAGCCGTTAATAATCAGTGCGTCTTTTGGCAGCCTTGGATTAGGTTCGATCTTGACTCTCGTGGGAAATCCCGCCCCGCCCATACCGACGATACCGGCTTCGCGGACAGCTTCACATATCTGTCCCGCTGAATACTTGTTTACATCGAAATCATCCTGCAAGTTAAAATACGGCCGCTTTGTCGGACTATGAGCCAGGGCTTCAATAACTATTGCCATGCTTCGACCAAGAACCGGATGGGACCGCAAGGCGACTTCCTTTACTTTGCCTGTGATGGGAGAATGAACAGGAGCTGAAACAAAAGCGTCACAATCGCCGATTTTTTGACCTGCCTCAACCGAATTTCCTTTTCTGACCAACGGCTGGCAAATGGCACCAATATGCTGACAAAGCATCACTGCTACTTCTGTTACCTCCGGACCCTGCTGTATTTCTTTTCCGGCGCTAAGGTCCTTTTTATCCGCAGGATGTGTTCCGCCGGGAAAAGATATTCTGCTTTTGGTGCTAACTTTCATACAAAAAAATCCGGGACTATCCAACTTGACCGAGTCGTTTATTTATCACTCTTATAATTAATATGCAGCTAAATGTTACAAATAAAGCCGATACCAGGCTTAGGGCTGTCAGCATAAGTTGGCTGCTTGTAGTTTTGGTAAAGATTTCCTGAAAAACTGCCAGCGAAAAAATAAAAACCACAAGAGGCAGCAAAAAAGCAATGACAACTTTAACTACCACCGAAGGGCCATTAGTATTTCCCAACTGATGGTAAATACTGCCACAGTTGTGCTTTTGATTACAGTTGCCGCAGAATTCATTTTCATTCATTGTCTTCACTAACATAAAGGTTAAACAAAGCTTTATAATAGATATAGCTGAGATTTTCAAAAAAAAATTCTTCCCAATTGTGAGAATTATCGAGACAAGGTTTTCTGTAATCGATGATGAAAACCGAGAAGTTTGATATCAAATAGCAAAAGGAAGATTAGGTGCGTATGCTTCTATACTTTGTCGCAGAGTGCAGCCGAATCATTGGTCCTGTATTGCAAAACTTGCTCCATCGTCTTTCGAGGCTATGTAGGCTCCTATTGGGCAGAGCACTTTACTGTCCTGGTCGCAGCGTATAATAATCTTCCACAGTGCCTCGAGGCTTTCCTTCTCATGTTCGGTTTCCGGAATCATCTTGATCCTTGTTGGGCTTTCAATTGAGATTTCCATATTTTATTCCTTTCAGCTTTTGTTTGCTCTATTTGTTACTGTTCGAATATATGCAATATTTCGCAAAATAACACCGTTCCGAGACATTGCCGTATTTACTACGCCCTCAATAGTATTTGAATTTCTGATTATAGCCGGACTTGCCGAAAAATCTACCGAAATCAGTAATATTTACTTCTCATGAGTAATTGTTTTACGACATAGACGTAGTTTGGGTGAGAAAAAAACTGAAATTGATGTGTAACCTTTTCGAAATTTTACCCTAAGTACTGAATGTGTAGAAGGCACTGAATCAGAATTGCCGGAAATGTTGGTCTTTGCATGGCGGTATGAGATTTGGTGTTAAATGTGAAATTTCAGATTAGATAGATAGAAAGGAACATGACCATGGAAAACAATGAAGAAACCCCGCAGCCGGTAGAAAAACCCGAAGCCCAAATCCCTGCCCAGGAGAAAGTAAGTGAAGTAAAGTCCGAAGGCCAAATCCCTGTTGCTGAGAAAGTAAGCACAGAAAAGCCCGAAAGTGAAGCTCCCGTCGAACAAGAAGTCTGTAACGAAAAAGCCGGGACAGTTAATACAAGTCCCGGAAGCAAAGAAATAAACAAAGATGCTCGTATGTGGGCGATGATATGCCATCTTTCGGGGCTTGCCGGGATTATTTTGCCTGCATCCGGCAATATCGTCGCGCCTTTGATTATCTGGCAGATTAAGAAAGACAATAATCCGTTCATAGACGAGCAGGGCAAAGAAGCGGTTAACTTCCAAATTTCGATGTCGATATACCTTATTGCATCGATCATTCTGTCTTTTATTTGCATCGGTGTACCCCTGATTATCGCTACAATCATCGTATTTTTTGTGTTTTTGCTGATTGCGGCGGTTAAGGCCAATAATGGTTACCACTATCGCTATCCTTTAACGATGAGATTCATTAAGTAATTTCGGATTTACCAAATAAGAGGTAACAGAAGAACAGGAATTTGATTGAAAAAGAAGATGAAAGGTGTAATCGAAAACTGAAGCAGCAAATTAAACACAGTGATTCAAGGAGAAGTAAAATGAACAAATACACTACCAACAATAAAATTGAAAGAACCCAGGTTGCCGTAAAGAATGTTGCTTTCTGCACGGTCATCTTATTGGTTTTCAGCATCGGTCTGTCTTCGTCAGCTCTTGCCGTCAACAATCAACCTGTGATGTACAGAGCTAATGTCGGCAGGATCGCAATCGAGGTAGATCCCCGGGTCGAGTTGATCGGAATCGTCTTTCGCCTGGCGGGAAATCCTGAATACAATGATGGTACTCTTAAACCATACGCCAAAGCCATCGAGCGGCACTTCGGCGATTTCGACGGTCACCCGGTGGTCAAGATGGCCGTCCAGCTTCGTAACACGCGCTTGATGAGTGCCGATGGCCCCATGTCGCTGGCTGTCCATATCGACCGTAATTACCGATTGCGGAAGACCGACGAAGAATGGCCTTCAACACTCGACTACCGATGGGAGAAAGAGGAGACGGCTGAGTTCCTGGAGAAACTCCGGCAATTCGCCATCGAGACAAAGTTCGACGAGTTTTTCAAGGCCCAGAGTTCGATTTACGAACAAGGCATTCGCCCTTGCAAGAGTATATTGGAGCAAAATGAAGTTGCAAAAGACCAATCCGGCTTGGAATTTGTCAAATTCCTGAGTGCGGACCTCGGAGAATGGCTGAGTAGTTTCTACGGGGTTAAGGATCCGGGCGACTTGAGGCTGGTGCTGGGATTCGTCAACGGATTTGCAAACTATGGAGCACGATTTGCAGCCGACCAAATCAGTGAGAAATATGCTATTGTCGGCATGCGTCCATTCGATCCGACAAATACTGTCATATTTCTGCCGCAACAAATAGTGCTTGTCGCGCACGAGTTTTGTCATTCATTCACCAATCCTGTCGTGGACAAGTACATGGATCAACTGCAACCGGCTGGTGAGAGGCTCTTTGCAGTTCAAGAACCGGCCATGCGGAATAGGGGCTATCAGAAGTGGGAATCAGTGATGTATGAGACGGCCGTGCGGGCTTGTGTCGCAAGTTTTATACGCGACTCAATTGCTGACCTCAGATTTTTTGACTATTACCTGAAAAGCGAGGTCGGACACGGATTCGTCTGGACCGAAGACATGGGTAATTTTCTCAAGACCTATGAGAACCAGCGGGACAAATACCCCACCTTCGAATCTTTCTTCCCGGAGTTCGTGAAGTTTTTGAATAATTACAGCATCAAAGCAAAGCTGTAGGAAGAGTATTAAGAAAGTGGAATGAAAAATTGAAAACAACAAGTTCAAGGAGAAGTCGAATGAGTAAAAACAGAATTTCACAGATTATCAAGGCGTTTGTCATATCGATGGTTATGCTGGCTTGCAGCTTAGGTATGTCTTCATCATCTCTTGCTGTCGATAATCCACCTGCTGTGTATAGAGCGAATATCGGCAGGATCACAATCGAGGTAGATCCCCGGGTCGAGTTGATCGGAATCGTCTTTCGCCTGGCGGGCAGTCCTGAATTTAACGATGGCACTCTGCGGCCCTATGTCAAGGCCATAGAGAAACACTTCGGTGACTTTGACAATCATCCTGTGATCAAGATGGCCACCGAGCTCCGCAAGACGCATCTGATGAGCTGCGACGGCCCGATGTCGCTGGCTGTCCATATCGACCGTAACTACCGGTTGCGGAAGACCGACGAAGAGTGGCCTTCAACACTCGACTACCGATGGGAGAAACAGGAGACGGCCGAATTCCTGGAGAAACTCAGGCAATTCGCCGCCGAGACGAAGTTCGACGAGTTCTTCAAGGCCCAAAGAGACATCTACGAGACGGGGATCCAAAGCTGCAAAGACTTGATCGGCCCACTCAATCTTGAGAAATGGCTGGTCGACTTCTTCGGAGTCAAGGATTGTGGCGATTTGAAGCTTGTGCTGGGATTCGTCAACGGATTCTACAACTATGGAGTACGATTCACACACGATCAAACCAGTGAGAAATATGCAATTGTGGGCATGCGTCCGTTCGATGCGGCCAATACCGTGATATTTCGCCCCAAGCAATTGGGTACTACTGTCCACGAGTTTTGCCATTCTTTCGCCAATCCTGTCGTGGAAAAGTACATGGACCGACTGCAACCGGCTGGTGAGAGGCTGTTTGCAGTTCACGGGCCGGCCATGCGAATGGGAGGCTACCAGAAGTGGGAGTCGGTAATGCACGAGACGGCTGTTCGAGCCTGTGTCATGAGTTTCGTGCGTCACTCATTTGAACTAATGTATCTGGACTATTTTCTGAAGGACGAGGTCAAGGCCGGATTCGTCTGGACCGAAGATGCGGGCAATTTTCTCAAGACATACGAGAGCAATCGGGACAAATACCCCACCTTCGAATCCTTCTTCCCGGAATTCGTCGATTTCCTAAACGAGTACAGCAAGAAGGCCGCACAGTAAGGCACGTATCGAAAAACTGAAACAGAAAAATAAAAACGACGAGTCGAAGGCAAATCAAATGAACAAAGAGACTACCAACTACGAAACCGATAGACCACAAGTTGCCTTAGAGAATGTTGATTTCTACAATGATAAGTTTTCATGGACCATCAAGGCGCTGGTCGTCCCGGCGATTATACTGGTCTATAGCATTGGCCTGCCTTCATCTGCCGGTGCCATCGACAACTCACTGCCAAAGAACATGCCGAATGTCGCCGCTATCAAAATCGAGGTGGATCCCCGGGTGGAGTTGATCGGAATCGTCTTCCGCCTGGCTGGCAACTATGAATTCAACCAGGGGCGAATACGGTCATATGTGAGGGATATCGAGCGGCAGTTCGGAGATTTTGACAACCACCCGGTGGTAAAGCTTGCCGGCCGACTTCGGAGTACGCGCCGGATGAGTTGTGACGGCCCGATGTCACTGTCGGTGTATATCGATCGTGATTACCGCCCGCGAAAGACTTTTGAACAATGGCCCTGGGGACTCGATGGCCGATGGAAGAAACAGGAAACGGCAGAATTCCTTGAGCAGCTCCGTCAATTTGCGGCCGAGACGAAATTCAATGAATTCTATAAGGCCCATAGCATGCTGTACGAAACGGGCATTCGTTCCTGCCGAGCTGTAATGGCACAATACGATCTTCAAACGTGGCTCGGTGAATTCTTCGGCATCGAAGAAATGGGTGATTTGAGGCTTGTGCTGGGTTTTCTTAACGGCCCCAGTAATTACGGGCCAAGATTCACAGACAGCCAAACCCATGAGAAGTATGCAATTATCGGCATGCCATTGCCCGATGCGGACGGTAATCCCGTGTTTCGCCCCAGGAAGTTGGAGACCACTGCGCATGAGTTCTGTCATTCCTTCACTAATCCTGTCGTCGATAAATATATGGAGCAGCTACAACCGGCTGGGGAAAAGCTCTATACCGCTAAAGCCCCTGCAATGAAACGGATAGGCTATCAAAACTGGCAGTCTTTGATGTACGAGTCGGTAGTCAGGGCATGTGTAGCGAGTTATATTCGAAACTCATTTGAACTTGAGTACTTGCAAAACTACCTTGATAGTGAGGCCGGTTGTGGATTCATCTGGACAAAAGAACTGAGCAACCTGCTCCTGACGTACGAGGCAAACAGGGACAAATACCCCACGTTCGAATCCTTTTTCCCGGAATTTGTCGCTTTCTTCAATGAGTACAGCAAGAATGCCGCACGGTAGGGGGGCATCGAGCAGAATTTTGTTATTTATGCGATGTATAGTTGTCTTGGCAGGGCATAACTCGTGTCCGGTGACGAAAATGTCACAGGCAAAACCAAATCGATACTCATTCAGTGAAAGGAATCTATAAGATGCTGTTGCTTAAATCTGCTTTCAAAACAGATTAGCATTTGGCAGCGAATCCTGGTATAATAATGGTTGTGAATTATAATAAAGTAGCCGATGGAGATATGAATGAAAAATGTCGGGTAAATCAGCAAAGAATTTCTCGATATCAGGCGCAGGCCGATTCGCAACCACACACTGGAGCGTCGTATTGCAGGCGGGTCAACCCAAAGCTCCGGGTTATCAGCAGGCTTTAGAGACGCTGTGCCGGAGTTATTGGTTTCCGCTTTACGCCTATCTCAGGCGGCATGGTTATAACAACCAGCAGGCCGAGGACCATACGCAGGCCTTTTTCTGCCGGATATTGGAGAAACAAGTGCTGCGTATGGCGGACTCTAAACGCGGGAAGTTTCGCTCCTTTCTACTGGGTACGCTGAAGCATTTTTTGTCCGACGAATATGATCGTGCCCGTGCTCAAAAACGCGGTGGAGACCGCAAGATTTTTTCTATCGACTTTACGGATGCGGAAAACCAATATGCTTTGGAACCGGCCCATGAACTGTCGCCGGAAAAACTCTTTGACAAATCATGGGCATTAACGGTGCTGGACAGAACAATGGCCCACCTGAAGACAGAATTAGCCTCTCAGAACAAGCAGGAGCTTTTTGACCATCTAAAAATCTATTTGACCGTAGAGAAAGGTTCCGTTCCTTATTGTGATAAAGCGGCTGAACTGAATATGACCGAAGGAAATGTGAGGACCGCAGTACATCGATTGCGGAGGCGTTATCGCAAGTTGTTGAGGGAGGAAATCGCCCAAACCGTTGCCGCTGAAGACCAGGTTGATGAGGAAATTGATGACCTTTTTAATGCATTGGCGTATTGATTATTTTTAGGTATCATTCTGCAATGGTTTACCTTTTTAGACCAACGTTACATCGCGTGAGTTTTAATGATTCGGATAATGTTTATATTGAATCCCCTCGATTGCGTATATCGAGAAGAGAATTTGCAAACTGTGTGTAACGTTTAGGTCGTTTTGCCTAAGTAATAGGCGAAGAGTAACCATTAGAAAGAAAGGAAATAATACTATGGCCGAAAAACGAAGCTGTCCGGAATGCGGGGCTAAGTTGCCGGCTAATGCGCCAGAAGGTCTTTGCCCCAGATGTCTTATGAAAAGCGCCAGACAAGAGACCAAGTCGGCTTATAATGCCGATTCTGAGGTGGCGAGTGATGTTCCCACAAGTGCTACTCCGCCGGGTAAGTTCATGCCTCCCAGGCCGGATGAACTGGCCGGGCAGTTTCCGCATCTTGAGATCATTGAGCTTTTGGGTCAGGGTGGAATGGGAGCTGTTTATAAGGCTCGTCAAAAACAGCTCGACCGCCTTGTTGCACTTAAGATATTACCGCCGGAGGTAGAACAACAAGCAGCTTTTGCTGAGCGTTTCACTCGTGAGGCCCGCTCTCTTGCCAGGCTGAACCATCCCCACATTGTCACGGTATTTGATTTTGGGCATACAGCCGAAGGGCTTTATTTCTTCGTTATGGAATTTGTGGAAGGGACGGACTTGCGTCATGTGATTCAAAGCGCCAAACTTTTGCCTAAAGAAGCACTTGCCATCGTTCCTCAAATTTGCGAGGCTCTGCAGTTTGCCCATGATGAGGGTATCGTACACCGGGACATCAAGCCGGAAAACATTCTTCTGGACAAGAGGGGTCGGGTCAAAATAGCCGACTTCGGCTTAGCCAAGCTGCTGGACAGCCCCGCAACTGTCTATACACTTACCCAGGCCGGTCAGAGAATGGGTACGCCCCATTACATGGCCCCGGAACAAATCGAACACCCGGACCAGGTGGATCACCGCGCGGATATTTTCTCACTGGGTGTGGTGTTTTACGAGATGCTTACAAACGAATTGCCCCTCGGCCGTTTTTCCCCGCCGTCGCAGAAGGTGGAAGTGGATGTCAGGCTTGACGATGTTGTGCTTCGGACTTTGGAGAAGGAACCGGACCGCCGTTATCAACATGCCTCTGAGGTTGGAGTAGATGTCGAAACGATTTGCTCGGACAAGCAGGCCGATGCTAAATTCTCCCCGAGACGGAAGGTGGGTGATGATGTTGAATCCGTTCGGCACCGCGTTTGGATTCCGGCCATCGGGCTGCTGGTTGCCGGATTGATTAATTGCCTGAGTGTTATTGGGGCCATATGGGGTGCTCTTGTGCCCGGAGACGCAGGACTGCTATTAGTGCTTTGGATGGCAGTACAAACGTTTGTTATAATCTTAGGTGCCTGGAACCTGATGCAGTTGAGGTCATATCACTGGGCTGTAGCGGGCAGCATCTTTGGCATTATTAGCATAGCGTTTCCTTTTGGTCTGGCCATGGGAATATGGGCGCTGGTCTTGCTGACGAAAAAAGAAGTTAAAGCCGCATTCGGCCAGGAGGAAACCGAAGTTGTAATACCACCGAGAATCCGGGAGTTTACCGTCTCGACTGTAAAGGAAGCGAGGATGGCATATGGTCGTGGTAAGGCCGAGGTGCAAAAGATTATACGGGAAACGAGCCCGGATTCACAAAAGTCACAAGATTCACGAAAGAGTAATGTTGCTGGGCCGCCTAAGAGTTTAGGAATAGGGATTGTGTCCTTTGTCTTTGGGCTTGTGAGTTTCATCATTTTGTCTATGAACACGAGTCACCCGGCAAAATTAGTCGTTTTCCCATTCATATTTATTGCCGGCCTTCTGGGAGTAACGGCAATCAAGAATATTAAGAATTATCGAAAACATCTTGTCGAAACGGGATTTGCTGCAGCAGGAATTCTTTTCGCATTGATCTCTGCTATCAGACTGCTGATGGGCTAACTCGTTCAAAGCCGTCAAGGACATATTAATGTGATTGGTGACTCTATTAAAACTCGAATGGCAACAAAAGATAACGATATATCGCTTTTTGTTATCAAAGAGCAAGACATTACTCCCCAACTGGATAGGGTCATCCGTGAAATGTTGGTTGTTTGTTTTCCCGCCGATCGTGAGTATTTCCAGCGACAAAGCTTCTGGCATAGTCCTGCTGTTTATCGAGTTATTGGGAAAAATGATAAAAGTTCGATAGTCGCTCACACCGCAATAGTGGAACGAAATGTAATCATCGGCCCGGACTTATTAAAAGTACGCGTCGCAGGGATACAGGGTTTTTGTGTTTTACAGGATTATCGGTGCACTGGCCTTTCAAATAAGATGATGTCTGCAGCAATGGACGAAGGGAGCAGACGGAGCCTTGATGCCGGGCTTTTGTTTTGCCGGGAGCAGCTCGAAAAGGTGTATAACGGTATGGGTTGGAGAAAGCTCGATGCTTCTGTTTATTTGACTGATGACAAAAACGGTAAAACTTTGATACCATCCAGGAACATTACTATGTTCTATCCTCTAAATGCAAAGCAATTGCCCGCAGGCGATATCGACCTTGCCGGTAATGACTGGTAGCAATAATCCATTTTGTTATTTATCCCGTATTTTCCAGCTATAAGTTACAGGGGATAGCTGTACTTCTATATATTAGGTTCCAGTAGAAGGTTTTTGTTTGCCCGCCCGATAATAAATGCAGAAAACGTTAAACACAGAAAAACCGTTACCTTTGGCATCCATGATGGCACTTAACTATAGTTTTTGCTAATTTAGTGGTTTTCCAGGGAAGGAAGTAGTGGATTTTTTAAACAATTTTTGTGAGGAGTGAGTTATGAAAAAGATATATTTGAGTGCTCTGGTCATACTTTTGCTTGTTTCGGTTTTCACCCAGGGAAGGATTGCCAGAGGTCAAATATTTGAAGAGGATAAACCCAGTTTGGGCCAAATGTTCGTTCCGGGTGAATTTCTTGTCAAATTCAGACCCGACGTCTCGGAAAAAACCATAAACGCCTTAAATTCAACTCATGGTGTTTCCACTATATATACGAGCCCATATGCCGGCTTTAGAAGATTGAGCACGCCCGAAGGCGAGGTAGTCACGGACATGGTCGAAATTTATCAGGCAAATGCCAACGTCGAATATGCCGAAGCAAACTATATCGCTTATGCTCTAAATGCACCAAACGACGAACTGTATCCCCGCCAATGGCACCTTTCAAATACCAGCTATGGCGGAATTAATGCCGAATCAGCATGGGATATTTCCACCGGCTTAGGGGTGGTTGTTGCAATTCTTGATACCGGTATTGCCTATGAAAATTACAGCGAAAAAAATCAGGCAGGCTCCAACAGCAGCTATCAGCAGGCCCCGGATTTAGCCGGCACGTTTTTTGTGGCCGGTTATGATTTTGTTAATAGTGATGAACACCCTAATGATGATTCAGCCTCCGGACACGGAACTCACATAGCCGGAACCGTTGCTCAAAATACTAATAACGGTATCGGAACGGCTGGAGTTGCCTTCGATGCCTACCTGATGCCGGTGAAGGTATTGAACAACTGGGGAGCTGGGACTTATGCCGATATAGCCGAAGGTATTATCTGGGCAACGGATAACGGCGCTCATGTGATTAATCTGGGATTTGGAGGAAGTGAACCTTCAATGGCTTTAGAGGAAGCGATTGCTTACTCTTATAACCGGGGAGTAACATTAATAGCCGCGGCCGGTAATGACGGCATAGGTGGTGTGGTTTACCCTGCCGCTTACGATGATTATGTTATTGCCGTCGGTGCCACTCGTTACGATGAAACTTTAGCTAATTACTCCAACTTCGGACTCAGCCTGGACCTGGTAGCTCCCGGTGGTGACCTTAATATTGACCAGAATGGTGATAGCTACCGGGACGGGATTTTGCAGCAGGTGTATAAGGTAGATGGATTCGGTACAATATCCTGGGGTTACGGCTTTATGGAAGGCACTTCAATGGCTGCTGCACATGTCTCCGGGATTGCAGCCTTGCTCATAGCCAACGGAAATGCCGCCTCACCTGCTGAAGTCAGGCACGCTTTGGAATCCACCGCAGAAGACAAGGGGGCAGCAGGCTGGGATATAAGATACGGCTGGGGTATTGTAGATGCTTTTGCAGCTCTTCAATGGACTGCTTCAAAACCAGGGCCGGTACCGGAACCTCTTAAAGCGGAGTTTACAGCCGAACCAACAACCGCTCCTGATAAAACTACAATACAGTTCACCAATCAATCCACAGGAAATATTACCAGTTGGCTATGGGATTTCGGTGATGGTACAACATCAATCGATCCGAATCCATCTCATCTATATAAAGATCCACGTACTTACACCATAAGCTTGACTGTAACGGGCCCGGATGGTTCGGATACCGAAACTAAGGAAAGTTATATTCAACTGTTCATACCTGAGATTCCTGATGCTGACTTTACAAGAGAGCCAATAAGCATCAATGCGCCTACGACAGTACAATTCACCGATACATCCACTTGTCCGGCGACTCTTGTTATTGTGACAAATGGCACTCTTTTCTTTACTTCGATAGAATCTGCGTCCGATGGAGGTATTACGACCTGGACATGGGACTTCGGTGACGGAACAACATCAACGGAGTGGAATCCGGTTCATACCTACCAGGAAGCCGGTACTTACACAGTAAGTTTAACTGTAGTGGGTCCCGGCGGTTCGGATACCGAATCAAGGAAGGGCTATATACAATTGACAATGCCTTCTGCCCCTGTTGCGGACTTTACGGCAAAACCAAGGAGCGGCAACGGCCCTCTGGTCGTGCAATTCACCGACACTTCCACAGGGCATGTCTCCAGCCGGTTGTGGGACTTTGGCGATGGAACAACGTCAACCGAGCAGAACCCGATTCACACCTACACATTCAGGGATGCCGGTGATTTCACAGTCAGCTTAAGTGTAACGGGCTTGGGCGGTACGGACACTGAAACCAAAACGAAGTACATCCACTTGAACACTCCGCCAATTCGGGTAAATATCGGCATGTCAAAGAATGGCGTCTTCCAGAGCTGGTATGAAGTAACTGCAGGGCTTACGGTTACACATAATGACTCGACAGGACTGCCCATCGCCGGAGCGACTGTAGAGGGAGCATGGAGCGGAGGTTACAGTGGAACTGTCTCCGGCGTAACAAATGCAAGTGGCGGAATCAGCTTTAATACACCATGGGTAACAAGAGGAAGTACGGTTACATTCACAATCAATAAAGTTATGATAGGTAGTAAAGAACACGACTTTGCCGGAACAAAAAGTGCTTCCATAGGAATTTAGAGAATATCCATAATCGCCAGTGGTTTTGTTATTACTTCTGTATTTGACTTAGCCAGTTCTCGTGCAGGTTTGTCAGCCGCCTGACTATATCTGTATTGGAGCCGGCAATGTTGTTGGTTTCGGTGGCATCCTGGGCGATATTAGATAAGAAATTTTCAGCTTTGGGGAGCTTGCGTCCTTTATAATCGGTAGCAGGGCCGTTGTGGACCAGCTTCCAGTTACCTTCTCGAACAGCCCAGTGTTTACCTCTGTTAGTCTGCCAGTGAATGACTTTGTGTGGCGAGGGGGCATCTGGTGAATCTATAATTGAGACGATACTTTTGCCGTCGATTTTATGTTCAGGCGGTTTGAGTCCGCAGTATTGAGCGATTGTAGGCATCCAGTCGATGCTGACTGCTGTCTGGTTGCGAACGGCGTTTTGAGGGATACGGCCGGGCCAGGAAACGATACAAGGTACACGAAGGCCTCCTTCCCAGAGTGTAAATTTATGGCCACGGAAGTCTCCTGAGCTTCCACCGCCGGAGAAGGTTCGCTCTTCTACGGAATGACCATGGTCGCTGAGATAAATTATAAGTGTATTTTCTCGCAGGCCTGATTCGTCCAGATGGTCGATAATCTTACCGACCATTTCATCCATTGTGGAGATAAAGGCCGCATACATACGGCGGGGAGTGTCGAGGTGCTGGTATTTTTTTCGCCACTTCTCTTTTCCCTGCAGGGGGTAATGAGGCATATTAATGGCCCAATAGAGAAAGAACGGCTGCTCCTTATTTTCATTGATGAACTTTTTGCACTCATCGACCATAAGGTCGCCGAAAAACTCTCCATCATGCCAGACTTCCCGCCCATTGCGCCACAGGTCATGCCGGTTGGGACCCGACCAGTAGAAAAAGTGTGAGTAATTATCGATACACCCGCCCATATGTCCGAACGAAGAATCGTAACCCTGACCATTGGGCATTGTCTCGGGAGTATATCCCAGGTGCCATTTACCCACATGGCCGGTTGTGTAGCCTGCTGATTTCATCATTTCTGCAATAGTAATTTGTTCTGTGGGCATACCGGTGTGGCCCGGCTGCGAGGAGACATTGCCCGGTACGCCGGCTCCCTGGGGATATCGTCCGGTCATTAACGCTGCACGGGAAGGTGAACAAACAGGCGCACCGACATAGAATTGAGTGAAGCGAGTTCCTTCTTTGGCCAGTCGGTCAAGATTGGATGTGTAGAGGTCTTTCGAGCCGTAACAGTTGACGTCTATTGTGCCTTGGTCGTCGGTGAATATCAGAATTACATTGGGTTTTCTCGCAGCTCGTCGTTTGCCGGATACAGAGCCGGTGATTATGAGTGAACCGGCGGTAAGGCCCAATACTTTCAGGAAGTCTCTTCTTGTTTGTTTGTTCATACTCTTTATCTTTCTTTAGCTTTAGTAGTCCTTAAAAGTGTTCATCCATTGCGGCCAGTCGCCCGGCAGGACGCCACCGGCAATTGTCCATATGCTGTTTATTTTGTAATTGGTGCTCCATTTCAACGTCCATAATTCCTTGAGTCCTATCCTTCGCACCGAGAAATCCAGAAAAGCGCCGTTCGTAGCTGCATTGTGCCTGTTAAGACAGAAGCGCCTCATGTTATCACCTCTCCAGTGGCCGGTCCCGCTTTCGGTGTGGCCTTCATATTCCCCAGGTAAATCATAGTCAAGGGGTCCTGCTCCATACCATGAGCAATCCAGAAACAAAGGGATTTGATTTGTGCCTGCAACATTACGGGTCTTGAAGTAACCGTCATGAGACTGGTCCGTTTTCCTGTTATAGACCCAGCGATTTATACCATAGCTGCCGTAATCCTGTTGTGATACGTAGTCGCTATCCAGAGAGCCTTCGCCCCAGGTTCCAAAGGTACCTCCGGACCTGTTTGGATTCGAGGCTTCCGGACAGCATACACTTAGTTTCCGGTCTCTGTGGTGTTCTTGCAGGACCCACCTCCATCTGCCGCTGCTGTCGCCGTATGCAAAATAACCATCGTTGTTATCCATATAAATCGAAAAGACAAGTGCCCATTGTCGCAGGTTTGTCTGGCAGGCAACTGCTCTCGCTTGGTTTTTAACTCGATTTAAGGCCGGCATCAATATCGCCATCAGTAATGCAATAATAGCGATTACAACCAGAAGCTCTATCAGGGTAAAACCTTTTTCTGCAGGCATAATAGCATTTTTTTGACCAACCATATTCTTTGTCTCACAGGCGCCGGACTTTAAGCAAATTGAGCTGTTACATGCGATATTATGGAGTAAACCGCTCTGAAATGCAACTATAATGCACTTAATCGATACTTAATTTAATCCAGATAATGCAAAGATTTACCTTGATGTGGTAAGAAGCCGGGGGGTCATAAAAGGCCCAGCTGGCGGGATTGGCGAGGCGAGTCATACTGCCTCCCATAGGTAAATGCCATCCTCCTTCGTTTGCGCCATATGAACTACCGTTGTGCTCCTCCTCGACGAAGACATAATAGAGGGGGGCGTTTTTGACATCGAGCATCTTTCTATAGTATTGATATCCGCCAAGACCCTGTAGATTTCCTTCGCTAAGAGGGCCAAAAGCATAGGACATGGAATAACTGCGATAACAACCAACAATTCAATCAGTGTGAAAGCTCTTGCCGTTTTCATGATATGCTCCCTGTTTCTTTGCATGGATTGACGTTCTCCTTTTGAGCGATTTGAAGGCTCGCCTGTGCATTTCAACGTATTATACTATCAGAGGCCCCTTTGAATTTCAGTCGTTTTAAATATTTTCCTTGACTGGAAGGCAGGTAATATTGTATAGACAATATTAGTGGAACTTGTGCCTGCACAGTCGGGCATCTGTGGCTTTTGAGATCATCAAGCAGGCAAAATCTTTTAGTATTTCGATAAAGGAGGAGCTACTGCGTATTATGCGAGGCACATGGTTTTAAGTGGAAACTTTTTGCTTGGCAGTTAAGACGTATGCATTTCAAAATAACTGCTCAAAATGGTTTTTCTTGAGGGAAGGAGGTAATCTTAAATCGGGAAAATAATCCCGGGCAGATTGAAAATGCAGTGAAGGTGAAAATAATTACCGGTTGTTTTATTTGAGCATGTTCGAGACAGGCACAAACTAAAAACAAAAGATTATTGATGCTTGTCGAAGGCAAGGAGTACTTTGGTATTTGCCAAAGCGCGATCATTAATTGTTTTTTTTTTGAGGAGAACTATTATTTTTAGAAAATTGATTTGTCTTGTTGACACTTCGGTGTGTGACCGGAGCAAAATTTCATATCAGTTTTCAGTTAAAATTAGGAGGAACAAAAATGTTAGCTAAGAAATGTTATTTCGTGGGAATTTATGTTCTGTTCAGCGTGAGTTTGGTGATTGCGGCCCCACCTGCTGTACACCCAGTGACTGGAGAAGATCTGGTAATAGATTGTCTCAGAGGTACTGTTACAATTGACGGAGATCTGAGCGACTGGAATCTTGAAGCTATGACCCCGGCCGTTCTTGATGTGGCAGAGCAATTGTTTTCTGGACAGGATAGCTGGGCCGCCCCTGAGGACTGTAGCGGAGAATTCTATCTGCTATGGGATGACGTGAACATCTACATCGCCGTGGTGGTGAAAGATGATAAGTTATCCATGAATAAAACCGGTGGCGATATCTGGAATGCTGACGCTGTAGAAGTATTTTTCTCTACGTTAAACGCCGTTGCAGATCATTCTGAACATTACCAGTACGGTTTTACCGCCAGTAATCAGAGATGGAACTGGTGCAACATAGACGGTGCCGGTTCGATCGAGCCTGAATACCTGCAGATAGCCGCCACTGAAACTGCTGATGGATACATCTGCGAAGTCTCTATCGAATACGCACAGATGCCGTCATTGGACTTTTCAGCAGGCAACACCATCGGATTCCACCCTGTATTCGACGACACCGACAATGTTGATAGAGAACTTCAGATGACCTGGACAGGCCGTGAAGCTCATGACCAGAGTCTCGGATTTGGGCATATGGTTCTCTCGGCCGACTCTGTAGCCGAGCCGGAGCCGGTTAATCCCGGCGCTGGGAATCTGGTTCACTCCTGGACGTTCGATGATGGCACGGCCGACGATGTTGTTGGCGACGCCGAAGGTGTTCTGATTGGTGATGCGGCTGTTGTCGATGGACAGCTCGTACTTGACGGTGATGGCGACTGGATGGACATGCCCGGCGACGTTATTGCGATGAACACATTCGAAGGGCTGACTATCGAAATAATGTTTACATCAGTTGCCGGTGGAAACACAGGATACCACATGGTCACGGCGTTTGGTGAAGAAGGCACGGGTGATAATCCCGGATACGGTTACAAGTATGTATGTATTACGCCTGCCCGAGGTAATGATGTAAGTCGCGGGATGATTCAAACCGTTTCGATGGATAATGACCCGTGGAGCGAAGAAACCGGTGTCAGTGACGTTATCGAACATGATGACGGCCTTCCGCATCATATGGTTTGCACAGTAGATGACACCGAGCTTGCCTTCTATATTGACGGCGTACTGATTGGCACTGCAGCTCTGGATCCGCCCGGTAATTCAATCGCTGGTCTCGGTACAGACGTCGCCCATATCGGCAAGGGCGTCTATGGTGTTGACCCGTTGTGGGCCGGTTCGGTCGATTATTTAAATCTCTACAACCGGGCTTTGTCCGAGCAAGAGGTTCGCTACCTTGCCGGTGAACGTCCGATGCCGGTTGATCCCGGCACTGATGGTCTGGCTGCATTCTACCCTCTGGAGAATGATGTGTTAGATGGTTCCGGCAACAGCAACGATGGTACTATAGTTGGTGCCCCGACATTCGTCGATGGACTGGCCGGTTACGGCATGGCGATGGAATTCGACGGCGAGTCCTACGTTGATGTCGGTAATGATGTCAGCCTGGACGTCACCGGTCCGATCTCCATTGCCCTCTGGATAAGACCTGGTGCCGATGACCCGGAGGGACAAGGCACAGAGGCGGCCCCGTTGGCCAAGGCGCTCAGTACAGGAAGCCCGAGTTGGAGCTGGCAGGTTCGATACGGGTGGAACAGCCCTCAGCCCTACATGGCGTTTACGTTCAATACGTCGCCCAGGGCCTGGGCCTACGTCGGCAAAAACCTGGAGCGCGACGAGTGGGCCCACATCGCGTGCTCGCATGACGGGACGACGCTGAAATGCTATCTCGATGGAGAGCAGACCGACTCGACCCCAATGGGCGCAATTACCAGCAGCCCCGCCCCTGTCCTCATCGGCTCGGATGGATGGAGAAGCGACTGGATTGGCGCAATTGATGAAGTCGCAATCTACGGCCGGGCTTTGTCTGATGGTGAGGTTCGTTACCTTGCCGGTTTTAGGGCACCGGAGCCGGAAATAGATCCGTCTCTGGTTATATACTATGACTTTGACGAAGTCGGTGATATTGTCAAGGATCAATCAGGCAAAGGCCACGACGGCGTTGTAATGGGTGCGGTCACAGCCGAGGCCGATGGCAAGATCGGTGGAGCTGCCAATTTCGCAACCGGCAGCTACCTCGACCTGGACGGCCCAAGTATTCCTGCCGAAGATATACCGACATCCGCTATGACGCTTGCTGCCTGGATAAATATTGCCAATACAGGTGGAGATCACGAGATATTCAGCGCCAGAGCATCTGATGAAAGCTGGCTTATTCACCCTGAGCCAAAAAGCAGCGGCGATATTAGATGGCTGCTTCGCTCTTATGGCGGGACTACAATCTTCCAGATACGTGCAGGTACTGTAACGTGGGACCAATGGTTGCATTTTGCAGGCACATACGACAAAGAATCTGGCAAGGCGGCCCTTTATATCAACGGCGAATTAATCGAAGAGATTGTTGTTGAAAATCCTGCGGATATAGCAGGAGACTGGGACCTGGGTGCTCGCGTAGGAAAGACTATTGATGACGGAAGGCCTTTCACGGGTCTTATGGATGAGTTCCGCATGTACACTCGGGCGCTTTCGCAGGACGAAATACTGGAAGTTATGCAGGGTATGTAATTAGCATCTACACAACTAAGATATTAGCCAATGATTATTTACTAATTAGGGGCTTATACTGATTGATTTGGTATAAGCCCCTTTATTTTTAGCAAAATAAAAACAGCACGTACAAAAAGCGTAAAGCCACTTTTTTAGGGCATAATAGCATTTTTACTTAATTATATTCTTTGCTTAACCAGTAGGGTACTTTAGGCAAATTGAGCTGTTATATCCGATATTATCGTGCGGTTTGCTCTGAAATGTCATTATTAATTACTTAATCAGCGCTTATTCCGGCAAGTAAAGCGGTTTTTTATTGACAAGAAAGTTATTTACTGGTAGTATATTATAATTAGAGATGGTTTTTGGGCCACATATAATATGGCAGAATCGCTTCAATAGAGGTGTTTTTGGAGGTAAGGGCTGGCAAATCTGGTTCTTTATCTGTTTTGGTTTTTGGCCGCTGAGCCCTTTTTGTGATAAAAAAGCAGAGAGTTTTTAGGAGAAATGTCGATGTTCAACGGAAAAACTGCCGTAGCAATTTTAGCAGTGACACTTATTGTAGTTAGTGCCGGTTTTGCTCAGACTCTTGAGGAGGACTGGAATCATTTCCTGCATTATACCAAGATTGGCCGACCCGATTTAGCCAAGGGATATGCACAGGTGATCCTGCAAGGCAATCCGAATCCTGTAGAATTGCTTGAGCTAACTAAAAAAAATCCCCAGGGTTACGCGATTTTATTACGAGTCAACGAATTTGCTCCTGATCCTGAGCTGGAAGAATTGAGCGGTAAAATCATCGACCTTATCGAGCAGGGTAGCTATACACGCCGGGCCGATCCGGGGATTATTGTGACAGAGATAAAGAGGCTAAGCAGTACCGACCGTGGTTGGTTTACAGCAGTTAAACGGCTTCGCAACGCGGGTGAATATGCGATACCATTTATGCTTGATGCTATAGCTGACAATTCCCGCGATGCGGAATTGCCGGATATCGTACGGGCACTTCCACAAATTGGCAGGGATGCAATAAGACCTCTTGGCGCAGCATTGCAGACTGATAATGTGGCCCTCAAGGCCCAGATAATACAGGCATTAGGTAAGATTGGTTATCCCCAATCACAGGCTTATCTGAAGTATATTGTTGAAAACGATGCTTCGGCTGAAGTTAGTCAACTGGCCAAAATCAGCCTGATGAAAATTGATCCGGGTACTTTGAAAATTTCGGCGGCTCAGTTGTTTTTTGAGCTTGCAGAGAAATACTATTATCATTCGCAATCATTAACTCCTGCTAATGATACCGATTCTGCCAATATTTGGTTCTGGGATGCTAATCAGCGGCGATTAACTCGTGTAGAAGTTCCCGGCAGTTACTTTAATGAACTTATGGCGATGCGCTGCTGCGAATGGGCGCTCAAAGCCGACGCGGGATTCGGTCCGGCTATAGGCCTTTGGATAGCTGCCTTTTTCAAAGCTGAGTCCGCTGGTATCGAGACGATGCCCAGTTACTTTGGCGAGAGCCACGCAGATGCACTTGTCTATGCCACAACCGCAGGAGTTGAATATCTCCATCAGGCTCTTGCAAGGGCTGTCAAAGACAAGAACGCACATGTCGCACTTGGTGTTATTGAGGCGTTGGGTACCACCGCCGGTGAAAAATCCTTGCTTTATCGCATTGGACCGGCTCAGCCGCTGCTTGAGGCCCTGTCTTTTGATGACATAAAGGTAAGATACAGTGCTGCTATAGCAGTAGCTGCGGCAGGACCCAAAGAGCCATTCGCCGAAAGTAAGCTTGTCGTTGCGAATTTGGCAGCGGCTTTAGGAGCAAATACCCAGTTGGACGAACAGATAGCTGATAGCTATGCCCTCAGAGCAGCCCAGGCCATGCTCAAGTTGGCTCTGTCCAGAAATCCTGTTATCAATTTATCTGCCGCTCAGAATGCACTTGTAAATGCTGTAAATGACGAGCGAAAACAAATCCAGATTTTATCCGGTCAGATTTTAGCTCATCTCGACAGCCCCGGAGCACAGCGGGCAATAACGGGGATGGCCCTTGATAATAACAATGATGCTGATGTGAGAATATCGGCGTTTGACTCCCTCGCTACTTCAGCAAAGTTAAATGCAAATATGCTGGTCGATCCGATGGTTGATGCGATTTATTCACTTATCAGCTCAGACGAAACGGATCCCGAACTTCGCAGCGCAGCGGCTGCCGCTTACGGGGCGCTTAATCTGCCCAGCCAAAAAGTAAAGGACCTCATCCTCGACCAGGCAAAAAGCTGAGGCAAAGCCGAAATCCCTGCGAAAGCAGGAACCCGGTTTCGAAATACCAGGAAAATTTCCTGCATTCAATTTTACATATAATGCCCGTTGTTATCAGCGGGCATTTTTGTTATTATTTGGCAATTCTATTGATAAGCTGACTTGACTTGTTGAAAAAAGATATCTAACGATTAATTGAAAGGAGTGCAAAATGGCTGTTGATGCTAAGCAGGTATCGGCCTGTCTCGAAGAATGCAAAAAACATCTGACCACAGAACTTCTGCCTTTCTGGCTGGACCGATGTAAGGACGATAAGAACGGCGGCTTTATTACTCACTTCGATAAGGACGGTAATGATACCGGTGAGGACGAGAAATCATTAATCGCTCAGAGCCGTACCGTTTATACGATGGCTTCGGCCCATAGAGCCGGTTACGGCAACGGCAAATGTGCCGAGTATGCCAAACACGGCGTCGATTTTCTCATCGATAAGATGTGGGACAACAAATACGGCGGATTCTTCTGGACGGTGGACCGCAAGGGCAATGTCGCTATCGATAAGAAGATTATTTATGGCTTCAGCTTTGCGATTTATTCACTCAGCGAATATACCCTGGCAACGGGTGACCCGAGAGGCCTGGAATATGCCGAGAAGGTTTTCGACCTTATGCAGAAGTACTGTGCCGATACGATGTACGGCGGTTATTTCGAGATGTTTGAGAGGAACTGGGACCTGTGCGGGCCGGGAAGCGGTGGGGGTGACAGAAAGACCCTCGATGCCCACATGCACCTGATGGAGGCGTTTACCACATTGTATGAATGCAGCGGCCAAAGCATACACCGCCGAAAATTAATCGAAGATATAGATATTCTGATAAAGAGAATCATCCACCCAAAGTACGCCACCGGAATACCACAGTTCACACCCGACTGGAAGGTAGCGCCGCAGATAAAGTTTGATATCATTTGGGGCTGGGACCGTTTTGCCGAGGGCGGAGAAAAGCCCAATGCAGGGGACAATACCTCCGCCGGTCACAACGTGGAATTTGCCTGGCTATTGGCCCATGCTACGGACATTATGGGTGAAGGCTTTGAAGAATACCGTGACATTATTATAAAGGCGATGGATCACGGAATGACCAATGGTATCGACGACGAATACGGCGGTGTTTATGTCGAAGGTCCGCATGCCGGCGGTGTTTACGACAGGGAAAAAGAGTTCTGGCAACAGGCGGAGGTTATGATTGGAATGTTGGAAGGGGCCTTGCGGTTCGACCCTGAAAAATACTGGCCCGCTTACGTAAACGTGCACCGTTTTGTTTTCGATAAGATGATAAACCATCCCGTAGGTGAGTGGTGGCCGCTGCTTGCCAGAGAGGGCGAACCTGTCTGGACGCATATGAGCCATTCCTGGAAGGTTAATTATCATACCGTTCGCTGTATGGTACAGTCCATAAAGCGGCTTGAAAAGTTACTTGAAAAGCTTAAATAACAGATATTTATATATGCAGTACGACGGAAAATACAAAGTTTTTGACATTAATAAAATCAATACGTACCCTTTGAGCACCCGCAGCAATAAGGTTACGTCTGATGACCTTATCAAGCCCGGGGACATTGACAATGTTGTTATTGATTTGCCGGATAAAATTTGCAGTGATATCGATACCATTGCCCGGGCGATTATATCTTACCGAAAATCAGACAAGCCCGTTGTTCTTTTCACAGGTGCCCATTTGATAAAGAACGGGCTCGGACCTTTGCTTGCCGACCTTGTAAAGCGAGGCCTTGTTAGCCTGGTAGCCGGTAACTGTGCTACTGCAATACACGATTTTGAACTGGCGCTGATAGGCCAAACCAGCGAAAATGTTCCCGATGCTCTCGGCAAGGGCCGATTTGGAATGGCTTACGAATTTGCTTATATCAACAATGCTTTGTCCGTCGGCAATGAAAACAAACTGGGCTGTGGTGAATCACTCGGCAAAACAATCTGTAATGAAGATTTCCGCAGCCAAGTCCTTAATTCCGTTGCAAAAGACAATTCACCGAGCAGTTTTAGCTATCCGCAAGTAAGTGTTCTTGCCGCCTGTTATGAGAATAATATTCCCTTCACCGTTCACGTTGGGATAGGCACAGATGTAATCGACCAGCATCCATCCTTCAACGGTCAGGCAAAAGGCGGATGTTCCGGCCGGGATTTTCTTATCTATACAAACGAAATAGCCAAATTAACGAGCGGCGGCGTAATACTTAATATTGGAAGCGCCGTAACAGGCCCGGAGGTTCTGCTTAAAGCCGTCTCAATGGCCGCCAACGCAGGAACTGTCCCGAATAATATAATCACTGCCGACTTTGACCTTCGCTCTCATGAGCCGAAGGCGATGAGCGATGAATCTAAAGAAGGTTATTATTTTCGCGACCAAAAAAGCATTATAACACGAATTCCACAGGCATTTAGCGGCAAAGGCTTTTATATACATGGCGACCAGAAACAAACATTTCTTTTACTGTATAAAAAGATTGTAGAACAGTCATAACTAAAAGGTGGTTAACGATGAAAGAAAATCGCATCAATGAAATCCTGACTCAGATTAAGAACGTTAATATAGCCGTTTATGGTGATTTCTGTATTGATGCATATTGGTTGCTCGATGCTCGCGGCTCGGAAGTTTCGTTGGAAACCGGTCTTCAGGCCCAGGCCGTAGGAAGACATTATTATTCTCTTGGTGGCGCATCGAATGTCGTTGCCAATATTGCCGCCCTCGCCCCGGCGGTCATACAGGTAATAGGAGTTGTGGGAGACGATATCTTCGGCAGAGAGCTAAGACGCCAGTTCCACGAGCTTAATGTCGATACGAAACATCTGGTTATTCAAAAGGAAAATTTCGATACTGTTACCTTCGGCAAGCCGTATCTTGAGGACAAAGAGCAGCCGCGTATCGACTTTGGTTTTTTCAACAAACGAACCGAAGAAACCGACCAGGCGATGCTGAACGGTATTACCGAGGCTCTGGAGAAAGCGGATGTCCTGATTGTGAACCAGCAGGTCCCGGGTAGTATTACAAACGAATCTTTCATCGACCAGGCCAATGCTCTTTTCAAGAAATATGCGGACAAAATAGTGTTGCTTGATTCGAGACACTTTGGCCGCAAGTTCGAAAATATCTACCGCAAGACAAATGATTTGGAAGCGGCCCAGTTGAACAAAGCCGAAGTCAAATTGGATGATGTTCTTACATTGGCGGATGTTAATAAATACGCCCTGAATCTTTATCGGCAGTTTAATAAGCCCGTGTTTCTTACTCGTGGCCCACGCGGCATCATAACCGTTGATTCGGATGGCATTCACGAGGTGCCGGGTATTCAATTGTTGAAAAAGCTCGATATTGTCGGGGCCGGAGATACGGTGACAAGCGCATTAGCTTTATGTCTGGGTGCAGGTGTCCCGCCGGCCGAGGCGTCCGAGTTTGCTAATTTAGCGGCCGCTGTTACCGTTCAGAAATTATACCAGACCGGCACGGCTTCAGGCCCCGAAATCCTCGAGATCGGAAAAGACCCGGATTATATCTATCAGCCGGAACTCGCTTCAGACCGGCGAGGCGCTTGTTATTTCAAAGACAGCGAAATAGAACTTTGCTATGAATCGATACCGTTTGGTCGAATAAAGCACGCCGTCTTTGATAATGATGGGACTATAAGCACTTTAAGGCAGGGGTGGGAGCAGATTATGGCTCCCGTAATGGTCAGGGCTGTTCTCGGTGATAAATACGAAACCGCTGACGAAACTCTTTATCACAAGGCCAGAACACGTATCGCCGACTATATCGATAGCTCCACGGGCATGCAGACCATCATACAGATGGAAGCCTTGGTCGAGATGGTCAAAGAGTTTGGCATCGTAAGAGCTGATAAAATCCTCGATAAATTAGGCTATAAGAAAATTTATAATAATGCCCTGATGGAGCTTGTTAACAGGCGAATCGAAAAGTTCAAAAGCGGCGAGCTCGACATAAATGATTATACAATCAAAGGCGCGTTGGAGTTTTTAGAAGCCCTGAAAAAAAGAGGTATAAAACTTTACCTTGCCAGTGGCACCGACCGCCACGATGTTATCGCCGAGTGCGAAGCGCTCGGTTACGCGGAACTTTTTGACGGCGGCATTTACGGTTCGGTAGGTGATGTCACCAAATATTCCAAGAAAATGGTCATAGAAAAAATAATGGCTGAGAACAATTTACAGGGCTCTGAGCTTGTTGTCTTTGGCGATGGTCCTGTTGAGATCCGCGAATGCCGCAAACGGGACGGTATTGCCGTTGGTATCGCCAGCGATGAAATCCGCCGTCATGGCTTAAGCGCAGAAAAACGCACCCGTCTGATTAAAGCCGGCGCACATGTCATAGTGCCCGATTTCTCTCAGCATGAAATACTTATAAAATTATTGTTCGGTTCCATCTGAGCGGTGGACTTCCGTGAGTGAATTTACACTGTTTTTTAGTACGAGATTAAAAAATGCCGATATTTGAATACAAGTGCAGCAAATGTGGTCACACGATGGAGTTTTTGGAAAAAACGAGTACTCCTCGAAAACATAACTGCCAAAAGTGCAACAGCTCCGACTTGAAGAAGCTTTTAAGCGGTTTTGCCGTTGGGCAAAGCAAAGCAGCAGTCCAGGCCTGCGAATCGTGCCCGAGCGGTCCGTCTCCAACGAGTGCCTGTTCAATGGGAGCCTGTCCCCATAGTTCGTGATGATGAAAGTATTAATCCGGTCCGGAAATATTTTTACTTGGCATATTACGGTGGTTCAGGCTGATGCTCTTCATTTGAGCCGTCAGGCTCAACAGGCGTACTAAGGGTACTTTGTCCGGCTTCTTTTTCAGGTGTTTTTGATTGCGTCTCGCTGAGCAACTGCTCAACGGCTTGTTTACTTGTGATCTTGCTGTCCGGCGCCGATACTATCGAATTAACCAAATCGCACCAAAAACAGATATAAGATATGTTGGCCTGCTGAGAATTTCTATTCAAACCTATATGTCTTACGAAGCGGTTTTGAGAAATTGGGGTAATAGTGATTACAAAAGCCGCGAAACTTAGAACAAGAAAGCCGACCAGGAAACCCAGGACGCCTGCCAATAGAATGTCAAATGATTTTGGAAAGGAGACCTTAAATTGGCCTGTAAGAAAAACGTATGTAATTCCATACAAAATAAAAAAAGTACCTGCTCCTAAAACTGCTAAGGCTAAGGCGTTACTGCAGGGTATATCACCGGCCTCTGGGATAATATCTAAAATTACCGGCGATAGGAAGATGGCTACATAGATAGAAATTACGATATTGAGAAACATGGCCAACATTTCGTAGAAGCCTATTTTCATTGCGAACCAGATGAAGAGTCCGCCGGTTAATATACCGAGCCAAAATACCATAAACTTTATCCTACCACTCTTTTGAGTTCTTCGAGGCTTGTTATCCCCGCTGCTACCTTTTTCAGGCCCTCTTTCCTCATATGTGACTTGTCTTTCTTATGCTCTTCGGTTCTCAATTCGGCAATTGAGATTTTACTATTGGCAATATCGGCCTTCAAACGGTCGGTTATTACCAGAAGGTCGCAGACCGCTGTCCTTCCGGAATAACCGGTATCTTCGCAGCGCCGACAGCCTGTGGCCTCGAAAATATTTGTATATTCTATGCCTTTACTTTGGAATTTATTGATTAAATGCTGGCTTAGCTGGGCCGGCTGTTTGCAGTATGTGCAAAGCCTCCGAAGCAGTCTCTGAGAATGCAGAAGGCTCAGGCCCGATGATAAAAGAAGAGGCGATATTCCTAAATCCAGCAATCTGACCAAAGCTGTGGCGTTGCTGTCACAGTGTATTGTTGCCAGGACAAGATGACCGGTCTGTGATGCCCGAAGCGCAATCTCTGCTGTCTCCTCGTCGCGTATTTCGCCGACACATATCACATCAGGGTCCTGTCTGAGGACACTGCGCAGAGTTTTTGCGAAGGTGATATCGGCTTTAGGATTAATTTCAATCTGGCTGGCTTCCGGCAGCATTGCTTCGATTGGGTCCTCTACCGTGATGACGTTGTGCGTAAACCGGTCTATTTCGTTGAGCATCGAATACATAGTTGTGGTTTTGCCGCTTCCGGTGGGACCGCATATCAGCACCATACCTGATGGTTTCTTTATTGCATTTTTGATAATTGAATACTGCTTTTTTGCCAGTCCTATGTCTGCTAACGTGAATGTGCCGGCATTCTGGTTCAGAACTCTTATCGACAGCTTTTCTCCGTTAAGGACGCCGGCGCTCGCTACCCTAAAAGAAGCTGTTGTACCGGACTTTTTGGCTATAAATGCGCCGTCCTGAGGTCTTCTTTTTTCAGAGATGTCCATGCTCGAAACGGCTTTAATACTATTTACAATTGCCTTGCAGGTATCGGCCCTGAGTTCTTCTACTGTCCGCAGGACACCGTCTATTCGCAGCCTGATTGTATATGTACCCTCATCCTTAGGGTCGATAAGAATGTCGCTGGCCTGCCGCTCAAGAGCATCGGAGATGACTTTTTCGGTTAAATCAAGAACACGGCTGTCCTGCCGCTTTTTGTCACCGTGGCCGTATATATCGTCGATACTTCTGCCTGACGAATCAAGCAGTCTTATCGCCGACTTTTTGTGACGACGTTTGGAGTCTCCAGATCGTATATTGGTAATAGCTTGTTGTATATGTAGCTTTATTATTTCACTGATACTGACATTACTTTGAGAGGCCCTTTTTGCCGTATCTACTATCAGAAGAATAAGCATAAGTATCGGCCCTGTGAAGAGGGTGATAATATAAGCGGCTGGTTTATATTTATAAGGCACAAGCGGACTAAACTGAATACGCTGAACGAAAAATAGGCAAAGGTAAACCCAGATTACGAGACAGATAAGCTTGATTGGATTAAAAGGCAACGGTGTTATAAATGAGGCTAAGCCAACATCTGCCGGCGGAAAGCAGAACGAGCTTGGTGAAAGATTCTGGATAATATCCAAAATTTGCATTTAATTTCTCTTTCAGCAAATACGAAGACAAACAACTCGCAATAATCAGGATAATATATTGTATCGTCATTAGCAAGCAAAAATCTTGTCAAAAAAGCATAAGCTTATGTCCCTGATATCGGCCGGACCGGTGACTGTTTTTGTGTTAGACGCTGATTGTTAGCATGTATTTCCGATACAGGCAAAATGAAGGGCCGGCTTAAAGATCTTCAAGCTCATCGAGGAAAGAATCGGAGGAGTCATCGATTTCTATCTCAGGGAAACTGCCGGACAGCTCTTCTGCCAGGGCTTTTCCTTTTGGTGCTTTTGGAGCCGGCTTAGGTTGAGGCGGTTTGGGTTTGGCCGGTTTGGGTTTGGCTGGCTTTGGGGGGATGATTTTTTCCGGCTGGCCGTTAATCTGAAGCCCAAAGATAAGCGGGCCTATTCTGATATAATCACCCGCCTTAACCGCTGCCTCATTTATGCGTTTACCGTTAAGAAATGTGCCGCTGCGTGAGCCAAGGTCACGAATGTTGATGGTTTCTTTGTTCTGATTCAACTGGCAGTGTCTTCTGGAGACGCTTTTAAGGGGGATACACAAATCACAATCGTGCCGACGACCAATTACCGTAGTACTGTCCGGTAAAGAAAAAGACTTTTGTGAGCCGCCTTTTTTAAGTAAGACCAGATTAACGTCCATTCTACCTTCCTCGCTATTAGTTTATACTTTTCCAGAGCTACTTTCATTATACAGGCAAAATCGCTTTAAAACAACAAATAAATCGACCGATAAATAATATTGACAGAAATCACCCCTTGGATTAAAGTTATACGCAGTAACAGTAAGATAGAAGGTAGATACGAAAAGGATTGCTAATTTCGGATAGATACATGGCAAAAGTTACACTGCCGGACGGTAACATATTAGAAGTCACTGACGGAACGACGGTACAGCAATTAGCTCAGCAGATAGGGCCGGGACTTGCAAAAGCGGCTATAGCAGCAAAAATTAACGGACAGCTCGTAGATTTATCCACGCCTATTAATGCCGATGCAGGGATTCAAATCATTACTTTCAAAGATGAAGAAGGTCTTGAAGTGATGCGCCATAGCTGCGCACACGTAATGGCTGATGCTATATGCAGTATTTGGCCGGATACGAAGCTGGTTTATGGCCCGAATGTTGAAGACGGATTTTACTATGACATTGACCTTGATGAGCCGATTCGACCGACCGATTTCGAGCGCATCGAGAATAAGATGGCTGAGATTGTCAAAGCCGACAAACCGTTTATTCGCAAAGAAATGACTAAGGCCGATGCCCTCTCGAAACTGGCTGGCGATAAATACAAGACCGACAATATAAACCGCGCCGATACTGATAATATTAGTTTTTACTCACACTCCGATGATTTCGAAGACCTGTGTCGCGGCCCCCATGTACCGAGTACAGCCAAAGCTGGAAGTTTTAAAGTCATGTCAGTAGCGGGCGCATATTGGCACGGTGACCCTACGCAAAAAATGCTTCAGCGGGTTTATGGTACTACCTGGCCGAAAAAGAAAGAGCTTGATGATTACTTGCAAAGATTAGAGGAAGCGAAAAAACGAGACCACCGTGTCTTAGGCAAACAGCTTGATTTATTTAGCTTCAATGAAGCCGGGCCGGGCTTTGCATTCATTCATTCGAAAGGGATGATTATCTGGAATGCAATAGTGGACTTTTGGCGTAGCGTTCACGATAAGTACGGATACGAAGAAATCCGCACTCCTATAATTCTCAACGAGGAGCTTTGGCACAAGAGCGGCCACTGGGACAATTATAAAGAGAATATGTACTTTACGAATGTTGACAATGCCGACTATGCGATAAAGCCCATGAACTGTCCGGGGGGCTGTCTCGTTTACAAGACACGCCAGCACTCATATCGCGAATTTCCAATGCGGATCGCCGAGCTTGGTCTGGTTCATCGGCACGAAGCCAGTGGAGTTATGCACGGGCTTTTTAGAGTAAGGCAATTCACTCAGGACGATGCCCATATTTTCTGTGTTCCCGAGCAGATAGCCGCTGAAATAATCGGCGTAATCGAGCTTACCTTCGAGATATATAAGGCATTCGGATTCGAAGATTTCCACATTGAATTATCCACCAAACCCGAAAAACACATCGGCTCGGACGAGATTTGGGAGACGGCTACGAACTCCCTCAAAGATGCTCTCAACTACAAAGCCATCGAATACCAAATCAACGAGGGTGATGGCGCATTTTACGGGCCTAAAATTGATTTTCATATAAGAGACTGTCTCAAGAGGTCCTGGCAATTAGGCACGATTCAACTGGATTTTTCCATGCCCCAGCGGTTCGGACTTGCTTATACCGACAAGGATAATACAGAGAAAACTCCCGTCATGATTCACAGGGCTGTTCTCGGCTCTTTTGAGCGCTTTATCGGCATTCTTATAGAACATTACGGCGGCGGTTTTCCACTCTGGCTTTCGCCCGAACAGGTAAGGATATTGCCCATAAGTGAGAAAACCAATGATTATGCGAAAGCCGTTGAAAATAAGTTAAAAGAGGCTTCTCTGCGCTGCAGTTGCGATTTTTCGAACGAGAAAATAAATGCAAAAATTGCCAAAGCCCATAGTGAAAAGCTTCCGTTTATGCTGGTAGTTGGTCCTAAAGAGGCACAGTCCGCTAATGTCAACGTAAGAATCCGGGGATTCAGGGAGAATAAAACGATTGGGATTGATGAGTTTTTAAGAATGGCCATAGATAAAATTGCCGATAAAAAAATTGATTTGGATTTCTAAGAATATAAGTTATAATTATAGGTTGTAGAGTACCTGGAAAGTAGTAGATTAATGATTTGTTCATTTATAGAAAGGTAAGGTGACGAAACAATAAGTAAACAACAAGGTTTAAAGGTAAATGGGGGAATTCGGGCCGAGACAGTCCGGCTCGTTGACGAGGCAAATAATCAGGTGGGTGTCGTACCGAAATATGAAGCCCTCAACAGGGCACGCGAAATCGGACTTGACCTTGTGGAAGTAGCCCCTACCAGTGACCCTCCGGTATGTCGTATAATGGATTACGGCAAGTGGCAGTATGAGCAAAAACGAAAGATTCGCGAGGCTCATAAGAAAAGCCAGCACCACAATGTCTCCCTCAAGGAGATAAGGCTAAGACCCGAAACCGATACACGCGACCTTGAGATTAAACTCAAACACGGACGCGAATTTCTTGAAAAGGGCCACAAAGTTCAATTCACAATGTTCTTCCGCGGACGACAGATGCTGCACCGGGAAAGAGGCTATGAAATGCTCGAAAATATTACCGAATTAATGCAGGATTTGGCGAAAATTGAACGTCCGGCCAGAATGGCCGGAAAACGAATGACTTTATTGCTCGTGCCAAGATAGCTCATATCCGCTGCAGCTTAAAAAGCCGGATTGTACCGATTCTATTTATTAATTGCTGAAACAGAGCCCCGACCGTTAGGGATGGGTCATTTCGCACTTGTCGAAGATCCTGCCCTTTGGTGTTCGACATTCCTTATTGGATATTCGATATTTCCTCTCTCTTATCCTGTCTATCTCGCCATAAGAGGGCAATTCACAAAGAGAAACTTCGGGGGAGTTTATCACCGTTTAGTTTAAGAGGTTACAATGTAACCACACCAGGATACCCGGCCATAAACTTTTAGTGCAGAAGAGATAGGTAAATTATGAATAAGCACGTCAATCGAAGGCAAAACTATGAAATTTTAAGGGTCTTTTATCCAAAACAAAGCCAAATAAAGCCAATTTTCAACGAGGTGCTTTCTAAATTAGACGAATGAAGTGAAAACGGTCGCAGAAGGATTTTCGGGATTTTTTTGATAAACTTCCCGTTATGTTATTGACCAACTCCGGCAAATAACGTAAAGTACCAATCTTAATATTTTTATGTACGAATCGGATTGCTGTAAAACAGCATTTTGATACAGGTTTTTTAGAAAAGATATTTAAAAAGGATTAGTTAAATGCCAAAACAGAAAACCCATAAAGGGTTGAGCAAAAGAGTTAGGGTTACCGCTAAGGGCAAGGTTAAGCACAAAAAAGCCGGTAGTGGCCATCTTATGAGCAGTAAAAACGCTAAACGTCGAAGGCGGCTCGGCAATGCATCTACTATGACAAGCACGCTGGCTAAGACAGCCAGGATTGCACTGTGTAAGTAAATCGACAAAAACAATAATCATTTGATCATGCTTGCTTCTCGGCCCACATTCAGCTGCCGCCAGTAAGCTTAAAGAATCAAAAAAAAACAAAGGAAAGCTGATATGCCAAGAGTTAGAAAAGGTGCGGCAAGGCACCAAGCAAAGAAACGAATCCTCAAAGCAGTAAAGGGTCATCGCGCCTCCGCAGGCCGGTTGTATCGCCTGGCGAAAGAAGCTACTGTACGAGCGGCTGTTAATGCTCATACTGATCGCAGACGCAGAAAACGCGATTTCCGCGGTCTCTGGATTACACGTTTAAGCGCAGCCTGCAAACAGCGGGGAATAAGATACAGTCAGTTCATCAACGCCTGCAAGGGAGCCAAAATCGCCCTGAACAGAAAAATGCTCAGTGAAATTGCGATTGCCGACCCAAAGGGTTTCGACGCTATTGTTGAAGCTGCTCAGGCCGCAATAAAATCGTAAGTTACGGCACAGGCCTTGACTGGCAAACCGCGAGCGACGATATACGACGAACGAAAAATGCTTGAGCAATTTAAAAAAACCGGCAAAGAAGCTCTTGCTGACCTGAAAAAGGTTAACGACCTGGCCGCTCTGGAAGAGTTTCGGGTAAAATACCTGTCTCGAAAAGGGCAGATTATCCAGATGCTCAGCCAGATAGGCAAGCTGCCCCCCGAAGAAAAACCTCAGGCCGGCCAGTTCGCGAACAAAATAAAAAAAGAAGTTACGCATGCGTTCGAGCAGCTAAAAAACACTCTGCTGAAATCCCAGCAGGGCCAATCGAAAGAGCTGGTAGATGTTACTCTGCCGGGCATACCTGTACGGATTGGCAAGACGCACGTTATTACACAGACCTTGAATGAGCTGCTGGAAATATTTGGCCGGATGGGTTTTGCTGTGGCCTACGGCCCGGAGGTCGAAGACGAATGGCATAATTTCATAGCTTTAAATATTGGTCCAGAGCATCCCGCAAGGGACCCTTCGGACAATTTTTACATTGATGATAACACCTTATTGCGAAGCCAGACATCCACGATTCAGATACGCGTTATGGAGCGCACCAAACCGCCTATTCGGATTGTGGCTCCGGGAAGAGTATATCGCCCTGACACAGTCGATGCGACACATATGTATATGTTTCACCAGCTTGAAGCCCTGGTTATCGATGAGGGCGTTAGTATGGTGGATATGAAGACCACCATCGAACAGTTCATCCATACCTTTTTTGGCCCCGATACAAAATGGCGGTTTCGACCGAGTTTCTTCCCGTTTACCGAACCAAGCGCCGAAGTTGATTTGCTCCTGAAAGATAAGAGCGGCAAAGAAAGCTGGGTGGAGATGGGCGGTTGCGGGATGGTTGACCCAAATGTTTTTGATGCCGTCGGAATCGACAGCGAAAAATATACCGGCTGGGCCTTCGGTTTCGGATTAGAGCGCCTGGCAATGCGAAAGTACGGCATAACCGATATCCGCCTTTTATTCGAAAACGACCTGCGGTTCCTGAGCCAGTTCTAACTCTTTGCGCTAAGTAGATATTTCAAATCGCAAATCTTTCGTTACACATCATATTGCTATAGTAACGGCTTGCGTTATTTGACTGAATCGTCTGGCGGAAGCCCGAGTTGTTTATATAAACCTCGTCGGCCGGCTTTATCGCCTTCAATTATTGCTTTGGCATATTCGGCCACTTCTTTGGCGTGTTTGCGTGGGATCACGATTACACCATTGCCATCTGCAACAATGATATCTCCCGGCTCTACCAAAACGCCGCCGCAGACGATGGGGCGGTT
>JACNGQ010000445.1 GCA_014384025.1 Planctomycetota bacterium | reverse complement strand
AACCGCATGCGCATGCTTTTACCAGTCCAGACTCAACGGCTTCAACGCCGTCGCGCCGAAGCCCCAGTCGGCCCAGGCTCCGCCCCCCCGGGAAAGATGGCTCAAAGGGCCCGCCTTAGGCAGCCACGATAACCGCGCCCGGTATTCGTCCTCGGAGTGGCCGACCTTCCGCCACGACAATAGTCGCAGCGGTTACGCCCGGACGGATGTTCCTGCCGATCTCGAACAGTCATGGAAGAGGGACTTCGGTAAAAAGATTAGCCAGCCAACCGTTGCCGCCGGGAAGCTTTTCCTAAGCGCCATTGATGAGCACACTATCCATGCCCTGGATGCTGCTTCAGGCCGGGAAATCTGGCACTTCGTCGCGGGTGGGCGCATCGACTCTTCGCCGACCATCTACAAAGGGCTTGCGATATTCGGATGCGCAGACGGTTGCGTGTACGCTCTGAGAGCCGCAGATGGACAGCTCGCCTGGAAATTCCAGGCCGCTCCAAGTACGCGCAGGCTGATGTCCTACTGTCAGCCTGAGTCGGTCTGGCCGCTCTCGGGCAGCACACTCATCCAGGACGGTAAGCTTTACTGCGTGGCTGGCCGCTCGATGTTCATCGATGGCGGCCTGCGCATGCTCATACTCGACCCCGAAACGGGCAAACTCCTCTCTGAGAATATTATGGACACCCGCATACCGGGCACCGATAAACATCTGGAGGACGTCCTGATGGGCAAACACATGCCCGTAGCTGTGCCCGACATACTTTCCAGTGACGGCCAATTCGTGTACATGAAATCTCAGACCTTCACCATGGACGGCAAGCGCCTGCGTGTCAGACCGCAGCGCCCGGATACCCAATACGACGAAGAAGTTCACCTCTTCTCACCCATCTCATTCCTCGACGATGGCTGGCACCAGCGCACCTACTGGATTTACGGCAGGGCGGCCGGCGAAGGCTGGGCCGAATTCCAGTTGCCCCCCAAGCGGGTTCCATGCGGTCGCGTAATGTGTATCGATGAGGAAAACGCCTATTCGTACGGCCGGGACCTCGAACTGTTATGCAATACCTCCATCAGCGAATATCGGCTCTTCAGCGCTGCTAAAAGGCCTCAGCGTAAAGTGGGAATCCCAAAGCTTGAAGGCACCTGGAGCGAGGGCAAATACCCTGTTGACAATCCTCTCGCGGCACACTCCGTGGACTGGAAACAGCTCGCCAAACTGCCCAGGGAAAAGCTTAGCGCCCTGGACTACAACTGGATACTGGAGGAGCCCGAGATACTGGCAAAAGCCATGGTCCTGGCGAATGACCGTCTGTTTATTGCCGGCCCACGCGACGTGGCCGACGAAAAGGAGCTCTGGGGCCGTTCCAACGAAAAGATTTACCAGGAGAAAATGGCACAGCAGGCTGCGTGGTTCAAGGGTAAGCATGGTGGCATAATGCAGGTCTTCTCGAAAAAGGATGGCACAAAGCTCACCGAAAAGATACTCCCCTATCTTCCGGCCTTCGACGGCCTCGTCGCTGCGAACGGAAAATTGTATATGACCACTGAATCCGGCTCCATCATCTGTTATGAAGGGAAATAGTACGAGTACAACTCAGGAAAAAACTCCACTAACCTAATCAGTAAACGAGTTACGTAAACTTGCTGTCATTCCAACACGCAGCAATTGTTATTAAGTAGGCGTACTCTCGATTTCCCTCGACAAGCATAGTTCAAGGTAGTGCCGGACACCATTGATCTCCGAGGTCACTTCTGCTGCGGTAGGCATGATAGGAATTCCTCGAGGTACAGGGTGCATAAACACCTCGGTCCAGCCGCTGTAGTTAATTTTCTTCAAGGCGGCAACGATCGGCACGAAATCCATTTCGCCGCGTCCGGGCAATTGCATCAGCTCCTGTTGCTTCGGCAGTTTCTTATGGCAGCCTTGGCCATATTGCCATGCATAGAAATGGACTAAACAATTGCCAATATCTGTGATACACTTTGCAATCAATAGTGGGTCTTGCGGTAGATGATATGGAGATAGCGCAACACCGAGATATCTGTAAGGCGTAAATTCTGCTAACCATCGTATAGCATCCGGTGAGTTAATCAAACTATTCACATGGTTTTCAATGCCGATGGTAACACCCATTCGCTCAGCAGCTGCGATATGCGGCTTCATCTTTTCAATAAATTCTCTGACTGCCGCCTTTAAAGCTTGGCCCTTTAGATTTCCAGGACCGCCGCTGCCGCTAATGACCATTGACCCGCCGAGCTTCTTAGCTGCTCGCATTTCATCTTGCAGACCGAATGGGCCAAGATCATAGTGTGTCAAGATGCCTAACTCCACCTGATATTGTTTCAGCATTGCCGCGAACTGCTCGTGTCCCATCGTTTCGATTTGTTCTCGATGATTCGCGTGATGTTCGGGCCAGATGTCAATGTATTGTCCCCCCGCATTGCGAACCTCCGGCAAGACATCCCTAAGTGCCATCCTGCCGTACATACTCGACCCGACAATGTATCTCAACTGGAAAGTCTTTGCCTCATGCGATAACGCGAGCTTCGCCGGACCCGCCGCTAACGCAGTGATCAAGCCCATACAAAACTCACGGCGACCAAGCCTAAGGTAGTCCGTTTCTATCTGGACACTTCGCTTCATTTAATTATTCTCCGTTGAATGCAGTGTTTATATCGGAGCTAATATATCAGATACTCTCGAAAATGTCGAAATTTTTGGTAATGTTGACCGAAACCGTCCTCCCTTCATAGAAAATACCATTACCCCCAAAGCATGCCCTCGACTCTGATCAAGGAACAAGAATCCTTATTCATCAGTGATCAATTATAAAGAGTTTATCTCGATTCTGGTATATTCCGTCAGTTCCGGCCAAGCATTGACAAGCTGTGTTAAATCGGGGTGATTTTTAGGGAGAAAACAAGACAGAAACAAGCTCTTCATTACTGTTTGGTGAAAATCCACTTTTTTGAATGGGCAGGGGCGGATTTGAACCGCCGACACACGGATTTTCAGTCCGTTGCTCTACCA
>JACNGQ010000271.1 GCA_014384025.1 Planctomycetota bacterium | reverse complement strand
CGCAGGCAATCGTCGCTCCGGCCGAGATGGTATCCAGGCCGTATTCGTTACACAACTTGTTTGCCTTGATTATCGCCGGCAGGTCGTCAACGCCGCAACTGGCACCGTACGCCCAGACAGTTTCAAACTCAGGGCCTTCTCCTTCGACGTCATCAACCTTTGAATATCTCCCGCAGGCAATTGGACAATGGAAACATGCTACATTCCTGATTAGATATTTTTCGGCCAATGTCTCACCTGATGTTTTGTCGGCCGTTTCAAAATATGATTCCTGGAAATTGTTGGTCGGATAAATTCCACTATGATTAATCAAATTCACAAGCACGGACGTGCCATATGTGGGTAGGCCCTTACTTGTAACATCATTCTCGCGGATCTTTTTCCTGACATTTGTTAATACCTTCTTGGCTTCATCATCCCTGGCCGGCTTAAGTTTCCCTGTACCTCTTACCACAATTGCCTTCAGGTTCTTGCTGCCCATGACCGCTCCCACGCCCGACCTGCCGGCGGCACGGTATTTGTCGTTCAACACACAAGCCAATAAAGCAAGTTTTTCACCGGCTGGACCAATGGTCAGAACTCGGGCCTTGGGGTCTCCTGTTTCCTGAAGTAACAGGTCGGTCGTTTCGGAAACCAGTTTGCCCCAATATTTTTTCGCATCCTTAATCTCAACGGTATTGTCATTGATGTGTATATAACAAGGCTTGTCTGACTTGCCTTCGATGATAATAAAATCGTACCCCGCGCGTTTTAGTTCTGCACCCCAGAAACCACCCGAATTGGAGCTGGCGATTGTACCGCTCAGAGGCGATTTTGTTACTACCATGTATCGCCCTCCAGTCGGTGCCTGAGAGCCTGTAAGCGGGCCCGTCGCAAAAATAATCTTATTTGCCGAATCGAACGGTTCGACCTCAGGTTCGACTTCTTGTGCCATATAATATGTGGCTAATCCGCGCCCTCCTATAAATTTCATAGCCAGTGCCATATCCAGATTTTCATGGTCAATCTGACCTGTACTAAGATTTACCCTTAAGAACTTTCCAGAATATCCCGCCATGATTTAATCTCCTAATAAACACGTTTTTGTATAGTCAAATATCTCCTCACATGACCTAAATGTCAATGATCATTCAGTCATTTCTGAAAATTTTTGGACCGGCCCCCCTGGGGCGCTGGGCCGCGTACTGATGCAGAATAATATTTTTCATTTCTACGTGAATATATCGTTGAAAAGTGACTTTGGATTATTCCAATTTTCAATGAATTTACATTTAATTCTTTTCCTTTCAAGAATTGTTGTTGCTTTCTCGCTATTTCTTCCCGCCTGCCGGCATGCTGTCAGTGCGAGAGAATCTCTTTGCACCGGATAGGATTTACAGTTATACTTATTTAGACGGGTAGCCGGTGATGTTGGTTATAAGCAGCAAGCCTCGATAAAAGATGTCGAGTATGATAAACACGCTCAACTGATACTGGTAAGGATAGAAGCCTCAGGATGTCTGTGCTCGGATATGAGCAATGGGGCCTATGAGAAGTGTAATGAATATTATTCGTAGATTTTACTCAATAGGAGGTCAAGTATGTCTAAAGAAAGAATTGGTCTAAACCGGCGGCGGTTTCTAAAAACCGCAGTTCAGGCCGGTGTTTGCCTGGCAGTGCCACAAGTGATCCCAGGAACGGCGCTGGGCAAGAATGGCAGTGTGGCCCCAAGCGAACGAATCACACTGGGTGCCATTGGGATCGGGAATCGCGGACGTTACGTGCTGGGCTGCTTCCTGCAGGAGCATGATTTGAAGTGCGTGGCCGTCTGTGACGTACGTGGCGACAACCGCAAGCGTGCCAAGGACATGGTCGATGTCCGCAACGGCAACAAAGACTGCAAGACGTACATCGATATGCGAGAGCTGCTCGCCCGCGATGATATCGACGCCGTGCTGATTGCGACCGGTCCGAACTGGCACGCGACGGCCGCTACGATGGCGGCGAAGGCAGGCAAAGACGTCTATTGCGAAAAGCCTTGTACGAAGAATATCGCCCAGAGCCTGCAGCTTGCGGATATCTTTCGCCGCACGGCCCGCGTGTTCCAGGCCGGCACGCAACGTCGCAGCCTGCCTAACTTCGCCTATGCAATCGAACTGGCCAGGACCGGCAAGCTCGGTCCGCTGCATACACTCCACGCTCACCCCGGCGGCCTCGGAACCAAGATGAGTGGTTGGTTTCCGGCTGAGCCCGAACCGCCAAGAGAACAGGTGGACTGGGACATGTACCTCGGGCCGACCGCCTGGCGGCCCTACACCCGCAAACTTATGAACGCCTTCCACTTCGAAAAAGGCGGCGGTATGGTTGGAGGCGGGTGCCTCGAATGGGGCTCCCACTGCGTTGACCTGTGCCAGTTGGCAAACGATGCAGACGACACGGCGCCCGTGGAGTACGAGCCGGTCAACGGTCAGTTACACGCCCGCTATGCCAACGGCGTCAAACTCGTCATGCGTAACGAAGGATGGCTGCCGTTGGGCTCGTGTCCGGTTCGTTTCGAAGGAGAAACGGGCTGGGTCGAGACGGGTGACGATGCGGAGTTCGGTGCGAGTTCTCAATCGCTGCTGCTCCGCAGAGGGACTAAGATACCGGGCTACCCCGCCGACTTTCACGTGCGTAACTTCCTCGATTGTGTCAAGACGCGGGCCCTGACCAGGGCCAACGCCGACGCGGCGTGCTGGGCGCATATCGCCTGCCATGCAGCCAATATCGCCCTGTTCCTTGATCGCAAAGTCAAATATGATCCGAAGAAGAATGAGTTCATCGGCGACGAGCAGGCAAACCGGTTACGTTCAGAGGCTTTACGGGAGCCCTGGCGAATATAACGCCCCAATCTTACGAAAGAAACCACCTAAACTACGAGGTAAATCATGATTATAAAAAAACAATATTTCACTTGGTTTGTTATTCTTATCATAATCGCGTCGTCTGGCTGGACTATCGCCCAGGATCTTACGGTTGCGAACCTGAACCAAACCGACTTGATCACTGTGCTGAAGTCAGATGCTCCAAAGGGTGAGAAAGCCATCACCTGTAAGCAATTAGCCATCTGTGGCACAGAGCAATCCGTCCCCGTCCTTGCACCGCTGTTGGCGGACGAGGAACTTGCGTCGTGGGCTCGGATAGCTCTCGAAGCGATCCCCGGACCGGCCCCCGACGCCGCTTTACGCGATGCGCTGGGCAAGTTAGAGGGCCGGCTGCTTATTGGGGTGATCAATTCGGTTGGTGTGCGTCGTGATGTTTACGCCGTCGATACCCTTGTGCTGAAACTCGACGATGAAAACGCTGGTGTCGCATCGGCCGCCGCCGTAGCGTTGGGACACATCGGTGGCGAGCAGGCGGCCAAAGCACTGACGCAATCACTGGCCGATGCGCCAAGCGGCGTTCGTTCGGCGGTGGCCGAAGGTTGCATTCTATGTGCGGAGTGGTTCCTGGCAAACGAGAAGACTGCCAAAGCAATTAAGCTGTACGACACGGTCCGCCTGGCGGACGTGCCGGACCAGAGACATTTAGAAGCAATCCGCGGTGCTATCCTGGCTCGGAAGTCTGCTGGTGTACCGCTGTTGATAGAGCAGTTGGAATCGGAAGACCAAGAGAGACTCGGCATCGGATTGCGCTCGGCCCGCGAGCTTCCCGGTCGCGACGTGACCAAGGCATTGGCATCCGAACTCGGCCGCTTAAGTCCCGATCGGCGTCCTTTGCTGTTGTTGGCCCTGGCGGACCGTAACGACTCTGCTGTAATACCAACCATTCACGAGGCGGCTCAGAGCAGTTCGAAGGACCTGCGCATCACGGCCATCGAAATCCTGATCCGCCTGGGTGATGTCACGTGCGTGCCGATCTTGCTGGAAACTGTAACCGAGGACGATACCGAGCTTGAACAAGCAGCAATGGAAACACTGGTCAGACTACCTGGCAAAGACGTGGATAAAGACCTGGTCGCCCGTCTTCCGCAAGCGAAAGGCAAGCTGCAGCAGGTTCTCATCGAGCTGGCCGGCCAGAGGCAAATCAGCGAGGCCCTTCCTGCTGTAGTGCCGAGCCTTTATGACACTGATAGCGGTATTCGGAGTGTTGCTGTAGAGACAATTGGCATCATCGGCCAGGACCAGCAGACGGCCGATCTCGTCAAGCTGCTTCAAAAGACCAACAATTCCGAGCAGCGAGCGGGCATCAGAAAGGCTCTGTTAGCGGTCTGTGGCCGTTGCGGTGTAAAGTGCATCCCGCACCTGCGACCCCTGACGCAGAGCCGTGACAATGAACTACACATGATCGGCTTACGTGCATTGGCCATCATCGGTGGGCCCGACGCGTTAGAGGCTGTCAAATCAGCTATTGAGAGCGATGAACCTCCCGTCCAGGACGAGGCTGTGCGAATCTTATCGAATTGGCCGAACAATTGGCCGCAAGACAGCGAAGCAGGGCAAACCTTGCTGAGGTTGGCCACATCGGCTGAGAAGATGTCCCATCAGGTGCTGGGCCTGCGCGGTTACTTCCAGTACATACGCGGCACTGAGAAGCTCAGCAACGAACAAAAAGTGACCAGGGTCGTGGACTTGCTGCCCAACATCAAGCGGCCAGAGGAGAAGCGGCTGGCTATCGCTGTTTTGGCCGAAGCGCCGAGTTCTAGTGCACTGGAGCTGTTGACGACGTTCGCTGAGGATTCGGCTGTTGTCGAGGAAGCATATTCAGCCATGGTCCAAATTGCCGGCCAGGATGTCCGCGGGGTTTCCATGGACCAGCGCCGGCAGGTGTTGAAAATGGTGGCTGAAAAATCAAGGAACAACGGCATCAAACGGAGGGCCCAAAAGACCCTCAGTGGAATTCGGTAAGCAGGCGTACCGAGGAATGCCTTATCTAAAACGACAGCGGAATATCCGACTACCCGCTTCAAGCGTGGAGTATGCACGTTGGGCTTGAATTGCGTGGGTAGGATCTTATGATGTTGCTATAATGACCTGGCGGTTGAGCCAGTTGAAGTCATATGGGAAATGTTGAAAAACCCGGAAGGAGTGATGGTATAATGAATGGTGTTACTCGGAACGCCCGGCGGTATTTCCCGACCTCTTTTGCGATGGTCCTTATAGTAGCCGTCTTATTGGGAATCCTTTCTGCAGGGGCCGCCGAGGACAAGGCCGAGTATGAGTTTTCCAGTGTCGAGAACCTGCCGCACCAAAAAGGATTACCTGATCCGTTCTTAATGCCCGAGGGCAAGCGGGTTCAAACACTTCAAAACTGGCTAAAGCAGCGCGAGTATATCAAAGCGATGCTGGCGCATTATCTGTACGGTCACATGCCGCCTCGGCCCAGGAAGATTGAAATCAAGCAAGTTGGCTCCGAGCCGATTTATAATGGCAAGGGCGTCGAGGAGCGCTATACGCTGACGATTCGCCGCAAAGGAAAAACCGTCACGTGCCGTTTTCTAATCGTACGCCCATCGCTGAAAAAGCGCTACCCGACCATCATTAAGAACGACCGAATCTCATTCGATGCATCCCCGCAGCGCAGCGATTTGTCTCAGAGTTTCGGTCCCGGGTCCGAAGCCGTCAAACGTGGTTACCTCCTTTGCCGGTTTCATCGCACGGATTTGGCGTCCGATGAGCAGAAAGAAGGCCGAAAAGCCGGCGTTTATCCTCTTTATCCGGAATACGATTGGGGCGCCCTCGCCGTTTGGGGCTGGGGACACGGTGTAGTGCTGGACGCACTGGATCAATTGGGCATGGCCGATATAAGCAAGGTGGTTGCGACCGGCCACTCGCGAGGAGGCAAGGCGGCCTTGTGTGCCGGTATCTATGATGATCGTGTTGCCATTACGGCCCCCAATTCGTCCGGGACCGGGGGCACGGGCAGCTTGCGCTACTTCGAGAAGGGCCAGAAACCGCAGACAATCGGGCATCATATCGGCCGAAACGAGCATTGGTTCCATCCTCGGTATTTCCAGTTTGCTGATAAGGAACATCGTCTGCCTTTCGATGCGCATTTCGCCAAGGTGGTGATCGCCCCGCGGGCTCTGGTCAACTGTCACGCCCGTCAAGACTACTGGGCCAATCCGTATGGAACCGAGTTGACGCATCGCGCCGCCGAAGTCGTTTTCGAATGGCTGGACGCCGGAGACCGCATCGGACTGCACTGGCGCGAAGGCACACACGCTCAAAACCAGGAGGATTGGGCGGCCTTGTTGGATTTCGCAGATCACCATTTTTTTGACAAGAAAACGAATCGAAGATTCGACAACTGGAACTATCCGGACGCCGAACTGCCTTTTGATTGGAAGGCGCCTGATGTGGCCCCGGTGAAATGAAGCATTTTGCGTTGTAATGCGAACAAGTTGGGCTGGAGTATCTATCATGGTTAAATCAAACTTAGTGATTGTCTTTTTGTGCATTTGTCTCTTGTGCTGTCCGGAATCTCTGCTTGCACAGGATATGAACGCCATTTCCGCCATTCCGCGGGTGGATGTACATTCTCATGTCGGCAGTGTCGGGCGGATGGAACATTATGTTAAGGTCGGCGAAGCTCTCAAAGATCAGTATGGCATCAATCTTGCAGTATGGATAGACCTCAATTTTATGAGGCAATCGGACGGGACGGAAGAAGAGTACCTGTATGCGGCAGGCACCCGATACAAAGGGAGGTTTCTGCCCTGTATAAATGACTTCAAGATATCTGATGGACTGCGATATCCACCTGAAGAGCTTGCTAAGTGGCAGCAAAAGGGAATTGTCGGATACAAAATATGGGTCGGAGTCTCCCCTCTGATCGATAGGCCGGCTAATGATGCCACTTTTACCAAAATGGAAGAGATCGGGATGGTCGGAGCATCTATCCACATTTCACAGCCGTATCCCACGAGTTGGTGCGATGACCCGGTGAAGTTCTGGGAGGCGCACAATGCCTGGGAGAGAGTTCTCGACAGGCATCCGAAATTGAAGGTCGTCAATGCCCACATGCTCGACCATTTCAATTCGGATGAACAGTTGGATTATCTGATATACGTGCTCGAAACATATCCTAATGTTCACGTTGACCTGGGGGCACGATTTCAACAGTTTAACCGCATGGACAGAGACAAGCTCAGGAGCTTCATGATAAAATACGCCGACAGAATACTCTTCGGCACCGATATCGGCGGCCAGCCGGCGGAAGGTAAATACAGGCAGGTCGCGGAAAGCTACTACCGCGCCTTCCAGCTTTTGGAGACCGACAAGGTTGTAAAAGGAGGATTCTTCAGCGGAACAGAAACCAGAGGCTTAGCTCTTCCCGCCGGCGTTCTGGAGAAAATCTACTATCGAAATGCCGTCAGATTGTATCCTCGCGTGAAAGATGTCCTGAAAAATCTGGGATACGATAGAAACGATTGAACATATTGTGTTGAGCGGCCTGCTTGTCAGAGAGCTTGTCTATAGGACATGCCGGAATGCTTTGTACTGGAAATTCCGGGGATGGAACGAGCGATGAAGATCGAAATAAAGTTCTTAATATTGAGTACTAATAGGTGATAAAAGGAATACCAATGAACAGTGATTGTTTATCATTTCGCTTGTTTTTCATCACGATCTCATTGATTATTATTTTCGCTCCATGCCGGGCGGCGGATTTGACCGACCTGAAATCCGTCGAGTCATGGCAAAACGTCGCCCCGGGCATCTGGAGCGCCTCGCTGGGTGACATGCAGGGCGAGTTGTGCTACACCCAATTCGCCGCGGCGCCGCCAAAACATGATGTGCTGAACCAATTGTCCAAACCGAAGTTTCCCTTTGCGCCGGGCGAAATCACCTGCCTTGTAACGCCGGACAACAAGATCATGATTCGTATCCCCACCGGTGCTGATGAAAAACTCTACGGATTCGGTTTGCAACTGGACGGCATCAAAAAATCCCGGCAAGTCATGACGTTGAACGTGGACCACTGGAGCAAAGGCGGCGGCCGAACTCACGCCCCGGTGCCGTTTTACATTTCGAGCAGGGGCTACGGCGTCTTTTTCAATACCGCACGTTTTTTGAAAATCTACAACCAGGTCGGAAACCGCAAAGATTCACCGCATAATCCCCCCGAAGTGGACCGCAACCCGCCGTCGGACGAAAAACAACCCGGCCGTTGGCAGGCCCAGCCGCCGGGTGATGCCGTCGAAGCGCAAATCAGCGGCAATGGACTTGAGGTGATTGTCTTTTCGGGCGATTCGATGCTCGATGTGGTTTGCCGATATAACCTCTACAACGGCGGCGGCGCATTACCCCCGCTTTGGGGTTTGGGATTCTGGCATCGGGTTCATGCTCGTTTCAGCGCCGGCCAGACACGCGACGAGTTGAAGCAGTTTGAAGACAAAGACTTCCCGCTCGACGTCATCGGCCTCGAGCCCGGGTGGATGTCCAAATCATATCCCTGCACTTTCGAATGGCAAAAGAAACGTTTTCCCGACCCCGCGAAATTTACCCGCGAATTACTGGACAAAGGTATTCGTCTGAATCTCTGGGAGAATCCTTACATTTCCAAACATAGCCGTATGTACGAAAAGATGTATCCGCTTTCCGCCTCTCACATGGTCTGGCTGGGAATTGTCCCGGACTACACCATGCCACAGGCCCGCCGGCTGCTGACCGAACAACATCACCAGGACCACATCAGCATCGGCATCAGCGGGTACAAGATCGACGAGGTGGACGGCTACGACTTCTGGCTCTGGCCCGACCACGCAACATTCCCATCGGGCGTTTCAGGCGAAGCGATGCGGCAATCCTACGGCCTGCTCATGCAGAACATGCTCTACAATGACCTGTTCAAACAAAACAACGTGCGGACCTACGGCCTGGTCCGCGGCAGCAATGGCGCGGCGTCCGGTTATCCGTTTGCCATTTACAGCGATTCATACAGCCATGAGCAGTACATCACCGGCCTTTCCACAGCCAGTCTCGGCGGCATCCTCTGGACACCCGAAGCACGTTCGGCCGGCACACCCCGCGAATGGTTGAATCGGATGCAAACCGTTTGCTTCTCGCCCATGGCCCAGCTCAACGCATGGTCGTCCGGGAAAAAACCCTGGAGTTACGGCGACGTCACTGACTCGGTTCGTGACGTGATCAAGCTGCGCATGCGCCTGCTCCCCTATCTCTATAGCGCTTTCGCCGACTATCACTTCAAAGGCATTCCGCCGATTCGCGCTATGATTCTTGAAGATGGATTCGGCGAGCTTGAGGCGAAGTTCATCGCTGGAAAGCTCGACAGCGAAACAAATCCCTATGCAAGAAGTAAAATCATAGAAAAGACCGACCAGTTCATGTTCGGCCCGTCTATCATGGTAGCGCCGTTTTACGAAAGCCAGTCCGTCAAACGCCAGGTCCAGCTCCCTCCCGGAAACTGGTATGACTTCTACACCGGCAAATTTGTCGGCAACAATAAAACCATCACCGTAACCGCCAAGGACCTGGCCGATTGCATTCCACTGTTCGTCAAAGAAGGCGCCGTAATTCCGATGCTGACCAAGGCGGTGAACCAAACCGACAAGGCCTACAGCCATCCGCTGGAAGTACGATTCTACGGTAAAACTAACGGAACCTTTACCCTCTACGAAGATGATGGCAAGACCTTCAATTACGATAAAGGCCAACATCGCACACGACATCTGGCGGTAAGTAAAGACCAGACCGGCCAATTCAAATTGACCGAAAATATCACGAAAAAAGATGGCCCGGCCATGTTCGGTCCGATTGAAAACCTTAAAATCATGACCAAATAACGTTTGAGTTACTTAAAAAGCCATATTTGCTAACGGTTCGGTGTATAACCCAATTTCCCCCACACAGCCTTCTGCACTCTGTACAAATCCTCATTATCCGGCACCGAAGCCGAGGCACTTATTTCACCTCGCGCAAACTTTATTGTCCGTGGGTCCATCCACTTCCAGTATTCACTGTGCCCGTCCGCAAAAGAGAAGTTCGTTCCATCACCGTGGCGTACAGTAATCCCGTCCCACCACTGTTCCCTATCATAATTAACCGTCCAGCTCGACGGGCTCAATCGGCCCTCATCAACAAAAACAGCCCTTTCGCCCGGCCTGCGAATTTGCAGCCTGCTTTTAAGTATCTGCCCCTCAGCTCCGGGTATAGCGTCATGACCATTCATAGCGTCAACTATGGCGTAAGTTACCACCTCTCCCCGCACGCCCGTCGGGCACTTATAGAGCTTTAAGCTCGGGCAGTATGGAAATAACAATCCCCTCCTGATACCTTCTATTTGCGACTCTTCCGAAGCATCCTGGCCGGGCCAATATACCCAGCAGTCTCCGTCTTTATTATGACCTCCGAGGCTTGTATTGCCGCTGACAATCTTGCCGTCGTTATCATCCGCATACATAATCCACGCAAGTCCCATTTGCTTCACATTGCTCAGACACGATGCGCGTTTACCCTGCTCTCTGGCCCGATTCAGTGCCGGCATCAAAATCGCCATCAATACCGCAATAATGGCAATCACCACCAAAAGCTCTATTAAAGTAAAACCTTTTCGTCTATACATGACGTTTGCCCTTCCCTTTCGAGATAATGAGTTTCAATGGTATGCTTATCTGTGGTAATTATAACACATTCGCCTGCGGTAATACAACCTATTGGCCGATTTTTATCCTCTTGACCTCAGTAAAAAATGCCCAATCTCAAATCTAACTCAAAACTAAAAACTCAACACTAAAAACTAATCTCGGGTTTACCCGCATCCCCGTCAAGGTAAATACTATATGCCCTCAAACCCAACTCAAAACTCAAAACGAAATTGCGGAAATCTTCATTCCAATAATCAATCATAATTATATCAATATTGCCGTAATCATTATGCAAAAGATATACTCAGAAAAAGTCATTTCCAATGTATGTTATTATCGCAAATCTAACCAAAAATGTCGTAATTTAAAAGGCGAAGGAAGTACATTTGGACGTTCAAACTCATGGTCCAATCTGCTTACACCGTTTTTTCTCCAATCTTCGTGGCTTAACTCAATCTCAGATATATTGCTATTGCATGCTTCTTCATTAACTTCGGTCAAAATATCTTTTGCCTCCATACTCTGGATATATCCGATCATCGCTCCTGATGACGATGCCCTACCATAATTCCACTTTCGTTTCAAAAATCTTAATACGCCGTTTGATATATAATTTATGTTGAATACCCAATCACTTCTTATTGGCGTTCCTAATCTTTTACATTCAACATAATAGTGTTTTGCACTTTTCTTTGGATCAGGTTCTGCATGATCGATATATCCCCATTGAAAATCAGGTCGTTTCTTCCGAGCTATATCAAGATGTATTTCGTCTTCGAGAGGCTGATTTGTACATTCATAAACAGGAGGTGAATTTATACCACTATTTTCGCCTCCTAATTTCCGAACAGCCTCAAGCATGCAAAAATAGAATTTATAATTTAGTTTATCTTCGTTTTCCTTCGTAAGATCCGACTCTTGAGATCTAAGTATATTAAGTGCTAATATAAGCACTTTCAAAATTCTGGTTTCATAATTAGCCCAAGAATTAATTTTGCTTAATTGTGGCCTGTTCAAACTTATCCCCTGCTACTTTCCTGCAAATGTATTGCCTGTAGTAATGTCGCCTCTGCATCTTCACGAGCCATACTTCGCGTCCATAACCGTCTTTCGTTGCGTTTTATAATCATTATATCAGTGTCAAAAACTGCCCGAACTACTCCATCAATATAAATTCTTTTGCTAATTGGGGTGAGTAAGGTATTGTCAAGTTTCTTTAATACCTTATTCCATTGAGCCATATCAGATTCTTTAACAGGACCAAGAGGTTTTTTCTTATATTGCGTCGAAAATACTATTGCAATCATTGGTATGTTTCTGCCCGGACGAATTACTTGCCAGCGAAATTCCCCATTGGATTCAAGTTCCCGATTCCAGATTTCTAAGAAGGTTCTGATATATCCTTCAAATCCCTTTTGCCAATCTCGACGAGTTGGAACATCTTTAAGAACACCGCAATTGCTTCCAGGCCTATCTGCTTCAACCGGCTTTACCGCCGTGCTCTTAACATTATTGTAAAAGAGATCAAGACCATACTCGCACATGTCCCTGATAAGGTCCCGCTCCTCTTCATTCAATTCATACAAATCAAAAATCGCCTCGTCGAGATCATGCTCAAGCTTTACAGTTTGATCAAAAGTTAAGGTTGTACCATCAAATGTATCCAGACTGGCAGTATTCACTCCTTTTTCTTGCAACTCATCTACGATCTTAATAATTCGACTTTGCAAGTCCTGTTTATCAGGAAATCGTATTGGCAGCTTACGAACTTCCTCTAAACTCAGTATATCATACCAAGTTCCCCATTGTCCTGCAGTGAGAAAGAAAAAGTATTTAGCCAATGATGACCACAAAATCGCCAGAAGAATCTTAGGCTCTCGTCTTCGAGACTCCCTAAGCCTAAAACCATATATTGAGTGTCGATAGCTGAATGCTTCTTTTTCTATACGAGCCATGATTTGTCCCATGCGACCAGCACTTTGTACAGGTCCATGTTTTATCAAAAGCCTGAGACCGCAGTAAAGTTCCTCTTTTCTTTCTCGTGCTACATGTACTGGAGGCTTCTTAAGCGGCTTTGGAATAGGCCCATAGCTATAAAAACTTCTCGCTGGATACTCCATATATTTGCCCAGAAATGTACATTTGCCTCCTCCCCCCTTAAACCCACTGCCAGACATTGCGATCAATGGCCCAGAATCATCTGAAATGGAGTCCAATGCTGTGTTTAGTTTGATCCCATCAATTAAGGCTTTATCCCTATGCCCACCCCACCAAAAAGTCTTCCATAACAATTCATTAAACACCAAGTCTTCTTGTTTCACGAAATGCGCATCAGACTTGTCCAGCGAAACTACTCTCATATTACCCATATGAGTGGTTTTTTTTACACCCCAATAACCAATTGACCTCTCAGCTATAGCGTTTTGTTCCTTCCTGAAAACAACACTAACAAATGGAGCAATTGCATCATTAAAAAAAACATCTCTAACGTGAGAAAAATTTACAACCTGCTCAAGCAGTACCTTATCCAACCACTGTTTTCGAAAGAGCTTGCTTTGGCCCGATTGTTTGAACAATACTCCTGACGAAACAAGCAATCCCGCGCAGCCGCCCTTATGAAGAAGGTTAATAACTCGGTGTATGAACGCTTGAGATGGCTCTTCGTCTCCTACAGATAAGTGATTATCTTTGCACCACTGCAGAGCAACACTCAGCGCTTCTCTTCCACTTTCATTCTTCTTTAATGGTGCGGCCCCCCAGGGAGGATTGCCTACCACAACATTTGCACAGGACTCATTAAATCTGGACCGAACATCATCATGTGCAATCTTGGATTCTACATCAAAAGAATTAGCTTCAAGTAGTATATCATACTGTTGTTCCGGTTTTCTTGTCCTGAGTTCTTCATATTTCAGGTTGGGTAATTTTTTACCTTGTTTTATCTGTTCTAAAATATCAGGGGGTCTCTGATAATGCAAAAATGCCAGATACAAACTAAATGCTGCAACCCGAACAGCCTCTCCATTGATATCAATACCGGAAATCTGCTCCCTAAGGATCTTTCTAAGTTGAATGTCGCTAAGTCGCCTTCCATTTTGTGACCAGACTTTATGGCGCACAATCCGCCTGAACGATTCCACAAGGAAAATTCCCGATCCGCACGCTGGATCTAGGATTCTGGGCTTTTCGTTTAAGCACTCAGCCGATAAAACCTGCCCTAATAAAAACTCCACTAAAGCAGGTGGCGTATAATGCGAACCATTATTCTCGCCTTTGCTCTTATCCGTGTTGTAAAATTCTTCATAAATACTGCTAATAAGTTCTATCGGAATGACATCAAACTTATAGGCAAAGAAAAATAACTTGTCACCATCGGCATTTCCACACAGAAAATTTTGCAGTTTTTGCAAATGTGTTTGTTCAACATTATCTTTCTCATCGTCAATATTCGGGAACATATCTCCATTAAAATCTTTGCTGAGTTGATTAAATAAGGCGTAGGTAAATTCTTTATCGCTTAGGACTCTCGGATAAAATCGTTTCTCAAGTTCAGGATCAACAAATGAACCGGAGACAGGCGTATTAAGAATCTCCCGCCATTTAGGTTTGCCTCTGACAATTATTTTGAAATAGCTTTCTTCAAGAACTCCTCGGTCTTCAAGATAGCGTATAAATATCGACCGGCCAATAAGTGAATGTGCATACTTGTCTATAAGGCCGGCATCACGCAATTCATTGCGAACAACCTGCAAATCCGCAATGAGTGCTTTATCTGCTCGCTTGTCATCACCGAATCGCTCGTCTTCAAACAACCGGCCGGTTTCGATTTGCTCACGACTGAATTTTTGCAGTTCTTCTGATACTTCCGCTATTGTTTTGGCAGTATCAAGTTGACGTTTTTCGAGTGTTTTTTCCCAATCATTTTGGTTTCTGGCAGGGCCATGGTTTAGATTATAAACCGCTAGTTCTCCAGGAGAAGCAAGAAAAAGCAGTGGAGGCCTTGCCATATTCCATATTTTCCGGAATCTCTCTTGTTGCTTGTTTGAATCTGCCGTCGCAAATACGATTACTGGATTGTTATCAACAAAGAATACTTTCTCGGCCTCAATATCTTTGGCAAGTGCTAACCATTCCCCCTTATTTATCCAATCTTCTGACGTGAAACCTGACGGGGAATCCGCGGCATCCAATAAATCGCCCTCGACATATCCTAAATCCCTATATGCAGCAGCTAATAATTGTTGAGGGGAATCCATTCTTCTACAATTACCTCATAGTTTCGAGTGACCTAACAAAAAATCCTAAGCAATGCTAAGTGTCTTATATGGCACAGATTAGAGATTGTCAAGAAATTCCGCAAGGCTAATTCTCTAATCTTTAATCCGCTAATTCGCATCGAGTATCCGGCATCTCACTTTTTAAATCTGTGCGATGCAAACCTCTCAAAAACTAAAAATACCACCAAAAATCATAAAAATCAACCACATTCTTTACCCAAAATTGCCAATATTCAATAATATTGTCATCCTCGCATGCCCTTAGCGGGGACCCAGCCCAAACTTTTAACTTTAGTTCACTTTAGGCACTTTAGCTCACTTTGAACTTGACTGCATCAAGTCACGGAGTTTTTTATTTATTTCATTTGATTTTTCGCTGAAAATATGGTATAATATAGGCCTGTTAGACAGAAGTCTAACGAAAGCATCGTAGTATGCAAGTCATAAGCCACAGCGTGGCAAGGTCTTAGGCTCGACAACCCAAATGAAACCTATACCAGAACCTCGCAATCGGAGATCCGTTAAGGAAATCTTATGACTATATACCAAACCTGTCCTGAGTGTAATCGA
>JACNGQ010000050.1 GCA_014384025.1 Planctomycetota bacterium | reverse complement strand
GAGGCCCCCCCGGGGCGGTAAAGCACTGCGGCTTTACACAACGACAATACCGCCCGACCACCGCATCTATACTTTAATGCACGCCCCGAAATATCGGCTGGCCATAGCTTGGCAGAATGTGGTCTATAACAAACCGCCGCATCCGGGCTTTTTCCTTGGTGACGGGATGTCGCCGCCGCCGCGTCCCGATATCCGTCTCATCGGTACCGGCGAGGCAATTGCCGGCGTCAAAAACTATTGAAGTCGGATATTTGAATATCCGGACCAATTATAACTTACTCTCTTTTATTTTGAAGTCGCACACTCTATAAAGCTCGTCTATAGATGTTATTCCTTGTGCTACTTTTTTAAGACCATCAACCAGCATCGGATTAATGTTGATTTTCCTGAAATGATCTCTTAGCTGCTGTTGGTGTATTCCGTCTGTTATCATATGAGCAGTGTCATGATCAATCTTGGCAATCTCGAAAATTGCGAACAGACCCTGATAGCCGTAGAAGTTGCACTCTTTACAACCTGTAGCGTCAAAAATCTTTTTTGGAACTTTCAGGTCATTCTCGGCAAAAAGCTCCTTTTCTTCTTTGGACGGTGTTCGTTTTTCTGCGCAAGACGTACACAATCTTCTCATAAGATTTTGGGCAACAATTAATTTAACTGATCCTCCGATGATATAATATGGTACACCAAGATAATGCAGCGCATCAATTGTTCCCGCAGCGTCTTTTGCATGAATAGTGGCCAAAACCAGCTTTCCGGAGAGAGCTGCTCTTGAAGTTACAATGGCCGAGTCCCTGTCTCTAATCTCGCCAACCATAACAAGATCGGGGTCCATCCTCAGAATTGTTTGCAGACCCTGGTACATTGTAAGGCCATGTCGCTCATCCACTTCGAGCTGTTGAGCATAAGGTACGTTAAATTCGATTGGGTCTTCGATTGAGAAGGCCATTTTAGTTCGCAAGTCCGCTAAAGAAGCGAATGAATACATTGTAGTAGTTTTTCCGGAACCGGTAATACCGGCAATTAAAACAAGGCCGTTCATTGAATTGATGGTACTGGAAATATTCTGTAAATCATCTTTTGACAATCCCAGGCTGGATATTTTCCATCCTCCCTGCGGAAAACTTAATATCCTCAGATGGGCCGACTCTGCATTTTTGCCGGCGGGCACAACAGTAACTCGAATGTCCCGGAGTGTCTCATCATCGGGCCATTTTATTTGACCCTCTTGAGGCATAAAGGACTTTGTGGCATTCAGTTTCGCCGCTGTTTTTATTTGATTGATTAGTTGCCTGCCCTCGGCTTCCGAGAGGAGCTGTTTTTCATGGATTATTCCATCTACACGATATAGGATAAGTGTTCCCCCTTCGGCCGAGTTAAGATGTATGTCTGTCGCACCTTCATAAATAGCATTCCAGATAACTGTTTTGAACGGATCGGGTTGAGATGCAACAATTAAATCTATTTCAATGTTTCTATTTTTTGTTATTTCTGAAGAATTAGACATAATAATCAAGCTCCTTTTTTTGTATTTGCCAAATTACTGGATGTTTCAAATAAATCATATCTTAAGCTGATACTAATGTAAAATCAATTTTAACTCGAACTGGTGCCCGGATTTCTACAACTTATGTCCCGGGTAATTGTGCATACGGTGCCACTCCATTGTAGTTCATAGGTATATTGCGTACCTTTAAAAAACCAATTTAGCGCCGGAATCCTGCCATTGAGCTGCTTTGGCTTCAGCGATAGCAGAAAAAGCATGATTGGTATTCAATTGGGGCTTGAACAATGCTTTACTAAAACCCTTGTCTTGAATTATAATCATGGAAAGGTTTTTAGAGCACGAAAAGCCGCTAATTTTGCCTATAGAGGGCTTTTGGAATTTCTATTCAAGTTGCCGGTGACTGTAAAATACCGCTGGTGCGCTTGAAGAGGTGGAGCTTTTAGGTCCGAAAAGTAACAACCGTCATTTCAGGAAAGGCTTGTCGAATGAAGAATGTCAGATTGCTGTTGATAATCTCTGTCTTGCTTATGGTGTCCTTTGTTGGTTGCAGCCGGATACAAACTATCGAAGAAAAAGCAGAATTCTCTGATGAACCGGTAAAAGAAATAACCAGGAAAGAAGCAATTATTGAGTTTCAGAACTGTCGGATTATACCGCAGTTGGGTAATCACTGGGATTATACTTTCGAGCCGGGCAAGTTCCCAGCCCTTGAGTGGGACAGACCCTACGTTGTTGAAAAAGTTATGGGTGAGTTTCCTCTCGAAGCCCGATGGTTCGACGGTGAGCTTAATGAAGTAAATACTCCGCAGCAGCCGGGACGATATGCTTTCTATGTAGAAGGTAAAACACCGAAGGGCGAGATAATCCGAAGGGCTTCCACTGTGTATTGCCGGCCTAAATACTGGTTGGGCTGGAGTGAGAAGCCAAAGGCCCATTTGGACTTTCTTGCTCTTGACGGTATCGATAGACAAATGTGGGCCGAGCATGAAGATGCCATTGCAACATTTGCCGGAAGGATTGTACTGTATTCGATTTTGCGCCAAGAGCAGGGAGCGGTGTTGCTGTCCTATTTGCATGAAATGAAGACTGCCGGAAACAGCCCGAAATTAACAGATACTCCAATAATCCGCGACCACGATTATCATCTTGCGCTCAAGCAAAAGATATTGGGCGTAGCGAAAAAATATCCTCCGTTAAAAGTACCCCAAATGACAGGGGCAAAGAAGGCGACGGTCCTTCGCCATGGCGCCGAAGAAGAAGCGGGATTTAAGCCCGGGACTGCCGACAAGCTTCGCAAAGTGTGCCGCCAGTGGTTTGAAGAAAGCGAAGAACCCTTTATAGTCCTTGTTGCGCGGCATGGTGTTGTTGTTATTCACGAGCCGTTTGGCCAATGGACATGGGGGCAGATAACACGTAATACTCCGACGGAGATGGCGTCTCTGACAAAGCTGATAACGGGGCTTATGTTTGCACAGTTTGTGGATCAGGGATTGATAGACATAGATGATCCTGTCGGTAAATATCTGCCTGATTTTCCCGTTTCCGGTGACAAGGTGATTACGCTGCGACATTGTTTTACACATACGACGGGATTATTCGGACATGAAGAATGGGGCGGACTGCATAATCCGTGGCTTGAAAATGTGATAGCAAACGGGCTTGATTATCTTGAGCCGGGGAAAGTGCACAACTACAACGGAATGGGATATGACCTTGCGGGCAAAGTAATGGAGATAGTCAGCGGCAAGAGTATTTTCAGACTGATGCGCGAAAACTTGTTCGATCCGCTTGAGTTGAAAGACACAACTCTGGAAGAAGACCTTGGTTTCAGTTGTTTTAGTACCGCGGGTGATTTTGCAAGATTTGGGCAGCTTCTTTTGAATAAAGGTTCTTACGGTGAGCTTAAGTTTTTCTCGCCCCGGACCTTTGACAGGATATTGCCCAAACCGCTGAAAACATATTATCCGGCCATAGATCAAGAATGGGGAATCGGTCTTACTTGGATGCGCCAAAAACATCCGGATGCCGGTAAGAACGATGTACCTGAAGATGCGACAGTCTTGAGTAAAAATGTAATCGGACATGGTTCGGCGACCTCGGCGATTTTGAGAGTGGACTTGGATAACGACCTTGTCATTTCGCAGTCGCGGAGAAGAGCCGGCAAGGCCTATGGCAAAAACCTTGACAAGTTTCTGTTGGCAATCGCTGAAGGCCTGAAATGATTTGTTATCGCTGGAAGCTATACACAGCTTGACAATTAGCTCTATTTGATGTGTAATAATGTTTTATATTTTTTCAGTAAAACCATCCCGGCTCGGCCGGGACTGACAAAGTAACTTATCCATATCCGGAGGTGAGCTATGAAACGATTTATTCGTAGATGTTTGAGAATTCAGCTAATAATGCTGGTTCTAATCTGTTGTTTGTCCAGTTCTGTTTTCGCAGTAGAGGCCGATTTAATTGTCTATAACGGCAAGATTGTCACGGTCGATTCGGAATCTTCCATTTGCCGGGCGATGGCCGTCAAAGATAATCGAATTCTGGGCGTCGGTAGTAATAAGGAAATTTTACAATTAAAGGGCGATGACACGAAAGTTGTGGACCTTAACGGCAAAATGGTCCTGCCGGGATTTATCGATTCTCATGTGCATCCGGCCGGAGCATGTATGACCGAGTTTGATCATCCGATTCCACAAATGGATTCTATCGAAGATGTCCTGAGCTACATCAAAATGCGTGCGAGTGTCTTGGCCGATGGCCAGTGGATTGTCTTGCAGCAGGTATTTATAACGCGGCTTCGTGAGCAGCGCTATCCTACGAGGGAAGAGCTCGACAAGGCCGCCCCGAAGAATCCTGCCGTTTTTCGTACCGGGCCCGATGCCTCGCTTAATAGTCTGGCGATGAAGTTGAGCGGCATCGACAAAAATTTCCGTGTAACCGATGGAGGACCGGGGTATATCGAGAAGGACTCGAAAACCGGCGAACCTACTGGTATTCTTCGCAGTTGCAACCGCTATATAAAAAGCTCGGAATCCGGCGCAGAGCCGACGGAACGTGACTGCTATGAACGTCTGCTCGAATTATTCAAAGACTACAATAAAGTCGGGATTACCGGCATTTGCGATGGCTCATCGAATGCTTCGAATCTCGAGCGTTATCAGAAGATGCTTTCTAATGGGCAACTCTCAGTTCGCATAGCGGCTCAGTATTATGTCGATACCATCGGTCCCATTGAACAGGTGAAAGAGAGCATCCGCAAAGTTGCTCAGCACCCGCTGTACAAAGGCGGATCGATGCTCCGGATTATAGGTGTCAAGGTCTTCCTCGACGGCGGTATGCTCACCGGCAGTGCGTATATGAGAGAGCCTTGGGGAGTGAGTAAAATCTATGCGATCGACGACCCCGACTATCGCGGCGTCTTATTCATTCCTAAAGACCGGCTTTTACCTATGGTCCGAACCGCCACCGAATCCAAGCTTCAATTTACCGCCCACACCGTAGGTGATGGAGCTGTTCATACACTGCTTGATGTTTATGAGGAAATTAGTAAAACAATGCCGATTCGAGAACTCCGGCACTGTATTACTCACTCCAACTTTATGAGCGCCGAATCCGTGAATAAGGCGGCCGCGTTGGGTGTGATACCTCTGATCCAGCCGGCATGGCTGTATCTGGACACAAGGACCTTAACTAAGCACTTCGGTTATGACCGCCTTCGCTACTTTCAGCCGTTACGAAGCCTTTTTGAGGCCGACTGTATTGCCGCCGGAGGGTCCGATCACATGCAGAAAATCGGCCCCGTGCGTTCGATTAATCCCTATGATCCGTTCCTTGGTATGTGGACTACCATCACACGCCGGGCTAAATGGTACGAGGGCCGGCTGCATCCTGAAGAAGCGCTCGACCGCCGGCAGGCGATTCGTTTCTACACGATTAACTGCGCAAAGGCCCTCTTCCAGGACAAATACGTCGGTTCACTTGAACAAGGCAAGCTGGCGGATTTCATCGTTTTGGACACCGATTTGCTTACGTGCCCGGCCGATGACATCAGAAATGCCAAAGTCATAAGCACTTATATGGACGGCCGCCGTGTATTCGGGCGGTAATTTATTTCGGCCATGAACAAAACAATAGGGGGTCTTCTCGTTTAAGAGAACATAAATCAGTAAAAATGCGTATGATATTTTGGCGGAAGTTTTTCTATATCGGCACCTGAATGTGAGCAATAATTTTGAGAGCTTAAACGAAACCGCAAAGGTCAAAGATTGGGAGGCCTGAAACTTTGGAAGATAGGATCAATCTTGAAGATAACCAGGAGGATATATTAAGTCACCCTTCAAGAAAAAATGTTATACATATCCTGACGCTGGACAGCATTCTGGCCAATGATGTTTACGAGAGGATACATAACGATGAGAGAATGAAATATTATCAATTGATTAAGCCCCGAAAGACGGAAATAAGAGAGGCCGTCACGGAAATTGATAGTATGGCAGTAGATACTGTTTTATCAAGACTGCTGATAATTGATGTGCGCAGAGTAACTTTGCCTAAGCTGCAGAGGGCTTATAATAAAGTAGTTGGTTATAATCGCAGAGACCTGAATAAATTATGCCACACTATATTAATAGGTGATGGTCCTTTTGACTTGTTTCAAACTGGAAAGACACTGGACGCCTTTGTTCCACACCTTGCCACTCATAGAGTCGATTTCCATCCGGCTGTATTTTTTTATGACCCTTTCATTCATTACGAGCATAGTGAAATTGAGCGGGCCGGCGTTGATGACGAATTCGTCCTTCCCGATAAGATCCCGAGAAGACTTGTCCGGTTTTTCAAGAAGGATGAGGATGTGAGAGTGGATAAGATAAGGCATTATTTTCGAGCTATCGACAAGCCTGAGGAAGTCTGCAAAAAAAGACGGAAAAAACTTAGAGATTTGTACAAAAAAAGAATTGCCGAACAATTCCCCCACCACAAAGAGCAATTAAAGGCCTGGCTCTCTCGAAAAGGAATCAGATTAGCAAGCGAAAAGATGCATCTCTATCCTTTGTATTTCGAGGACTGGGTATATAACCTCATGCAAAAAGCTATGCAAAGTTAAATTCTGCATTATATTCAACGGATCAGAATTGTATGAACATTAAAGACAGATAATATCATGGAGCATAATTCATAGGTCCTATTTTTTATTGATTGGTGTTACATCAGCCATCGCTGCTGTAATAGCCTGGGGGGCAGTGGCTTTGCAGGGGACTTATCTCTACTCCACTACTCTTTTCTTTGTTCCCCCTTCCAGTAACCGACAAGCGTATCCCCATCCCCACGTACCATTCTGAATCTTTAAGATCAGTTGATTATGCCCCTTTCTAAATGTAACGGGAACAACATCATCGTCCAGTTTAACGCCGCGATCGACCCAGTTTTCATGCACCAGTTCACCATTGAGCCAAACTTTGACACCGTCGTCTGAGCCGATTCCCAAAAACGCCTCTGTTTCTTGAGGCATATTGACCTGAGCCCAGGCGTAGCAAATCACATGTTCTCGTTTTTTCCAGGCACGATCCAGATCCATTATCTCATTATCCGATTGAAATATTTTCCATTGGTAAGGGACCTGTCCAATCAAAACACTTGGCTCATATATTTCAAAGGAGGTAAGTGTGTCATTATCAAAAGCCGCTTTTTCAGTCTTATTATTTTTATCGCGTGGTCTGTCTTTAAACACGGGAATCGGTCCTAAAACCAGCCAACGCGACATATATTCACCTGGTTTCAATCCTTCATATGTCGCGTCAGCCAACTCTGCCCAGCCGATTTCGAAGCGCCACAGATCTCCCTTGACTATCGATTCATCCTTATGAACCTCATCAACTCGCCAATAGTACGTCACATCTTTTTGAAGCTCCGGCAATCCTGTGTACTCAGGGCTCGTCACATTTCCCATATAACGAAGTGAGTGCATATCTGTTCCAAAGTAGACTTGGTGCGATTGGGCATGTTGGCCCGCTTTCCATTGGAGTATTGGTTTTCTGTAGGGAACCTGTCCTGAGCCTTGACTAGGTTTTGGCTTTGTTGCTTTTAATGGTGGAATCGGACGAATGATTGTCTCTGAACCAGGTTTATCTTTCATTCCCAGCTGAAATTCATAAACTTGTTCATAATCCTGACCTGCAACTAAGTGGATTTTCCCGCTTGATTGTTCGTAAACAATGGACCATGCCGTATCGTCCTCAGTTACATTATCCAGAAGTACCATGGCACTTGGCTCTAACAGATAACCTTGGCTTTGCCCTAACAGTGTGTGTGCTTTATTATACCTCCAACACGAATCGAGGCTTTCCTTCTCAGTCTTTCCTGAGATAATAAAATTGGTACAGACTTGCCATGGCAGTACTTTCTGAGTTATTGTTGTCTCACCATCTATAAATTCGATAATCGCAGCGTCTCCGTGAACATCACTGACTTGAAGGTGTGCAGGAAATCCGTCAGTTAAATCGACATTGTATTTCTCTGCAATAGCGATCGCCTGATTGACAGTACTCGCATGATCCAGTATTTCCCGTATAAGCCGCATTATTCCCAATCTTTCTTTATTCTGATCGTGGCCGCCATCGGCGTGCGGAACCGTCATGATTCCCACGGCTACACCACATTCATTCATGCCATCAAACGGCAGATAGGGCGCACCCAGCAGGGCAAATCGTTCCAGCCAGCTCGGCTTACTCGAATCGAAACCCAACCACGAGATATCGACCATCGAAACCGAAGCATATCCATTCGACGAATCCGTGAACAACAACAAAGCTGCATGAGTAGGCCAATCGTGATTGCGTCCGAAGAGTCTCTCTGAATTCTGATCCATTGCACTAAAGCAAGAACACATATGGGCCTTGACACCTTGTTTGTGTCCAATATCCGCGATTCCGGCAAAAAACGTATCAGCCTGTGGACTGGCTGCGATTTGCGGCTTTTTTTTATCATAGATCCATTTCCAAAATCCCTTGAGTCCACGGCCGGTCTGAAGGTCTATAGGACCATAGTCTCCGTAATACTTCATCACGTAAAGTGAAACATCATCACCATTAATCTTTTTGGCCGAGGCAATCGACCTATAGCGACTCGATATACAACCCGTTATAACGCACAGGAGTAACAACGGTACCAATAGCATAATCCGTTTATGTTCTAATCGCCGATGGATATATAACTTGTCCATGTCGTGCCTTCTCCTGTTGTCTTTAATCAAACACTTTCTTACCATTTTCATTCTCTTTTTTCAAAATATTTTGTATGTCTTTTGTTCTCATTGAACACTCTGATAATTGTCAATCTACCTTCTTGTGCGGTCTCCATAGGCTCAATACTATCAAATTACAGTCCATGTGGAACGAAGTATGTGGGAAATCCGGAATCAAAGGCCTCCCCTTTTCAGAGACGTCCTTAATACTTTTAACGGCTGAGCATCCTTAGTCCTGAAGCCGCACGATGGCTCTAGAGCCCCAAATGTCTTCGGTCACCTTGAGCATCAGATTGTTGGTACCTTTCTTCAGCGTTACGGCCACTGTGTCCGGCTCTTCGGGAATACCTCGGCTGTTATTGTTTTCATGAATGAGTTTTCCATTAAGCCAGGCCTTGACCCCGTCGTCGGTATAGATTTCAAGGCGCGACTCCTTCTCCCTGTCCGACTTAATCTCCGTCCGAAGATAGGTCACAGCCTGCTCAAAATGCAGCAGAGACTCATTCAAATTAACGTGCGCCGGGTGTTGCTCATAAGGTTCGATCGATACCGGATGCCAGGGAACATCTGCGTCGGGCAGTTCCGGGCCAAACGGAATATCAAACAGTTCCGATGCTTTCTTGTCTCGCTGTATGTATGGACCGGCTACCTCCCAATTGGTCAGATAACCTTTGGCTTCGGCCGCTGCAATTTCCTGCACCGTCGGCTTTTCGAACTTATTCTCAGCACCAAAATGTTGCTTCGTGTCATGTACATACCACTTGCCGCCCCAGAAGACAATCGGTGCCACGTGTTCGCAAATCATCGAGCCTTTTCTACTTAGGTAGATTGGATGGACATAACCATTGCCGGGATTTTCTGGCCAACTTGGAATACTTAGAACATCGACAATATTTGCCCAGTATTTTGCATTTTCAACCCGTTTTTGTATCTGGTCGGGTGATAGGTGCTTATATTTAACCTTTGCATAAAGCTCCGTGTCTTTAAGTACAGCACTGCCATAATCAGTTATCAAGGCTGCCAGAGGCGTACTTTGATCTTCGTACTTTATGCCTGCTCGTGCTTTGTCCATTCCTTGCTTGAATGTCTCGGAGTTTTTTTCATCTTGTTTATTTCGCAGACCGTGATACTTATCCGGTATATCGGCAATTGTGGTACCGTCTTCGTCCGGCCACAATAAAGAAATCATACACCATCCGTCGGCATATTCTCCGGTGTAGTTCCTTATAGTCACGGCTACCCTGCCATCTATTGTGTCCGTCGCAAGAATCTCTCGATTACAGTCAACCAGTATTGCCGACTCAGGCAGAATGAAGCGAAAGTAATTCAGACAATTCCTTGAATTAAGGGCGGTTCTGAAATGCCACAGTGATCCTTCTTTGCTATACGAGGGCACTCCGCCGGGAATTAGTGGCATTTCGTCCGGGTTGGCCACGCCGATCATTTTGAAATGTTCTCCCGGCTTAACTTTCTCCGAAAAATGAATGCTATAGGATGCGGAACTTTCATTCAGGAGTTTTACATCAACCTGGCATAGGTTGCCTTTCAGGTCATAAACTTTGAAGTCCTCGAAAATCGCCATCTGGGGAATCCTAAATACATCCGTTGTTTCTGAACTATAGTTTGGAAACTCGAAATAGAGTGCGACGGCGCCCTCATCCTTGTCCGCCTTGCCTACCATGATGGAGACCGAGTCAATCTTCAAATCGCTCTGTTCTTTCTCGGCCTCAATCAGCTTGTACAACTTCAAAGCGTCATCGACCAAAGGATTATCTACGGTGACCGTTGGCTTTTTGTCAGGCGTAAGCACGGTCTTTCGCCCGGCATCTACAGTTACGCTCGCGGTTGCCGTCTCGGCTATTACCTTTCCTTTCTGAACACTCACTTCTGTCTTCTGTGCAAGAACAATTGTCTGCGCTGCCAATAGAACAACCGCGCAAAATTTAGTTAAATTCGCTTTCATTTAATATCTCCTTGCCCAGCCCGGCTAAGCGGACGGGCGGTTTGCTTTGTCTATTCGACGTTTACGGTAAATTCTGTTCCCAGCGCCTCCACCCGGCCGTGCGGAGTGCTGACAAAAAATGGCGGATGCGGGCTCTCTAAAGCGGCTGCTAATTTGCCGTACTCAAGATAAAACTGCGTTTCGCCGTTATATAATTTCAAAACCAGTATGCTGTTCTGATTCAATTCGAGAGTGGATTGGTTCTCCAGTTCCAAAACTAACGCCGACTTCGGCGCCGAATGAAACTTATCACCCAGATATATATCGGAGTCGGGCTGCATCGGATGCCAAAGCTCTGAATCCCGGTGCTTTACAAGGACCGTCCCTTCGAGCCTGGCGACTTTCATCGGCACCTTTGCCGCCGTCGGTACTTCGGTTCGCTTGTCGGCATTAAATTTGCCCAGCACAAATCCCGATAAAAGCCCTACAGCCAAAAAGATACTGGCAGCAACTGCCATTTGTTTACTGAACAATATCACCGGCGCTGAAGCAGCCCGAGTTTCCGGCAGTTTAGACATGATAGACTCAGAAGCCTGCTTTGCAGTAGTAGCCGAAGAAAATGAGCTTTTTACGAATTCCTCCAGCCTGCCGATCTCCTCGAACTTCTTGCCGCAGGATTCACATTGCCGGATATGGTCTTTCAGCCGGTCAAGTTCGGCCTCTTCAATATCTGCGATTAAATATTTTTCGATAAGTTCGGTATATTTTTCACAGTTCATAATTATTCGACCTCCTCTAAAAGTGATACAAGGTCTTTGCGTAATATTTGATATGCTCGGTGCAGCCAGACTCTGACTGTTCCGTGCCGTTTACCTAATTTTTCCGCAATCTGCGCCGCCGATAGCCCCGCCGCAAATCGCATAATAATCACCTTCCGGAACTTCTCCGGCAGCTTGCTTATCGTCTTTCTGACGAAGTGGACCTGTTCATTAGTAAGTCCCGGATTACTGCTGCATATAACAGCCTGTGCTGATACATCAGCTTCGTATGAGGCATAGCTCGAAGCGGTTCTTTGATGGGAATTTTTGCGTATGTGATTAACACACTGCTGTGAGACTATTTTACTTAGCCAGCCGGCAAAACGGGACGGATTCCGAAGCCTGTGCAGTTGTGAATAAGCCTTTATGAAGCTTTCCTGCGCAACGTCTTCGGCGTCAGAGGTATTTTTAATCTTGCTTAGTGCGAATGCGGCTGACATATCCCAATATCGCTCCACAATAATACCGAAAGATGAAATATCACCACCTAATGTAGCTCTGATGATTTGTTCATCGCTTGAAGTGCTTGTATCGTGCCCTTCCGGCATTAAATTTCTCCTGTTGCCTTAATTTTATACAGTCTATTATACAGAACGCCCAAACAATACAACTGTTACAGGAAAAAAAGACTTTTTACCGTACCAGCAATACCCAATATGCCCGAGTTTACCCGAGTTTATCCAGAGCTTGTCCCCGAGAGATGCTTTCTATACGCGCAACAGGGGAAGTGCTGCTAACTTGACGTGCAACAGGGGATGAACCGCCCTTACTACGTATCTGTCCAGTTGCGTTGTTCAATGTAGGGGCAACCCCGCGTGGTTGCCCTGTTTCGTCGGATGGACTTTACCCCATGCGGTCCAATGTCATTCCTGCATAGGGCATGACCTCTACTTTCTCATTGTCCCCGCTTGGCGTGGTCGGTATTACCTTCTAAGTTGTATGACATTCATATGAGCAGTAGTAACAACCATTAGATTGAGAATAGTGTTTCTTTGCCTCTCGTACTGCATCATGACAGTTAGAAAACGATCCTAGATACAGCCTGTTCTCTTGATTTGGCAAATAGGTACAATCTGATGTGTGGACTTCATGATCTCCATTGTTTTGTGCTTTTTTGTTTACATAATATACATCCATGAAACACCTCACTTTTCTTTATGGTTTTTCATACATATTCTACGTCTCCAACAAGTCGCTGGTAAGAATCACGAGCATGAACATGACATCTGATTTCTTTGCCTAAGATCTTTGATTTAAGTTTAGCCTTTGCACGCAAGCCAGCAGGTGTATTTAACTCAGGTGTATTGATATCCACAATTCTAATTCGCTCAGTATCACTGTATTTGTTGTTTTTACCTGTGTGTGTGACACTTATATCAAATGTGTCGCCATCAATAACATCCAATACTGGACCTCGAATAGTATCGTACATTTTCAGTTCCTTTAAATAATTATTCGTTAATTACATAGTAAGATTAACCGTTATATGACGGATCGGACAACAATGTCAGTACCAATCCTGTATAGCCGAGAGGAAACGCTTCCTCCCAGATTTTACGTTCTCTTTTTCTCTTAGAAAACCACACGCCAGAATCTGTCTCTTCTTCAAAAACTTCTCCGCTACCTTGATTCTTAGAAGCTTTGGCACTAGCGCTATTCCATGGAATATCTTTGCATCCTCTCCACTGAAAACCTGTGTATTCCATTTCCTCAGAGGCTAGATAAAATTTCTGCTGCCCTTCCTGTGAAAGAATAACAGCGCAAGGTTCTGGAGTCATTTTGACATACCGAATAGTCATTGCGGTAGCTGATACTTGTAGTTCATTTGCAAGTTTAAGTAAGTCTTTTAATGTAAGAAAAGTTTTTTTGAATAGTAGTTCATTAAGATAACTCTCTGGGACTAACAAGTGAGAAGCAAATTCATCGGCTTCCCTTTCCAGCCTCTTGTTGCTGATAAAACCTGCCTTTGAATTATGGGATTTACCGGAAAGGAGCAGCTTTCTGTGTTCAGGTATATAGAAATGACCTAACTCATGAGCAATAGAAAATCTTACTCTCGGGCTTATTAGTTTCGGATGATAAAGGATAAAAATATTCTTATCTGAAATATATTCTATTCTTCCATCAAATTTATTCCCATAGTTTGCTGGCCTTGTTCGAATATTGCCCTCGTTATTAATTATTTTGTCGAGATCAATCGGTAAATCTACATTATCTTGCAAATCATCGATTATTTGTTTAACTTCAGGACTCGTTGCTTTTATCGTCATTCTTCTTTTCTTCTTCCTCAAGGGCCTTTTTACGTTCTTCATCAATCTTACGTTGTGTTTCTTCATTAAGACCATTAACATCTTTATCTCGATTCATGGCCATATATTCCATCTCTAGTTCTTCATTAACAATTATATCTTTCCCGCGTATATCTAATTTTGCCTTCCGTCCCTCGATAAGCTTTTCTATGAAATCTGTTCCCCAGGAGTTTATTTCTTCTTTGTCTTCTTCTGAAAGCTTAGCAGACTGTTGAAAAATCTTTTCTGCTTTTTCATCATTGATTTCTTCTGGAAAATCCAAACGAAAAGCTGCTGCTAGTAACGCTTCTAATGCTCTTTCATCTTTATCAATATTTTTATTTATGTTACTCATTTGCATACCCTCCGTAACCAGCACGTTCTAAGCTTTCTTTTATTTTATTAATGACTTCCTGTCTGGCACGTTTTACTGCTACTGTAGTAACATCTTCTCCGTATTGTCTTAAAAGTTGTTTTTTTATATCTGATATTTCAAATAGATTTGGAAAGTTCTCAATGATAATCTCTGCAATTTGCCTCTGTCGATGTTTGAGTCTTGGAATTAAATTTCGGATTGTCTCAAAAATTAAAATTCTTTTTTCTTCAATCTGAGCTTTTTGCCAGTATTCATTATACTTTGATTCTGAGATAATTTCTTGGGTAGCTTCTACAAGTAGGTCGGTATTGTGTTCTTCAATAATACCATGTTTTTCTCTAATCCAATCTACGGCTCGACGATATGTAATTGTATAAATAAAACTTTCAAGCTTTTGGGCGTCAGGGTCGTAATTCCCCTTTTTAGCACATTCTAGAATGCTTAAAATAACATTTTGATATATATCGGATAGGTCATGTTTTTGAGCACTCAATGCTTTTCGGCGTATGATCCAAACGATCTTTTCTCGATAATGGGCATGAATCAGTCTTATGCCCTCGGCGATGTCCTTTTCATCACCGATTAAAAGAATGTTTATAGTTTCAACATCAACTGTATTGTTTTCCATCTTGATTTTCTCTTCTTGTTATAAGGAGCAGCAGAAGCTACTTATTAACTCGAGGTAGATATGAAAATGGACCAAAATAAATCAGTTTTCTTATCTATATTTAAAACATCTGCTTATTTCCTACTTAATAGAGTAGCAATATATCAGAACAAACCTTCCGCGCTTTATTAATATAAAGCGTTTCTGCGGATGTTAATGTTGATTAAAAAATCTGAATCTTATTAGCGTTACCTTGATAAAGTTCCAAAATCAATCAAAACCAAAGTCCGCCTTTGCGTTAAAATAGGCAAAATAGCCGAATGTTTCGGTCAAAAACGCTCACTCTCAAAAACAAAAATCTAAATTTTCAAAATTTTTTATCTCCTTTTCCTATATCGAGTTACGAGAATCCAGCATCGAAAAACGAGACTTTTTTCGACTCAAAACTGCACACTCGTCTAATTATAGAGGCAGTGCCTTGCCCCGTTAGAGTGCCTTATACTCTAATGGGGTTTTTCTGCCCTCATATTAGGAGTTTTGAATTTGAATCATTAGGATTTTGAGATTGTTTAGAATTTAGATATTAGGATTTAGTGTTTATGAGCATCAATTATCCAACTTTAGCTCACTTTAGGCACTTTAGTCACTTTAGGCACTCTTTCAATTA
>JACNGQ010000072.1 GCA_014384025.1 Planctomycetota bacterium | reverse complement strand
AAAAGAAAATTAAAAGTCAAAGTGTAAAAAGTAAAATTATGGAGGCCCTTCGGGCAACTACTTGAATAGATCCCTCCACTGCGGTCGGGATGACGTTTTCGTATTTCGTATTGCGTATTAGGGCAACCACGTTGCAAATGATTATTGATGAATGACTATTGATTATTGGGATTGAGCCCTTCGACTCCGCTCAGAATGAAGGGGAGAGAAGTGGATTTCAGATTGGATGGCTTGTCTTTTTACACGTGTACACATGTAATGTCGTGTGTCAGAAAACAGCGTGTGCAAACAAGTTGCAGACCCTACCTTTTCGATTGATAATTGATGAATGGTTATTTGTTAGAGTGGTTTAGCGTTCTGGCCGGTAACTTTGGTTTCTGACGGTTTATCGTTTGTCGATTTTTTTTCAGCGACGGCGGTGACTGTTTCTTCCGGTTTGGAATCCGGTTGCGGCGAAACCATTCGTGGTGGAATCAAGAGCACGTTATCGCCGACTTCCACGCCGCTGACTATCTGAACGAAGGTGTTGTTAAAGGCCCCGGTTTCGACCTGACGTTCCTGGGGCCCGCTGTCGGTGGCGATATAACAAACCTTCCTGCCTGAGCGATTTGCAACAACCTGGACAGGCACAATCATAACATCGTTCAATTGCTCAACCAGAATCTCAACCTTTGCCGACATCCCGGGCCGCAGAGAACTGTGTGAATCCTCCATGCTGACCTTAGTGATGTAAACCTTGACGTCGGGACTGAGATAACCACGCTGCGTGTCAGGCAGGGGCGCAACGCTAAGCACTTTACCGTGAAAGGTTTTATCGGGAAAGGCTTCAGCAGTAATGGTCGCGCTCTGACCCGGTCGCACTTTATCGACATCGACCTCGTGGACACGGACCTCAACAATCAGTTCTGCGGTATTCGGAAGTGATATAATGGTCTGACGCTGAAAAACCTTGCCCCCTTCCTGGATAGGTCCTGCCTCTCTGTATCTGTAGGAGTCGCCGCTTGTACCATACACCACGAGGCCGGGCGCCGGCGCTTTGATCGTACAGGCAGCAACCTGTTTACTCCTTCTTTGCACGTCTTCTCTTGACTCAACTACATCTTCTTCTGCATTGCTGAGCCTGGCCTGGGCCTGTGCCATTCTCGAGCGGGCACGGGCCTGGGTCCGCCTGAGCTCATGTCCGGCTTCCTTGTACGCACTGAGTAACAGCATCGTTTGTTTTGGAAGACCGTAGAGCTTGTACAATCTCAGAGATTCGTCGGCACTTTCTTTTTGAATCCGATATCGCTCGACATCAAGCTCAGCACTCTTCAATTCAAGGGTAGAGGCGTAATTCGCATCGTAAAGCTTCTGTGTGCCCGTGAAAACATCCGTGGCCTTTTCGAGCTGTCCCCTGGCAAGAAGAATATCATTTTCAGATTGTTTTTGCTTCTGTAAGGCCTCCCCACCCAGGTTGTTGGCGTCGGCGAATAACTCCACCAGCGTCGCCGTCTCAATCGTCGCGTTAGGGTCTTTAGCCGCTTCATCGAGGAGTTTCTGCGAGGCGCTCTTTCCCAAGAAACTCTGGAGGTCGAGGAGGCCGAATTGCACCGCCAGTTTAGCCGCAGTAATATCGCTTTCGTTCTGGTTTTGCTGAATGTGATAATTCTCCTGAGCCTCGGTAAGCATTGCCTCGTCACTGGCAAGGCCTTTTTCTTCTTCTTTGAGTCTTTCTTCCAAACTCGAAGAATCCAGCTCCACGAGCAGCTTTCCGGCATCTACATCTTGCTGTGTAACGTAAGTACCTTCGGGAACAAGCCTAATTATAGTCGCCTCATTATAGACCTCGGACCTGATATCTATCGTCTGGTTGGCTTTGGTGCTGCCACTCTCGGTCACTGTGATGGTGAGGTCGTCTTTACGCACTTCGAAAGTGCCGCCAGCCCCGCCGGTATCAGCCGAGGTGGAGGATCTCATCCACCCTGAGAATATAACTGCGGTCACTGCAATAGCTGCCAAAAGAAGGATTAGCCAAAACCGTCTGCTCTTGCGCACCTTCGCACTGGGACTCAGCATCCCATTTGCCGTCTCGTTTCGTCTTTTTTCGCGTATTACCATCGCTTTACCTCACGACTCATTTTACCCACTCGACCTGGCAGCTTGATAAAACTTAAGATATATGATTTTATCGCATTCAGATTGGAATTGCAACCTCTTATTCCTTGTTAGGGAGCTGTTTTTAGTGCGATTCATAACATCGAACAGTCACGCAGACACAAAGTGGTGGAGTAATTAAAACCGGTGCTAAACGCAGGTAGAAATGCCCCCGGCAAAAAAACAAGCAAGCACACACCGAGGGTAAACTCATTTAATTTATTATTGACGATTCGGAAGGGCGGTTCGCGAACCTCCCCAACAACAATAACGACATGCACACACCTGTTGTAAAGTCATATAAAGAAAATGGAAAAGTCTTGAAATTTATTGTAGTTGGGCTTATATGGAAGGTTTCTGTTTTGAAAATAGCGTCAAAAACGGTTTGAGTTAAAGGTGACCAAGGGAAGCTCTAAATATGAAAGGACTGATTTATGGGTGGCTTTGAGACATTGGACTGGATAGCGATTGCAGGTTACTTCGGCATTATGCTGGTAATAGTCTGGTGGGTGGTCCTGCAGAAGCAGAGGACTTCGACGGATTATTTCTTAGCCGGCAGAAATATGCCGTGGTTTGTTGTCGGTGCTTCAATCTTTGCCTCAAATATCGGTTCAGAACATATCGTCGGACTGGCGGGGCAGGGGTCCACCAGCGGTATGGGTATGGCACACTGGGAACTGCACGCCTGGTGCGTGGTCATGCTGTCCTGGCTGTTTATACCGTTTTATTACCGCTCGAAGGTCTTTACCATGCCGGAGTTTCTTGAGAAGCGGTTCAATCCGGCCTCCCGCTGGATATTGTCTATAGTGTCACTTATAGCTTATGTGTTTACGAAGGTATCGGTGACAGTGTATGCGGGGGGTGTGGTTTTTAATGTGCTTTTGCCTGAGATAAATATACCGATAACAGATAATTTTGCTCTCGACGCGTTCTGGATAGGGGCGCTGTTGACGGTTACCCTTACCGGAGTATATACAGTACTCGGCGGTCTGCGAGCTGTCGTTTATACCGATACGGTCCAGACGGTCATTCTTTTAATCGGCTCATTCTTTATTACTTATTTCGGTCTGAGCAAGCTCGGCGGCTGGGGCGAGCTGCAGACAATATGCAGTGATAATATTGAAAAATTTGCACTGTGGCGGCCAAATACCGATCCGGATTTCCCGTGGCTGGGTATATTAATAGCTTCACCTATTATCGGGATATGGTACTGGTGCACTGACCAGTATATCGTGCAGAGGGCGCTTTCAGCTAAAGACCTTAAGAACGCCCGTCGCGGCGCTCTTTGGGGCAGTTTTTTGAAAGTATGGCCGGTTATGATTTTCATCGTGCCCGGTCTTATCGGCTATGCACTGCATCAAAAAGGACTCATTACAATCCCTATGAAAATGGCTGAGGGTCAGGAAGTGCTTGACGGGGACAAAGTCTTTGCGGTTATGGTCAGCTCACTGCTACCGGCCGGTCTGCGTGGTTTGGTAGTCGCAGGCTTATTGGCGGCTTTGATGAGCTCGCTGTCATCGCTTTTCAATTCGTGCGCTTCGCTTTTTACGGTGGATATTTATGAAAAGATCAATCCTAATGCATCCGAACGGCATCTGGTGACGGTTGGTAGAATCGCGACGCTGGGGGTAGTTGTAATGGGAATAATCTGGATTCCCGTTATGCAACGGGTTTCCCAGGGGGGTCTATACAAGTATCTCCAGGATACGCAAAGCTATCTGGCGCCGCCGATAACCGCGGTCTTTCTTCTTGGCCTTTTCTGTAAGCGGATTAACGGCAAGGGCGCGGTGGCCGGCCTGACGATTGGTTTTATCGCGGGTATGACCAAACTTATTCTGCAGGCACTGACTGGGGGTGATGATGCCTATGTTACATCGCCCGAATGGCTGGTTAATGTCGGACAGTACAACTTCCTCTTTGCTTCGGGCTGGCTGCTGTTAATAAGCATTGTAGCCATCGTGGGGGTGTCACTGGTGACGGCCCCGCCGAACTACGAACAAATTGCTGAATTGACCTTTGCCACGGCCACGGCCGAACAGAAGAAGGAAATCCGTGAAAGCTGGGGGCTTACAGAAGTGCTGATGACAGTCGTGGTTTTAGGGCTTGTGCTTGGACTGTATTTATATTTCAGTTTCTGGCTGAACTAATTTTTAACAGAGAAGTATTACTGATAGAACTCTCTATAAGTAACGAGAAGATTAATATAAAAAGTACCGAGACGAGAAAGGATGTAGAAATGGATCAAAAACAGTCGCCAATAAAGGCTGAGTACGGTATAGATATGACCTTTGTTACGTTTGAAGATGAGCAAATCCTCGAAGAAGCACAAATCAGGGAACTGCATAAGTCTTTAGAATCTGTTATCGAAAAGAACCAAGAAAACCAGTTGGTTCTTAATTTTGCCAATGTGAGATTCATGACATCCGCCATGCTGGGGCTATTGGTAAGAATCCACAAGAGGGTAGGCGAACGCGGCGGCAAATTAGAATTGCGTAATTTGGACAAGAATCTCCACAAACTTTTCGAAATCACGCAACTGACAAAGATATTTAATATATCTTAGTGTGCAACAGAAGGAAGGGGCAGAGAATTATTCCTACTTTTCCTGACCGGAAAGTAGTGCGGCCCGAAATTTTGTTTTGAAGAAGAAATGAAAATACGCAATAAATTATTGATTTTATTCCTGAGCGTATCTGTTGTTCCATTGGTAGCATATTTCATCTTCGATATCTCATTTTCACATCATGTACGAAATCGAATCCAAAGAGCATTGTGGTCGGCGGTTGAGGAAAGGGCACACGACACACTCATACAGACAATCAAGAACTATGAGGAGAAGCTCAAACTCTCGCGTCAGGCAGCGCGGTTCGGAATCCGTCATTATGTTGATCAGGTCCAGCAGAACCTGTGGGAGATCAATGTAAGCAGAGAGGGTCCAAGCGCACGCCGCTCTTTTATTCAACCGCCATCGGAAGATATACCGGCTGAAACGAATATCAAATACAAATTCACCAACCACCAGCTACAGTCAAATCAAGTGATGGATTTCGGGTCACAGTTTGTTCAGTCCAGTCAGAGTGAATCTCAAAATTCCTTTCAGGCAAAATCAACACAACTGGCCCGTACATGCAGAAATATATATGCCATTAATCCTGAATCTATACTATGGATATACACCATCTTCGAAGACGGGACAGTCGGGCTGTACCCATCTCCCGGCCTGTGGCCGTATGAGCAGGAGTATGATTTGCGGAAAGAATCCTGGTATGATAATGCAAAAGGGCGCAGACAGTTTATCCCCACTCAGCGCATCGAACCACTAACAGGCAGAACGGTCATGACTACAACACTTCCTCTTTTCGACCAGGACAATACTTTTGCAGGCGTTATAGCAGTAGATATCGATCTATCGGGTATGCTGGACAAAATGGAAATTCCTCAAGAGTGGCAGAAAGGGGCCTGGAAACTTCTGATACGGCTTCCGCGACGGCAGGAGTCGGATCCGAACGATGCCGAAGTCATCTGCTGCACGACATTTCTGCAAAGCCAGGAAGGTCCCGGCAAACCCTCCAGGCTCATTGATATATGCAGTCCTCAGGACGCCGAGCATATGATTGAAGATTCCCGCAAAGGAAACGCAGGCTTCATACGCCGGCCTTACAATGGTGTTGATTCTCTTTGGGTTTACGGCTCTTCAGAACGCGGAGGGGGCTTTCCCATGCTGGTGGTCCCTTATCAACTAATCACGGAGCAGGCGAAAAATGCTCAAGATATGCTCTTTCGAGATAATATCCGTTCAATACAAATCATCACTTTTCTGATTTTTATCGTAATAGCAGCTGCGGTTGTTCTTGCAGTAATGCGTGCCCATAAATTAACGGTGCCTATTACCCATCTGGCCGACGCGGCCGGGAAACTGGCCCAGGGGGATTTCGACGTCAGGGTAAACATCACTACAAACGATGAGCTTCAGCAGTTGGGGGACATCTTCAACCAGACCGGCCCGAAACTCAAGGCCATGGAGAAGATGCAAGGATCGCTTGAATTAGCAAGAGCGATACAACAGAACCTTTTACCCGGGACTGCTCCGAAACTCGAAGGCTTCGAGCTGGCCGGCAATTGTAAGTATTGCGATGAGACCGGAGGGGATTATTATGATTTTATTGAATTGAATCAACTCGGGTCGGGCATTGTTGGAATAGCACTTGGTGATGTGACCGGTCATGGAATCGGGGCGGCCCTGTTGATGGCCACTGTCAGGAGTGTTCTCAGGAGTAATGCCCAACATTATGGAGCCGACCTTACAAAACTTTTTGAAGTTCTCAACCGGCATATTGAAAGCGATACCGACTACGATAAATTCATAACGCTTTTCTATGGCATCCTTGATGCAAATCAAAAATCTCTTTTATGGGTTTCCGGAGGGCACGACCCTGCTTTGTGGTATCATAAAGACAACGGCAAGATCGAAGAATTGCCAAATACAGGTATGCCGGTCGGGATAATGGAAAACGCAAGTTTTGGGCAAGGCGGGCCTGTATTTCTTAAGGCCGGTGATGTCGTTGTTGTTGGGACCGATGGAATCTGGGAGGCACAAAACGAGGGTGGAGTTATGTTCGGCAAAGATCGGCTTCGCAATATCATAATAAGAGACAACGACAAGTCAGCAACTGAGATTTGTTCGGAAATAATTGATGATGTTACCAATTTCAGCTCGCCTACGCCGCAACTTGATGATATCACCCTCGTTGTGATAAAATCTGTTTAGACAACACTATCTTCCTTCTGCATTTCAATATTCGCCATTAGATGAAAAGCCAAATCCCTGAAAAAACTTCTATAAAAAAATAATACAGCATAAATAAAAGCCTGAAAAAAATAACGGATGAGTATTATTTTAATTGTCCTCTCTAACACATAAAGGTATTATCAATTATTGAAGAGATTCCGCACCTCTTATAGACATCTTGGATGATTGCTACTACGATTGTTGATATTGCTGCTTTTTCTAAAAAAGTGTACAGCCTTTGAACATTTCACCTATGTCGAACTTAATTAGGAATATTTGGGAAAGAGACCATCCAAGTGGATTTTATTAGACACTCTAAATTAAATAGGGAGAAATATTATGAGATTCAGAAAGAAATGTATTATGCCCGTAATATCAACTATTTTAGTGGTTTTTGCAGGTGCGATGATTGGCTTTGGAATATATGGCTGTAAAAAACAAGAGCCGCAGGAGGAAGAAATCACGTCAACAGAGACAGTTGAGCAAGAGCCGTCAAAAGAAAATATCTCACCAACAGATTCTGGTTCTGTGGGAAATGTAAACAAGATTGCTTTTGCTTCAGACAGAGATGGAAATTATGAGATTTATATTATGAATGCAGATGGCAGCGGTTTGAAAAGACTTACTAATAATGCTCATGATGATATATTCCCCTCATGGTCTCCGGATGGAAGGAAGATAGCTTTTGAATTCAGGAAAGATGAAAATCCTGAAATTTATGTTATGAATGCTGATGGAAGCAAGCAAACGAATCTGACAAATAATTCTTCTCGGAACCAGGTTCCCTGCTGGTCTCAAGATGGACAGAAGATAGCATTCCATTCACTCAGTGAAGAAAGTTTTGAAATATATGTTATGAATCCAGATGGAAGAAACAAAAAAAGACTAACAAACAATCGCAGTCATGATATGAGTCCTTCCTGGTCTCCAGATGGAATGAAGATAGCCTTTTGTTCAGAAAGAGATGGAAATTCTGAGATTTATATTATGAATGCGGATGGAAGTGATCAGGAGAGGTTAACAAACAATCCTGCTCGTGATACGGGTCCTTCGTGGTCTTCCGATGGGAAAAAGATAGCTTTTACTTCAAACCGGGATAAGAATTTTGGGATTTATGTTATGAATACAGATGGAAGCGGGCAGAAAAGATTGACAAATAATCCTGCTAATGAAGGAAATCCCTCATGGTCTCCTAATGGAAAGAAAATAGCTTTTGTTTCAAGCAGAGATGGAAATAATGAGATTTATGTAATGAATACAGATGGAAGCGAGCAAAAAAGATTGACAAATAATCCGGCACGAGAGAGGTGGCCTTGCTGGTCGCCGATGGCGCTTTCGGGAAATACAATAGAATAATTACTTAAAATTGACAAAAGTAAGATTTTTCATAAAAGCGTTAAATGAGAAATGTCAAACTCCGTTAACATTGATGAGTTTAAACCGTTATCTTATTCTTACTGAGCCGTTATTGGTCCTTAGGTAAACTTTACCGACACAAAAGAGCTGGCCTGCATCAAAGGCCTCTATTAATCTTCTCCTTTTCTTTCCTATTACCGTCAAGGGAAGGTCTGTTTTTATGGAGCCATTATGTGTCCAGGCTGGTTTTAAGTAATGATTATCTTTCATAGTTATATTCCCTTATATTACTGAGCTTCTCTATTCTGTCCTGATAGACGTTCGTGATGTGCCATTTATTGCAAACAAACCATTGAATCACTTTATAAAATTCGGAATTTTCAAAGCCGAATTGAACGCTTGACAAATCAGGCAAAAGCATCTACTATCAGCATAGGGAATAATTAATTTTTTAAGAGGGCAAATTATGGCATATACAATCGGACTTGATTACGGGACCAACTCTGTGAGAGCTTTGTTGGTTGATGTGGCCAACGGCAATGAGTTAGGCACGTCGGTATATGAATATGAAACGGGCGAGGCCGGCATTATTCTTGATTCGGCCGACCATAACCTGGCAAGGCAAAATCCTGCCGACTACATAAAGGGCATTGAGGTTACCATAAAAGCAGCAATTGCACAGGCCAGGAAAGCCGACAAGAATTTCGACACCAACCGGATAATAGGCATCGGCATTGATACAACGGGCTCGACGCCTATACCTGTGGATGAAAACGGCATACCTTTGAGTATGTCAGAGCCCTTCAAGGACAATCCAAACGCCTACGCCTGGCTTTGGAAAGACCACACCGCCCACGCCGAGGCGGCGGAGATTACCGAATCAGCTCAAAAAGAACATCCCGAATACCTCGCCAAATGCGGGGGGACATATTCATCCGAATGGTTTTTCAGCAAGGTGCTTCACTGTCTGCGAACCGATCCTGCGGTTTTCGATGCGGCATATAGCTGGGTAGAATGCTGCGATTATATTCCTGCGGTTTTAACGGACACTGCAAAGCCGGACATGATTAAACGAAGCCGCTGTGCCGCCGGCCATAAAGCTATGTTCAATAGCCAGTGGGGCGGGCTGCCTGCAGAAGATTTCCTCGCAAAACTCGATCCCAAGCTCGGAGCACTTCGCGAGAGGCTGTATGATGAAACCTATACTGTTGAAACACAAGCAGGAACGCTTACGGAGCAATGGGCGCTGAAGCTCGGATTGCCCGCAGGTATCCCCGTAGCGGTGGGGGCCTTCGATGCTCACTTAGGTGCAGTCGGCTCCGGCATCGCTCCGGGCAAACTGATTAAAATAATCGGCACCAGCACATGTGATATGCTTGTCTTTGAGACAAGCAGAGAACTGGCGGATGTGCCCGGCATATGCGGCATAGTCGATGGTTCCATCCTGCCGGGCTTCTTCGGTCTTGAGGCGGGTCAATCCGCGGTAGGTGACATCTTTAACTGGTTCGTTAATTATATCCAGGCCGGCGGAAAAGAGGCCGGCTCTCATGAAGCTCTTACGGAAAGGGCGGCAAATCTTAAGCCGGGTCAGTCCGGCCTGTTGGCGCTTGACTGGAACAACGGCAACAGAACAATACTCGTTGACCAGAGATTGACCGGGCTATTGGTGGGACAAACATTGCACACAAGGCCGGAAGAAATTTACAGGGCACTGATAGAAGCAACGGCATTCGGGGCCCTTACAATTATCAACAGATTCGAGGAATACGGCGTTAAGGTTTCAGAAGTAATAAACTGCGGAGGGATTGCCGAAAAGAATCCTCTGCTTATGCAGATTTATTCCGACGTAACCGGAAGGCAGATGAACATTTCCCGTTCAGTCCAGAGCTGTGCGCTGGGTTCCTGTATAGCCGGGGCCGTGGTAGCAGGTAAAAAGACCGGCGGTTTCGATAATGTACCCGACGCCCAGGGCGCTATGTGCGGGATTAAGGATGTCACTTATAAGCCTATAGAGGAAAATCATAAGCTCTATACAAAATTATATGCCCTTTATAAACAGTTACACGATGCCTTTGGTACAACGAATTATTCCGGCAAACTGGCAAACGTTATGAAAGAGCTTTTGGATATAAAAGACAGCGTTTGATTTTTTGAGAGGGCTTGCTGTGTACGAAGATTTAAGAAAAGCTGTTTGCGATGCAAACCTTGAACTGCAAAAGCAAAAGCTCGTTATTTATAGTTGGGGCAATGTAAGTGAAATATACCGCTCGAAAGGCGTAATAGCCATAAAACCCAGCGGTGTTATGTACGAGGAGCTGACTGCCGAAAAAATAGTATTACTTGATTTGGATGGAAATATTATCGAAGGGACCCTCAAACCCTCGTCGGATACGCCGACCCATCTTGAACTTTACAGAAATTTCGAATCTATCGGCGGTATATGCCATGCCCATCCAGTCGGGGCAACTACGTGGGCACAGGCATGTAAGGGAATTCCATGTTTCGGCACGACCGGCGCCGATTATTTTTACGGGGCGGTGCCTGTCACTGATGTAATGACGGAAGATGAAATACAAAGCGATTATGAGCTGAACACGGGAAAGTGTATTGTCAGACGATTTGCCGGCATGGATCCAATGGCAATGCCAGCGGTGCTTGTGGCCAACCATGGCCCTTTCACCTGGGGCAAATCCGCCTCGGCTTCCGTCGAATCTATGGTTGTGCTGGAGCAGACGGCGGCAATGGCTCTGGGCACTATAACTATAAATCCCCAGCAAGGGCCTATCAGCCAGGCCCTTCTTGACAAACATTACCTTCGGAAACACGGTAAGAACGCTTATTACGGCCAACTTTAATTTTGTCTCTTGATTTTTTAGGAGAAATAAAAATGAAAAAAACAACGTTCGGAGTAATCGTCGGAAACAGAGGTTTTTTCCCGGATGCGTTAGCAAAGCAGGGACGAAAAGATATACTTGATGTGCTCAAGAAAAACGGTTTCAACTCGGTCGCTTTATCGATGCAGCAGACGAAATACGGTGCGGTTGAGACTTTCGAGGATGCCAAGAAATGTGCCGCTCTTTTTTCAGAAAAGGCCGACAAAATTGACGGGGTAATCGTAACACTGCCGAACTTCGGTGATGAAAAAGGAGTGGCCGAGACAATCAAACGCTCAGGGCTTAATGTCCCGATTCTGATACACGCCGAACCGGATGCACAGGACAAAATGAGCATAGCCAACAGGCGGGATTCTTTCTGCGGCAAGATGAGTGTTTGTAACAATCTCAGGCAAGCCGGTATTCCATTTACGCTGACGAACTCACACACAGTAAAGGCTGCCTCGGCTGAGTTCAAAAAAGATTTGAGTGATTTTGCTTCGGTGTGCAGAATTATTAAAGGCTTAAAGAACGCCAGGTTCGGCGCTATCGGAGCCCGCACCGGTGCTTTTAATACTGTTCGCTTCAGCGAAAAAATCCTCGAGCTATCGGGCATTTCGGTAGAGACGATAGATTTATCCGAAATTCTCGGGAGAGTTGACCGGCTTAGCGATAACGACAGGGCAGTGAAGAGAAAATTGAACGCTATCCAGAAATACATCCCGACCAAATCTATTCCTACCGACAAACTCTTAAAGATGGCCAAATTCGGTTATGTTGTGGATAAATGGATTCGAGAGACCGAGCTTGACGGTACGGCCATTCAGTGCTGGACTTCTCTTGAGGAATTCTTTGGTATAGTACCCTGTACACTTATGAGCATAATGAGCGAGTCGCTGGTTCCGAGCGCATGCGAGGTTGATATAACGGGCTTGCTGGGAATGTACATTCTTCAATTGGCCGGCGGCACACCCAGCGCCCTTTTAGACTGGAACAATAACTACGGCTCCGACCCTGACAAGACCGTCTTGTTCCATTGCAGCAATCTGCCAAAGTCATTTTTCAAGAGTTCAAAAATGGACTACCAGGAGATTATTGCCGGGGCCGTCGGAAAGGACAACACTTACGGAACCATTGTCGGCAGGATAGCACCGGGCAAGGCGACTTTCTGCAGAACCGCCACCGACGATAGCGCCGGTATCATCAGCGTTTATGTAGGTGAGGGTGAATTTACAAACGACAAACTCGATTCATTCGGTGGATATGGCGTGATGAAAATCGCAAATCTTCAGAGGCTTTTGCAATACATATGCAGGATGGGCTTCGAACATCACGTTGCAGTAAACAAGACAGAAAAAGCCGACGCAATAGCAGAAGCTCTTGAAAACTATATGGGCTGGGATGTGTATCAGCATCGATAGAACCAAGATACTCTAACAGTTTCCAGCCGGGCAAAATATACTGCAAAATCGAAAGGAGCATATCATGAGGGCAAAAGAGATAGCTATATTAATATTGGGGATTTGTCTGGCAACAGGTCTTCAGGTATGCAGTGCCGATGAAAAGAGTAATACCCCAAAGGATTATCCTATCGGGCCGGTACCTTTCACTGATGTCGAGCTTACGGACGATTTCTGGGCGCCCCGGATTGAGACGAACAGAAAGGTCTCGATTCCTTATGCTTTCAGGAAGTGCGAAGAGACCGGCCGGATTGATAATTTTGCCATAGCAGGCGGCCTGATGAAAGGTGAACATCGGGCCAACTATCCTTTCGATGATACGGACCCGTATAAAATTCTCGAAGGCGCTTCATATTCTTTAGATGTTCGTCCGGACAGGAAGCTTGACAGATATCTCGATGTATTGATAGTAAAGATTGCCGCTGCACAGGAGGACGACGGCTACCTGTTCACCTGCCGGACTAACAAGGCGAAGAACTTAATCAACTGGTACGGCGATAAACGCTGGTCAAAACTCAGCGGCAGTCACGAATTGTATAACATGGGTCATCTCTATGAGGCGGCGGTGGCACATTATCAGGCCACCGGCAAACGCACACTGCTGAATGTCGCGATTAAAAATGCCGACTTTCTGGATACAGTCTTCGGCCCGGGCAGGAATGAAACCGCACCGGGCCATCAGATAATTGAGATGAGCCTGGCCAGACTCTTCCGGGAAACAGGTGACGAGAAGTATCTGAGACTGGCCAAGTTTTTTCTTGATACCCGCGGCCCTGATGGAAATCCATACAACCAGTCGCATAAGAAAGTTACCGAACAAGAAGAAGCCGTCGGTCATGCTGTCCGTGCATCTTATATGTATTGCGGTATGGCGGATGTGGCGGCGCTGACCGCAGACCACAGCTACCTTAAGGCAATCGACCGGATTTGGGAGAACGTCGTCTCCAAGAAACTTTATCTTACGGGAGGCATTGGGGCCAAGGGCTCGGGTGAAGCTTTCAGCAAAAATTACGATTTACCCAACGAAACCGCTTACTGTGAAACCTGTGCGGCTATCGGAAACGTTATGTGGAACCACCGGATGTTTCTGTTTCACGGTGATGGAAAGTATGTCGATGTGCTGGAGCGGACTTTATACAACGGATTGATTTCAGGTGTGTCACTGGAAGGTGACACATTTTTTTATCCCAATCCTCTTGCCTCGCGGGGCCAGCATAAGCGCAGTCCCTGGTTCGGCTGCGCCTGCTGTCCTGGTAATATGACCCGCTTTGTCTCTTCGGTTCCCGGATACATATACGCACAGGATGAAGACAATCTGTATGTCAACCTGTTCGCCGGCGGCACGGGTAGTGTCAGGATGAAAGGGAACACGGTACAGATAAAACAACAAACTCGATATCCCTGGGACGGTGCCGTTAAGATAACAATTAATCCTGAAAAATCAGCAAATTTTACAGTTCGCATTCGCATTCCCGGCTGGGCGCAGAACAATCCTGTACCAAGTGATTTGTATCGATACGCAAGCAGCAGTGATGAAAAAGCGTCACTGAAAGTTAACGGTGACACAACCGCCTTAAACATGGGCAAAGGTTTCGCCCGGCTTAACCGCCGTTGGAAGAAGGGGGATGTGATTGAATTAAATCTGCCGATGCCGGTGCGGCGTGTGCTGGCCCACAAAAATGTGACAGACAACGTTGGAAAGGTGGCGCTGGAGAGGGGTCCTATTGTATATTGCGCCGAATGGCCTGATAACGACGGCCATGTTCTTAATGTTGTTCTGCCGGATAAAGCGAAACTAACAAGTGAATATCGTAAAGATATGTTCAATGGTGTTAATGTGGTTCACGCCAAGGCTGTGGGGCTGAGCTACTCCGATGACGGCAAAACTTTATTAAAGAAAGAGCAGGATTTCACGGCTATTCCCTATTATGCATGGGCGCATCGCGGCGCCGGTGAAATGGCGGTCTGGCTGGCAAGTAATGAGTCAGCGGCACAGCCCGTAACACCCAAAGGGATGATTCGTAATGCTTCTTTCGAGGAGGCAATCGATAATCAACCTGTCGCATGGAAACCTCAAACATACGGAGGAAAAGCAGAATTCGAATACTCCAGCGACTATCGAACCGGTAACAGAAGCGTTATGATTTCCTCCCAAAATGGCGCTGACGCCGGCTGGCTAACTACTGCAACTGTCAAGCCTCATTCGAAATACAGGCTGTCCGCCTGGATTAAGACGGAAAATCTGGTTGCTGGTTCAAGCAAAGGAGCTCTGCTGAATCTGCACAACATGCAGCCCCTGCAAACGCCAGCGGTTACCGGAACGAAAGACTGGACAAAGGTGGAGGTTGAATTTGATACGAGCGACAACGCCGCTGTGCAGATTAACTGTCTGTTCGGCGGCTGGGGACTGGCCAAAGGCAAAGCATGGTTTGATGATGTGAGCCTTGAGCTTCTTTCAACAAAAACAATGAAGCCGGCAGTCAAGATTGATGCTGATACAACTGCCGAGCCAATCTCGAAGTATATTTACGGACAGTTTATAGAGCATCTCGGCCGATGTATCTACGGCGGCATCTGGGCGGAAATGCTCGAAGACCGCAAGTTCTATTTCCCGATTACTGAGAATTACAATCCCTATAGCAGGAGACGCAGCATCCCCCGAGATAATCCGTTCGCGGTAGTAGGCGCCTCTCCATGGCAAATCGTAGGCTCGCCCGATTCGGTTACTATGGTCAAGGAGGATTCATTTGTCGGCGTGCACACACCACTGCTTCAGCCTGGCAATGGTATCCAACCACTTGACATGGGACTTGTACAAGATATACAATACGCCGGTTCTAT
>JACNGQ010000443.1 GCA_014384025.1 Planctomycetota bacterium | reverse complement strand
GTATCGAACCTGCCAGCTCCAACTGGGACTGCCCGCACTGTCCGCCTTGGCCATCACTGCCGCCTCTGTGCCATTTCCCTCCGGATCATCGGCACTAGGTCTTATCCAAATTCCCATCGAGATAGGGCCAGTGATATCCAGGCTAGCATCATTACCGACATCAACGTAGGACTCGCCGTCGAATTCCATCGCCATACCGTAATCTTCCGGCCCGTCGACGAAGATCGGGGCACCGACTATAGTACCATCGTTGCCGTTACCGGAACTATCCAGCACATCGTTCTCCAGTGCGTAGTAAGCAACCAGACCATCGGTGCCGGGATCGACCGGCGTTCCAGCAAGCTGACCAATCTCATCTGCAGACAATGCCCTGTCGTAGATACTCACATCACTCATCAATCCGCTCCAATTCTCTCCATCGGCACCCTCGTTATCACCGCCAAAGTACAGTGGCTGAGGGAAGTCCAGGGGTTGCGTGATTGTCCCTGAACCGCCTTCAATGCCATTGCGGTAATAGGTCAACTGCTCTGCGGTTTTCACTACTGCATGGTGGAGCCAGATGTCGGTAGGAATGTCATCATAGTCCAGGTTGTCGTCGCCGTTGCCATTCATGTGCCACTCGAATTTAGTCGGAGTGAACTTAATGAACTGACGCGGCACAAAATCGACCGCATTCTCGTCCATCCGATTACCGAGAATAATATCATTGTCCGCCGTGTTTTCTTCGCTGTGTTTCGCCCAAAAGGACCATGTAAAGTCGTTGGTCAGTGTCATTTGAGGAATGTTACCGGCGCGAACAAAAGCACTGTCCGCAGTGCCGTTAAAACTGATGACGGTGCCACGTTCCGGGTCGTCAACCCAAACCGAGCCACCATCGCCCAGACCACCGGTGTCAGCGTTGTTGATTGTGCCGTCATTGCCATTGCCGGACAAATCAATAGCAGTATCCCCAGAGCCTTCATTCAAGGGCCACATCCCGACAAGATTAGGATCAGCAGCTTTTGCTCCGCTGACTAAGGCCAGGTTGAGTACTAAAATAAACGAAACTAAATAAATCAATTTCCGAAACATAATAGTCCTCCTCTTAAAAAGTTACCATAATTAAAATGTATGCTTTGGCCACAAACCAAAACAGCTTATGTGTCTGATAAACATCGAAACTATTTTTGCACATGGGATGGATCTATTTTACGAATTTTCGCTACCTCCTTTCTTCAAAACCCATCTTTTAGTTGCTGCTTGAAATGTGGAAAAATATAATTACGGGATAATGGGTAATCAAAACTCTGTACCTTGCATAATAACACCTCCTATTATTTACAAAACTACACGAATTGTACCCGCAGGAATATGAAAAACCACGGATTTCCGACTGTGCGGACACAAGTTTCACTAATATTATCTATATACTATGTTACCTACCTTTCCGTCAAGGGAAATTCCTTGATTATGTATTAGCATGTGTTGTTGATAAAATTATAAAAAAACTCCGAAAAACTAATTGAACGTTGTTTGCAACTTTCAATATTACCACAATGTCTCGAATCAATCCTACCAGCCAACTAAAGACGCACAGCTCGCGCACAAAGCACACCCAAAATGGTTCCATTTTGACGAAATGTACAACGCCAGAATTCTATTAAAAGGCACCTCTTTCAAAAGCTGAAAAATACCGCAATTTTCAGGTGACATCTTGTTACCATTTTGTCACTATAAATGCCAAATTTAACGATCGATTGAAGCACCAAATCCTAAATATTTACATAAAAAACGAAGATCTTTTTATTCTTATCGGATTAAGTATCCGTTAGGAGTACTCCCCTTAGTATGGTTCAGTAATGTGTCCAAGAGGAGCAAAATTTGATAGGTTTGGAACAAGCTGAATAAACCATTAATGGTAAAACTTAATGATATGTTAAATTAAAAAAAATGCTATAATGTTTTGTGTTAAATTAAAATGTAGAAATGAATTTGGAAATCGCTACAGGGTTGTCTGAGAACTGCCGGTATTGAAAGAATTGAAAGATAGCAAATGAGATTAAACCTTTTCCATGACAATGAGGCTTCACGAATCAGTCGACGTCATTTCTTGAAATCCTGCGTGGCAAGTGGACTGTTTGCGGGCACCGCGTCAACCGTAAAGATAGAACCTAAACCAGCCAAAGAGAAAGCTCGGGCTGTGGCCAAGTGTCCCAACATTATCTTCATCTTTGCCGATGACTGGGGCTATGGGGATCTGGGCATACATGGCAGCACGTTCTGCAAGACACCCAACCTCGACCGGATGGCAAAGGAAGGAATCGATTTTCAGCAGTTCACCGTAAACAATCCTGTTTGTTCGCCCAGTCGGACGGCTGTGATGACGGGCCAGTTCCCGGCGCGGCATTGCATTCACCAGCATTTTGCCTCGGTGGAACACCACCAGAAGGCGGGGATGCCTGACTGGCTGGATCCCGCGCTACCGCTGCTTCCCAAGCTACTCAAAAAGGCGGGCTACGTCACGGGGCATTTCGGTAAGTGGCATCTGACGAATCGTCACATTCCGGACGGGCCGCTACCGACTGAGTACGGATACGATGAGTACGGCGCTTTCAACGTTCCCGGCGTGCAGATCGGGACCGCCGAGGCGTGTCCGCTAGCGGTTGATTTCATTCGTCGTCAAAATGATCAGCCCTTCTTCATTAATGTGTGGCTGCATGAGACGCATACTCCGCACTATCCTCTGGACGAATACCTGAAACAATTTCAGCATCTCGACGAACAGCAACGCGTCTATGCTTCGGTTGTAGCCGAAGCTGACGCTGGTATCGGCTCCATTCTGAGCACATTGAAGGAGCTTGGACTCGACGAAAGCACATTGGTAATCTTCTCTTCCGACAACGGGCCGGAATGGACCGGCAAGCGCAAAACCATTGATGACATCTCCACCGGTCGGGGCTTGGGTACGTACTATTCGGTCGGACAGACGGCCGGTCTAAAAGGCCAGAAACGCTCACTCTTTGCCGGGGGCATTCGTGTTCCTTTCATTGCCCGCTGGC
>JACNGQ010000199.1 GCA_014384025.1 Planctomycetota bacterium | reverse complement strand
CCACGATAGAAGGTAATTCACTTGGGATGGAGATATTAAAAACTGATGACTGGTACGAACTTACTTTTGAAGGCATATTATGAAGCCCTTTATGAACGGCTTCAAGCCAACACGGAATTGTTAGTAAGGAAAATCGAGGAACTGCTGGCCAAAGAGATTTTGGATCGCGGATTTGAGGACTTTGATAATGAAAAATATGCAGCATACATAGAAGCTTGCCTTGCTTTTGTAGATGAACGAATCGAGACATACAATCCATTTGGCATTCAATATACTTTTGACCAAACTCGATCCAGGGAAGCATTTGAATTGGAATTGCAGCTTGATTGGTATGACAGCCGGGAAGAATATGAGAATTTAGTGAGGTCTGCTCGTAGTAAAGCACAGGCGGATGATGTGGAGGAAAGATTGGGAGCATTGGCTGAGGAGCTTATCAAAGAACTCGGAGCATTTCCAGATAAGAGCATTATATCTGCTTATAAGGCAGAACCATGCCTGAGAAAGCTCCCGGATTATATCGTTGCTCGAACAATCGAAGAAATCGTTAGCTGAGGAAAAATAATAAAGACACAAGGATAAGGGCTGAAGTTTTTGTTTTTTTCAATTTGTTGCTTGCTTTTATTTTTCTTTTAGATTATCTTATTGGATGGTTTTTGAGGGTGTTCTTCTCATAATATATCCCAAAGAAGCTACGCAGGATTTAATGAATAATAGCATTTTGGCTTGTAAAGAGTCCGAGCCATTAAATTTATCACAAGTTCAAACAGGAGGATGATAATGAAGCCTATCACACGTAGAAATTTCATGAAACATACATTGGCCGCAGGTGTTGGTCTGACGATGGCCAGTCCTTTTTCCCGTGCCCGAGGCGCGAACGACGTTGTTCAGGTGGCTGTAATTGGTATTAATGGCCGGGGCAGCGGACACATTAATGAATTTCGGGAGATAAAAGGGGTGCGAGTAGCTGCGCTTTGTGATGTTGACGCAAAAGTACTTGAGCGTCGTGCCAAACCGTTTAAGGACAGTAACGAAAATGTTGATACATATGTCGATATTCGAGAGTTGCTGGATGATAAAAGCATAGATGCTGTTTCCATCGCTACGACCAATCACTGGCATTCGCTTGCTACTGTTTGGGCCTGCCAGGCGGGCAAGGACGTATATGTTGAAAAACCGTGCAGCCATAATGTGTTTGAAGGGCGCAAATGCGTCGAGGCTGCGCGCAAGTACAAGAGAATTGTTCAGCACGGCACACAGAGTCGTGCCAGTAATGACTGGGCACACCAGATAGCGGCTGTTCAGAGCGGCAAATACGGCAAATTGCTTGTTTCAAAGGGTTACTGTTGTAAGCCGAGGTGGAGTATCGGATATAAGCCTATTAAAATTCCTCCGGAAAACCTCGATTTTAATATCTGGCTTGGCCCGGCTCCGCTTCAACCTTACCATGAAAACCTTGTTCACTATAATTGGCACTGGTTCTGGGACACCGGTAACGGCGATATGGGTAACCAGGGTGTGCATCAGATGGACATCGCACGTTGGGCCATCAAAGATGCTACCCTGCCTAAGAGTGTGATAAGTATGGGTGGACGATGGGTCGAAGGTCCCAACTATTTCAAAGACCAGGCCCAGACACCAAATCAGGAGTTATGCATATATGATTATGACGGGACGCTTTTAGTTTTTGAGACTCGTGGTCTGGTTGGCAAATATAAAGACTTCCCAAATCAAGTCACCAATGAATTCTATCTTGAAGAAGGTGCTATCAAAGACGGAAAGTTCTATCCTAATGGCAGCAACAAAGGCGAACCGCTTGTTGATGTGGAATATCCAGAGCGATCTGAGGGTATCTTCGAGAACTTCATAAGTTGCATACGCAGCCGTAAGCGTGAGAATCTCTACGCTGATATTCTTGTGGCGCATCTGTCCAGTGCTCTTTGCCATCTGGGTAATATTTCCTACCAGGTAGGAAAAGAGGTGCCTTTCGGTCAAGATGCCGAAACTCTTGGTGACTGCAAAATCGTCTGTGACAGCGTAAAGAAGGTTCTGGAGAATACCAAGGCCATTGGCGTTGATCCTGCGAGAAGTACGTATCGTCTTGGACCCAAACTCCAGTTTAATGCATCAACGGAGAAGTTCGTAGATAACCAGGCGGCAAATAAGCTCCTGACGCGTCCTTATCGCAAACCGTTTGTTGTACCTAAGCAGGTATAAGGTTTGCTTAAGGTATATGGTCTCGGTTTTTGACTGAGTAGCTTAAATTAAATATGCTTAAAAACGGTGCATTATTTTGCACCGTTTTTTTTATTCATCGGCGTTTTTTTAGTGTAACGCTTAGACCGCTGGGTTGTTTGTGCAGGAATATGGTTTCCAGCTCAGGATTGTTAGTGATGGCCTTTAGAAAGTCCTGCATTTCTGAAGCTTGATCAGTAGTATTATGGGCCAGGATTAGTCCGCCCGGACGCATTAAGGGAAGAAGCTTTGTGAAGTAATCGAAGTATCCGTCTTTGTCGGCATCAATGTAAAGGATATCAATAGGCTCTTTTAGCCGGGACACTGTCTTGTGAGCGTCGCCCTCGACTATGGTAACGATATGACTGACACCGGCTTTTTTGAAGTTTTCTCTGGCCAGTGAAATGCGGTAGGGATCGATTTCATGGGTGGTTATCCTGCCGCCTGTTGCCCGTAGAGCGAGACAAAACCATATGGTTGAGTAGCCGTTTGAGGTGCCTATTTCGACGACGTTTTTAGCGTCTGCCGTTGCCGTAAGTATTCGGAGTAGTTTGCCTTCTTCCGGCGTAATATTCCACTGGGCATAGTTTTGATCATTTGACATATCTTCAAGGACATTTAGAATTTTTGCCTCTTCGCTTATATTAGCGGCTGAACTGCTCTTGATTGAATTATCCGAACCTGCACAACCGGCAGCTACGAATATTAATACTGCTGTACAGATTGTTACTAATAAACGTTTTTTGTTTGCTGCCATTTCATTTGCCTCCGTTTCTTTCTTATGGGAACCTCTAAAAATTCATTTTTACTACGAACGGCTACAATCTCCTCCGGCGGCGTTGTCAGGCCAAACTTCGTCCTCGACATAGCTTTGGCTATGCCTGCGGCGATTTTGACCTTCCGCCTTGCCGGAGAAAATTTCGCTCGTTCTCGTAACAAAAGCAATTTTTAGAGGCTCCCTTAAAGTTTCTGAAGTATTATTCCGCTTACAATAAAGATCAGGCCTATTATTGTAGATATGAGAATCTTTTCGCCAACTACGAGAGAGATTGCCACAAGAGATAAAAATGGAGCCAGGTAAACTAAGTTAACAACATGCGCGGTTGTTTTCGATAATTTTAATGCCTTTAGCCAGAGCAGGAAAGTAATCCCCAATTCAAACAACCCAATATAGGCTGCTCCAAGAGCACCTTTAAAATCGGGCATTTTCATTTTATTAAAAAGTAAAATTGATATAAATATAAATATAGTACCAAATATAAAGTTCAGAAACAATCTGGCCGCTTCATCATGTTTATCCTTTGTGTTGTAAATCCAGAATAATGCCCATATTATAGTACTACTCAAAGCCAATAATACCCCAATCGGATTGGTGAACTTAAAACCGAAAAGATTTCCTCTTGTTGCAATAATAAATACACCGAAAAAGCTGATAGTTATAGCTATCATACCCCTGGGTTTGATTTTTTGTTTGAGCAAAGGGATTGACAGCAATGCAAGAGTTATCGGCCAGAGCCAATTTATTGTCATGGCTTCCTGTGCACTGAGAATCGAATATGCGTTAAGAAGTACGAGATAATAGAGAAACGGGCTCAAGAAACCCATTAATGCCGAGTACAGATAATCGATTTTGGAAAAGGATTTAAGTAAATAGAACTTATTCGAAAATAGAAGATTCAGAAAAAGTGTAATAGAAGCAATGAGCGAAGCATAAAATAACAGATGCAAAATATGTAAATCTAATACGTCTGTATAATAGGGCAGAGTAATTTTGAAAGCGGCGGCAATGGTTGACCACAACAAAATTGCAAAAGCGGCGTAAATGTAAGCTCGTTTTTGTTTTTCCATATCAGCAGGCACGAAATAGTTCAGGGAACCTCTACAAATTCGGTTTTGGCTACATCTGCCAAATTTACCATATTTAGAACCGTCCAGTATAGCATTACTTTTCGTTAAATTGGCTTTGAATTGGGTTTGTATTGGCTTTAATTGGGTTTGTTTTGGCTTAAATTGGCTTTGAATTGGGTTTGTTTTTTGGACTCTTAGAGAGCTATAAAATGTCATAAACCTTTGTGAATACTGAATATGCATCATTTTTATCATTTCTGAAATTGGGTTTGTTTTGCATAAAAAGGGGTGATTTGTAGAGAGTTCTCTACAGTTGTAGAGCGCAAATTAGTTAAGAGTGAGCTAAAGTGCCTAAAGTGAGCTAAAGTTGGATAATTGATGCTCATGCTTTTCTAATTAATGTTAAATATTGACTATTTAGTGAGGGCAGAAAAACACTCCCTCTATAATTAGATGGGTGGACACTTTTGAGCCGAAAATTTGGCTATTTTTTGTGGCTCGTGGCTTGTAACTCGATTCAGGTTAAGGAGATAAAAATTTTGAAAATATTTTATTTTTGTTTTTTGGTGTGAGCGTTTTTGACTGAAAAATGTTCGATTTTTCGGTGTCTGATACAAGATTTTAATAGGTAAACGTCCCCTATTTTTCCCTATTTTTCGAGGTAAATTAAAGTCAGACACTTTTAATATCAGTATTTCTTTTCCTTATCAAATATATGTTTACTATTGCTATAAAAATAGTACCAGCTATTATGATAGAGTAACAAGAAACATGGGACATTATTTTTTCGAGCAATGCAGTACACATAAACAATACGGCAAAGATGAATGAGTCAATTGCAATTACCCCCCACCAAATATCATTATAAATCATTCCTATATCATCCTCTGGAAGATAAGGAATTTCCTTTCCTTCAGATAATATATTTTCGTATTCTTTCATTTTTTTAGCGTCGCTTAAGGCAAAATTGCTAAAAAATATCACTTCATTAATTTCAGCAACTATTCCAAAGACTATTGAAATAAAAAAAAGTATCCAACTGAAAATTAGGAAGCCTGGGATAGCTGAATCGAATATCTTTTCGACCAAAGCAATAGTGACAAGTAATAACGATGAAGATAGAGTTATTATTAACCGTAGAACTCCCTGCCATATCTTATTTTGGTGTTCCGTATATTTCTCAATCGACTCAGATAAATTATCTATTGTTTTGCGCAGATCAACTTTTAATAATGTTTTATCTTGCATTATATTTCCCTTCCTTTAAACATGTTCCCGTTGCTTCTTCAATGCTCGCCCACTCTCTTGCGCTTCAACGAATAACGTCATTCGTCCCTTCTGTTTGTAAATGCATTGTTTGCTGTCTACAGGCCAACACTCTCTTTTGCCATCGAAATTAATAAGGCCATCACAACTTCAATAGATAAAGCTCCAGACTTTGATTTAACCAGTTCCTTGGCCTTATTCCAAAAAGTATCATTTCTTGATGCTTCAAGGAATTCATGCCCCTGCCAGGTTAAACCAAATGGGTAAACCTGAATAACTCTATCAGCGGTGCTTGAAGAAACAGATCTTTCACAACTAATTAGACCAGCCTGATCCATTAGTATGAAATGATATTGTACCTCATATTTTGAAAAACCTTCCAACTCAAGGTTCTTTACCATTTTATAATCAGGTTTATCTTCAAAATAAAGTAGAAGCTTCCTAATAAGTTCAATGTTTCGTTTCATTTATTTACCTTGACCATAAACAATATTTAAACGATCTGAATAAAAAGGGAAGCACAGAGAAGTTCCTGCTTGTATTAGAAATTCCCCGTTGCTTATTCCGTTAACGAGCAGGATATGCAAACTATGGGCCAATGTCAAGGGCGAGATATGTGATTTGAGTGAAAATTACCTCGCTGGCGAAATAAAGGATCTGGTTTCACGCTCCTTCGACATTGCTCAGAGAATGTTTCCCCAAATAGAGTTTGGTAGTTTCTCCTATTGACAACGAATTATTGTGGGATTAGTATTCGGGGATGAATAAAGTGCTTATTATAGTTGGTGATGCGAGTGAGACTGTCGATACGTTGTATCCGTATTTTCGTTTGCAGGAGGATGATTTTGAGCCGGTGGTGGCGGGGCCTGAGAAGCGGCGCTATCATTTAGTTATGCACGAGATTCCTGACGACTGGGACGGGCATGTTACCCGTGAATTCGAGGGGTACACTATTGAGAGCAATATTGCATTTCGAGATGTGCGCGCGGAAGATTATTTAGGTATATTTTTCTCGGGTGGGCGTGCTCCTGAATATATCCGGTATGACGAGGACCTTGTGCGAATTACAAAGCACTTTTTTAAGACAAACAAGCCGATAGCCTGTGTGTGTCATGGTGTGGAAATACCGGCTTATGCCGATTGTGTGAAGGGGAGGCGTATGGCTACTGTTCCGAAGTGCAAATTCGACCTTGAGGTTTGCGGCGGCACCTTTGTCAACGAGCCGTGTGTTGTGGACGGCAACTTAGTCAGCGGGCGGACATATCATGACCATGGCCGCTATATCGGAGTATGGATTAAGATGCTTTTAGAAGCTCAGGCAGCAGGAAAATAGCCGGGATATCAATAATGAAACATAAGCGCCATGAAATATCTCGTCGTGCTTTTGTAAAAAGCGCCTCGATAGGCATTGCGTCACCATATATTATTTCTGCTTCCGCTTTGGGCAGGGAAGGGCGGCCGGCAGCGAGTAATAGATTGACGTTGGGCTTAATTGGCCTGGGAAGTATGGGGATGCGTCATGTGAAAGGGTTCCTGCAGGAGAATGATTGTGAGATTACTGCTGTTTGTGACGTTGATGCAGGGCGGCTGAATGCCGCGGCAAGGGAAGTTAATAAGCATTACGATAGCGAGGACTGCGCCCGATATAACGATTTTAGAGAGCTGATTGCCCGCGACGAAATTGATACACTTTGCATATCTGTTCCGGACCATTGGCATTCAATCCCGGCTATAGAAGGTATCAGGGCGGGAAAAGATATTTACGGCGAAAAACCGCTGGCCCTGACGATATCGGAAGGCAGGGCCATGGTCGAGGCGGTGCATCGCTACAACTGTGTGTGGCAAACCGGAAGCTGGCAGCGCTCAACTGCACATTTTCGTTTCGGATGCGAGCTTGTACGTAATCAACGTATCGGAACTCTACAAAGAGTCGATGTCGGCATGGGTGGAGGGTATAATCCGGGAGGGGGTAAGCCGACTGTTGATAGAATTGAGCCTCAGCCGATTATGTCAATACCGGAAGGTTTTGATTACGAGATGTGGCTTGGTCCAGCCCCCCGGGCGGCGTACACTGAAAACCGCTGCCATTGGAATTTCCGCTGGAACATGGATTATTCCGGTGGACAGGTTACCGACTGGGGAGGGCACCATATCGATATTGCTCACTGGGGTATGGGCTGTGATGAAACGGGGCCCGTTAAAGTAGCCGGCAGAGGTATATTTCCCGAAGATGGATTGTGGGATGCCGCTTTTGACTACGACTTTGAATGTACATATAAAAATGGTGTGAGGATGCGTGTCGCAAGCAATAACCACTGCCTTCAAGGTGTCAGATTCACAGGAGATAAAGGATGGGTGCATATAACACGCAGCGGTCTTGACGCAAATCCAAAGCGTTTACTAAAAGAAAAGATTGGCCCTGAAGAGATACACTTAGCCAGGCCATCCGGCGATCACCGTCAGGGGCATCGTCGTGATTTCCTGGATTGCGTCAAGACTCGTGCTCAGACCATTACACCAGTCGAGGTAGGCCATCGTTCTATTAGTGTTGCACATTTGGGAAATATCGCAATGATATTTGGCCGTGAGATTCGCTGGGACCCAAAACGAGAGCAGATTATCAATGCCCCGGAAGCCAGCCGGATGCTCGGGCGCTCAATGCGCAGTCCCTGGTACATCTAACTTAGAGCACCTAACAAAATGACTCTGCATTCAAACGGCTTATTTCGTCTCTGGACGGCGTCAGGCTGCATCGACCATCTTCAGATGGTCTGCTTCGCCTTCCTTGCCAGAAACGAAAACGCTCGTTTTCGGTGCTACGATTCATTTTGTTAGGCACTCTTATCATAGCTTGATTTGATATTTCTCATCACTTTTGAAAGTTTGTCTGCTGCGGCTGCACGATACATTGATTTGTGCCTGCGGCTCTTTGTTGGTTGGGACACTTATAGTAACAATCAGACTTGAATCTTTAATATTCAACTTGCCGACATCCAATTCTACACTTTTTTCAAGGATTTCTGTGTTGTTGTTTCGGATATTTCGTTTTGCCCAGGCCTGGCCGCTCGTTATCAAATTCCGTTTACACGCCTCAAGATAAGCCCTGTCCGATTGATACAGCATCGTATTTGCTCCGCTCGATAAAACGTGCATTTCGAGCCCGATTATTGCCATCGCTGTTATCACAAGAACCAGAGCAAAACCTTTTTGCCTTGTTTTTTTCATTTTTAATTCAGAGCCTTTCACAAAGCGCCTACAAAATACAGATGCGAGTTGGCCATTTTCTTTTCCAAATGTTTTCCTCGAATCTTATATTCTATATGAGTTTGAACCTCCGCAGCATAGCCGCTCGTATTATTTCGCCAGACTTTCCATTGGATTTTTGCATTTGGGACCGACCATACTTTTTGTTGCAATGCGTTATTCGGCTGATTATCGGTTAAATTATATCTGAGCACTTTATCATCTTTTAACTGATAGCAAATCATACCCTCAGGCAAATCAATCAGAAGCATTTTATCACCGGCTGTATATTCATTATATGTTTCAGGCAATCCTTTTGCTTTGTCAATGTCCTTCTGCATTTCCCTGAGCATACTCAGCAAACTTGTGTTAGCCTGCACTACTTGATAAGACCTGGGAATGTCCTTTATGAGTGTTCTAAATAATCCATCAAGAACAATCATTATAAATGGAAGAACGATTACCACTGTCAATACTTCTACTAAAGAAAAGCCTTTGCGCATATTTATCATTCCTCTTCGGCCGGAGTTTTGTTTTCCAAAACATATCTGGCTAACTTAACTTTCACTTCTTTATTATAGCTCATACCGTTTGTTGTTACTTCTACCAGAGACAATCCCTGCCATTGATCGGTTCCCGCTGAGTTTGTGATATTTACGTCCAGCTTAGGCCACAGCCGCTTAAAGTTTTCATCCGGTATTGGTTTGCCCGTTGTGGCAATACTGTCGAGTTCGGCCTGGGCTGCCGCTATACATTGCTGCCTTACCAACTGATAGCGATTGAACTTTGCGAAGCCATACATTGACATTGCCAGGGCGACCAGAAGTATTCCTAAAATGCCTGATGCGACTATGACTTCAGTCAAGAAGAATCCGCTGTATTTTTTATTTTTGCCAAACACAACAATGCTCCATTTTCGCTTGTTACGGGTGGACTATCCCGGTTAAGCTTCTAATCACGGTAATACCTGGTGAAAAGATTGCATACACTACAAATCCTACCATTGCTCCCATAATAAGAGTTATACAGGGCCACATTATAAACCTTGCAAGATTAACGTAGTAGTTATAGTTTGTACGGTAGAACGACTCGATAGTTTCTAAAATTGACAACGTATTGCCCTGATTAACCTGTTCATCAAAAGCCCATGCCAAGGCAGATCCCAGGTTACTTTCCCTTACTGCGGTGGAAATATCATCTCCTCGTTTTACTCTTTTCAGCCAATTTTTGAGCCGGTTTCTGAAACAATTGTTTACATCCAGCTCAAGTGTATTCTTTATAGTGTCATCGACGGTATAGCCGGCATTAAGCGACAGTCGCAGAAGCTCGACAACCTGTACCATTGAATAGTTCTTCTCGAACCAGTGCAGAACGGGCAGATGCCATTTAATATAGTCACCTATTCGGGAAAGCAAGTACGGCTTCGCCGGACGTCGAGGCCGAAACCTTATGTAAATCGAGGTAGGCACCACCACAAGAATCATCAGTACAAAAGACGACCATATTAACCACCCAAATTCATGACCAAAAAAATTGAATATCCCAATTAACAATCGTGTAGCAGGAGGAAGTGCTCCACTAACCATTTCTTCCAACACTGATTTGATCTGCGGAATGACAAACTTCATAACTGTTAATAATATGAAAATAGTAAAAACTATCAAAATTACCGGATAAAGCGGATGAACCGGGTTGATTCTTCTGCGATTATCGGCTTTGGTAACCATGTCTGCTTCGATTGCGCCAATCGCAAGTGGAAGCTGATTGATTTGCTCAGCGGCAGCTATCATTGCCACTGCATGTCCGGGGCATTTCGGGTAGCCACGCTTGATTGATTCACTTAATGAATAGCCCTGAACCAGCCATTTTTGTATTTTTTGAAGTATTATTGAACGGGTATCTGATCGTCCGCCGGCTGCGGACTCTAATGCCATCGGTAACGGCAGGTTCTGACGCATGCTCGAACCAATCGTTGAGATAATGTATGTAGCTGTCGCATGCTGTTCAGTAAGGTTATAGGCTATACCGAGACTAATAAAGATAATAAAGAAAATCAAAGCGAATACGCCCAAAGGCTGAAACGCAACAATTAAAGTTACTGAACAAAGAAGGCACAGGAAAACGTAAAGAAACCATTTTGCACATATCTGAGGCCATCTTTCTGAGTCAGGATCACGTTTTGATATCGATACTGATATAACTGTTGCAAAGAAAATAAATGGCGCAATTACCATGGCCCCGGCACTTTCAGCCTCTCCAAGAACGAATATTGACAGGGCTATAAAAGGTGATGTAACCAGGGCGATAGCCGGTTGCTTAAATCCCAGGTATATATAAACAACAAACACTATTATTGCTATAACTTCAAGCATAGTTTAACCTTATGAACCTAAAGCCGTAATAACCTGTACCATCGGCAAAAACATTGCAAGAATAGCCGTAGCTATAACCGATCCTACCAGAACCAGCATAATAGGTAAAAGCACCGCCTGCAATCGTGATTGTCCGCACCTTGCCTGCTCAGCATACATCTGGCCCAAACTGTATAGATTGTCCTGCAGTTCATTTCGCTGCGTGCCAAGCTGGATGGAATACAAAAACAGTCTCGGTATAGTCCTGCAAAACTGTCCCGCTTCTAAAATATTAGCTCCCTGTTCGATTTGGTCTGCAATGGCTTCGCTTTCCAGGATGAGCTTTTCGCTTCCTGTTGAACCCGAACTTAATCTCAAAGCAGCCGGCATATCACATCCGGCCGCTACCATCATTGCCATCGCTTCAGCCATCCTGCCGAGTATGCTGCTATGATAGACCCTGCCGATAACGGGAATTTTCATAAAGCACGATTCCTTAAATCTGCGTCCTGCTGCTGAGGTGGAAAGTATCGAGAGTGCAACAAGTATAGCCGCAATGAAAACACCAACGCCTATCCAGAAAGGTATAACATTTGCAGTAATCGTAAAAACTGCTAAAGTTATGGGATTCAAATGTCCACCAACCATTTCCTGAAGTACTGACCTGAACTGCGGGATTACAAACAGGAACATTGCAGTTATAACAATCGAGCCCAAAGCCAGAATAACAGCAGGATAACTCGTTGCTTCAAAAATTATTCTCCGGGTATGATTAGCCAACTCCAGATGCCTGTTCAGACTTGTCAGCATTTCGCTTAATCTGCCTGTCTCCACTCCTGCTTTTAGTATCCGCCCATACAAAGGCGGAAAACGCTTTTGTCTCTTTTCAAAGGCTTCCTCGATACTTACACCTGTTTCGAGCTCACCGGCAATATCAACGATTAGTTTGCGCATTGATTTAGAACCAACATCATTTGAAAGCTCTCGCAGGCCTTTCTCCAGAGGGATACCGGCTTTTGCTATGGAAGCCAATTGCTGATTGAAAAGCATAAACTGATTTCTGCCGATAGCCGTCCTGGGCTTTTTATCTTTAGCCTTGTCGATGGAATTTACAGAAAGCTGCATCTGTTTGAGCTGCTCACTCACCTCTTCACGGCTGCCGGCTTCAATCGTGCCTTTCATCAGTCTTCCAGCAGATGTCAGGGCATTATATTCGAATGTCGCCATTCTTCAGTTCCTATCCAATTACTTAATAATGTTATTCTTTTGTAAAAACATAACAATTAACTCAACGGCTCAGGATTTGTCCGAAACTATTCCACACACTTTGTTGAGTTCTTCCTGTGTTGTGATTCCATCGCTTACCAGTCGGTCACCATCGGCCAGCATACTGGTATGACCTTTACACATCAGTAAAGCCTCGAGTTCTTCGAGGTCGGCTTTGGCTAAAATGGCCTTTCGCAATTGGGTGTCAAGCTGAACCAATTCTGCAATTAAAACTCGGCCTTTATAGCCGGTATTGAAGCAGGCATTACATCCTATCGCTTCGAACAAACCGGTTTCCTCACTCTTTTGCTTACATTTATTACAGAGCTTTCTTACAAGTCTCTGGTTCAGTACTGCTGAGACACTTGACGTTAGCTGGTAGGGCTCAATACCCATCTCCAGGAGGCGCAGGAATGCCCCGGCAGGTGTACCGCTGTGCATTGTGCTCATTAGTAGATGTCCCGTCAGTCCTGCTTCGATTGCTATCTTTGCGGTTTCAGCATCCCTTATCTCTCCGATCATAAGAACCTGGGGGTCCTGCCGAAGGAGCGATCGCAAACCTGTCGGGAATGTCATTTGACCGTGAGGTGTGATCTGTACCTGTGTCGCACCCTCAATTAAGATTTCAACGGGATCTTCAAGGGTAACAACGCTTTTTCCAGGAAATATTTTAAGGATATATCGCAAATGAGCAGCTAATGTAGTACTTTTTCCACTACCCGCAGGGCCTGTAAGCAATAAGACCCCCTGGTTTTTGGCGGCGATATTTTTCAATGTTGTGTGAATATTTTTTGAGAAGCCCAACTGTCCGAGGTCCAAAAGTTCAATATTACTGTAGAATAATCTAACGACTGCCCGTTGACCGTGTATTGTCGGAAATACAGCCAGGCGCTGGTCCATAATTCGTTCATCTTTGTTCTTGCTGATTTCAATCCGGCCTTCCTGAGGTATGTCGTTGCGGTAGGTCAAAAGTCCTCCTAATACCTTAAGTCGTGCAATTACCTTGTCGGAAAGGGACTTAGGCAGGGTTTCTATTACGTTTAAGGCACCGTCGAGGCGATATTTTACCAATAATTCGGCACCTGTTGGTTCGAAATGGACATCACTCGCGCCCGATTTTACAGCTTTTTTGAGTAGGTCGTCCACAAGAGATACTACATCATGGGCATTTGGTGTCTGTTTGGAAGAGCTGTTCTCGTTATTACTTTTAACCATTTTATTTATAACCAAATAAAAGAATTCAAAATATTCCATTATTTCATCTGATAAGCTAAGACGAAATGGAACTTCAAAACGTTACCCAAAAAATGTATTTTTTAACATTTTTTATATAATTTATGTTAACATATTCTTATGTGCTGCGTCTTACACATAGAAGAATATATGGCATTCGAAATGGGTGTTTATGTTTGGTAAGACCGTAAGTTACGGATTATTGTGGGATTTTGCTGTTTCTGAAGTTGTCAGCGAGGATCAGCGGTGGATATTGTCCACAATTCAGAAGCATGGGCAGGAGCTAATAACGCTGCTCTGGCGTATATTGGGTAATGAGCAGGATGTTTGTGATGCCTACCAGGATACTTTTCTGCAACTTGCACATTACGAAGGAGGTCAGAAACCCAAATATGTAAAAGCTTATATTTTCCGTACAGCAAACAATGTGGCCATTTCAATGTTAAGACGCAGAGTAGCAGAAAAAAAGAGAAATTCCACTGCTGTTGTCAATGGAAACCATGTAAGCTCACCTGCTAAAGAGCTTGATTCTAAATATTTGCAGGAATCTTTAAGATGCTACATAGCTCAACTGCCTGCACATCTAAGAAATGTTATAACTTTACGCGACCTGGCAGAATTATCATATGCTCAAATTGGCAGGATATTGGGGATATCAGCGGGGACAGCGAGAGTTTATAGATGTAAAGCTATACAGATATTGGCTATAAGGATGGGTAAAGAAGAATAACTATGACAGGTATAAATAAAAATAATAAATGTAGACGTACCAGGGGCTGGCTGAGTGAAGCAATAAGCAGACGTTTTGATCCGGACGCACACTGGCTGCAAAGCCATATAGCAAATTGTCCGCGATGTCAAAGTCGATTCGCATCATATGGTAAAGTTAATCTTGCGATATCTGCCATAAAATCACAACCTCACAATCTTGATTTATTAATGTGTGCGAATGCGCAGACCATTGGTGTACTGAAACACAGCCTTCGCCGGGCCGAGAAGGCCGGGAAACTGAAAAAAGTTCGGCCTGAACCAAAGTTTCTGGAAAAGTACAGCAGATATACAAGTTCTTCATTAAATGTAGCAGCTTGCATGACGATTCTGCTTCTTATGAAAATCGGTGTTTTTTCTTCTATGAATATGTTCCAGTCACAGGGGCCAAAAGTCATCAAAAAATATTATGCAAATCGTATTGGTGCTGATTTGGCCGATGAGATTTTCCCAAAACATAAAGAATTGCCGCCCCCGGTTAATATATGATCAGTTGTAAACACTTCAGCAGGCATCTATTTACAGTTCTGCTTCAATGGAGTTGAGGTTCACATATCTTTGGGGTGCTACAAAAAGCGCTCTTCTGAAGTTAAGTACATCTCAAATAGTTACGATAAATATTTCAGTAAGTTAAAATAAATTTAGGCTTTGATGTGGAATAATATCGGACGCATAGTTGTCTTTTTCTGCTAAAAGCTGATTTGATTAGCTATAAATTATAACTTATATTTTATTTAGCGGCATTAACGGAGGATATCTATACTCAGGGGAACCATTGTAGTGTATGAGTGTTGGACTCTCCGTTTTGAATACCTGAAAAGAGGGCATATTATTGCCGAAATATGTTAAATAAAGAATAACAGAAACTGTTTGAGTTAAGGCTGTGGTAAAAATTATGGAAAGTTTTTTGGGTTTTCGACTTAAAGGCAAGCAGTCCGAAAAAAATCCTATTAGCAACGATTTAGATAATAATTGCGAAGAGGAAATAAACGGTCTATCTCAATTATATTGCCCGCAACAGGACAACACTGCTAATATCCGAGATGTGCTGGATGTCCTGCTGGAAATGGGAAAATTGACCGATAATCAGTTTAGCAAAGCAAGGGAAGCACACAAAAAAAGAGCAGATTGTGACATTTGCCAAATAATCACGGACCTAAAAATTGCTAATAAAGATGAAATTGCTTCGGCACAAGCATCCTTGCATGGCCTTGAGTTCAGACATATAGAACCGGATGACATTCAGAAGGAGGCCTTTTG
>JACNGQ010000097.1 GCA_014384025.1 Planctomycetota bacterium | reverse complement strand
TGACGTAATGTATAATCCGAGTTCATCTGTGAATTATTGATAGTTCGAAATTCCACAGCAAAAAGACTCAAGATAGTATTATTTTCTCAAGCAAGCCCTTTCTCAATAAGTTCGCATTTATTACGTAGTCTATGTTATCAACCCCAATATGAAATGGTCTTTGCATCTTCTTCCAGCCTTGGCCATCTGTCAGCCAAACAAATTTCCAAGCTGCCGATGATAGGACTTCCCCTCGATTTGTATAAGAGCTGATAATTTCACTCGGTTTAGAACCAGTACCACCGTAAAAATTGACTTCAATGTTGGTAGCTTTGCCTTTGTTGATAACGGCATAATCAAACTTGCGGTCTCTCAAAGCAGGGGGAATTTCGACTTGGTATTTATCTTCAACGTATCCAAAGCTCTTCTGCTCAATAAAAACTAGGTCGGGATTCCGGGTAGATAGTTCATTCAGGGTTTCTGTAACCATCTTTTCAAGAAACAAGCCGCTTCTGTTCTTTCTGGCGTTGGTATCCAAGCCAACCTCAACGCCCAGTAAATAGTCGGTTGCAGAATCCATCCGGCAAAGCATATCCAGGAGACCGGAATTCTTTGTGAATTTGACAATATCGTCTATTTCTTTCGCGTTGTACTTTTTCTTAGAAAAGTCGAAAGTGTTATATCGTAAGCCGGTCTCAATTGAGTTAAGCACCTTGAGAAGACCATCCCGACAGGCAAGCAAAATCGGAATAACCTTGATAACTTCGGGGTACTTTTTTAACAAGTCCCGGAAATCAGAAATGGGATTTGAGCAATTTTTCAGGCTCTTTAAAAGAGCCAGTTCATATTTGAATGCGTCCCTGTTTTTCGTAACCTTAGTCCAGTTAACGAAGAATTCATATGTGTAGTTAGTCTCGATCAGGGTATCACTTAGTGCTTTGCAGATTTCCTCAACAGTTGAAAGCTCGAGGTGTTTTTTATAGAAATCCAAGTTAGCCATAAGCTCAAGCCATTCCCTTCATCAATCTTGGTCTGTCGCCTATTCTGGCAAGTTCTTCATTAAGTCTTTTTACCGACAATTCCAGATATTCGGTATCGGTGTCAATGCCAATGAAATGCCTACCATTCCGGACAGATGCAATGCCTGTTGTCGACGCTCCTGTGAAGGGGTCAAGGACGGTATCCCCTGGCTTGGTTGAAGCGAGGATTATTCGTTCAAGCAATGCAAGTGGCTTTTGTGTGGGGTGTTTACCAAAATTCTTCTCTCCCTTCGGTGGAGTGGTTATTGACCATATATCTTGCGGCTTATTTTTAATGTCGATATCCATCCATAACGAGCGCATCTGTTTGCCGCCGGCTATTTGTTTCATAAGCTGATAATCAAATTTATGCTTACTTTTCTCGGACTTAGCCGCCCAAATAACGGTTTCGTGGCTGTGGGTAAAATAACGTGTTGATAGATTAGGAGCAGCATTCGGCTTATACCAGCATATCTCATTTAGCAACTTGTAGCCTAGCTGCTGTAATGCGAACCCAACTGAGTAGATGTTGTGCATAGTGCCGGATATCCATATACTCCCATCATTTTTCATAACACGATGGCAAGCGGCGAGCCATTGAAAGGCAAATTCATGGTCAGCGTCAGCACCTTTTGACTTATCCCATTCACCCTTATTTACGGACACCATACGGCCAGCCTGACAAGTGATTCCGCCATTAGACAGATTATAAGGTGGATCGGCAAAAATCATATCTACAGAACATTCTGACAAATTGGGAAGAATATCCAGGCAATCACCTTGATATAGAACCGAATCTTCGCTTTTGTAAAATACCTTTGGCGTACATTTGCTCATTGCCGACCTCTTTTCTCCTCAATTATAGTCTAGCTACAGTGAGGTGGCAACCAAAGCATTCTATTGCGCAGTGCAGCTTTCTCCATGATGAGCCCGGTTATCATTCCATACAATCCTGATTTTGTTCGGTTGCCGTCACAACCTTATGTGTGTAAGCTAATAGACCTGAGCTGTAACAAGTGATAGAATGTGCGGAGGACTGATATGAAAAGCAGATGTCAAGACAAAATCATTCCTTCTATTCACAAAGATTGCTAGGGGCATCATATATCGTGTCGGAAGACCATGGCTAGCTGCATCAAGCCCGATGATGTATTGGTATAGTGAAAGCATGGGAAGGGAAGCAATGACCGTTTCACAGTCAAAGTACCTCGCCGAACCTGAAAGCGAAAATCTCACACGGGATGCTAAGCCTTTTCTGAAGTGGGCTGGAGGAAAACAGCAACTTTTAACACAGTATGAACCGTATTTCCCAACTAATATCTGTCGCTATTTCGAGCCCTTCGTCGGGAGTGGTGCTGTTTTCTTTCATCTTTGGAATACCGGAAGATTACCCAGTACAGCCTGTCTTTTTGATAATAATGAGGAACTCGTCAATACCCACATAGTAGTCAGGGATAGATTGGATGAACTGATACAGGCTCTAGCGGTTCATAAGGAGAGGCACTGTCGAGAATATTACTACGAGGTCCGAAAGCTCGACCGGCAGAATATTTCTCAGAGTAACGTGGAACGAGCGGCACGTACCATCTACCTAAATAAAACCTGTTACAACGGCCTCTATAGAGTAAATAGAAAAGGGCAATTCAATGTTCCGATGGGGAGTTACAAGAACCCCAGGATACTGGACGGAGATTTGCTCAGAGCCGCAAGTGTCGCTCTTCAGGGTATCTGTATTGAAGTCAGGGATTTTCGTTCCATTGTAGAGTTTGCTCAGGCTGGAGACTTTTTCTACTTCGATCCGCCTTACGACCCATTAAGCAAAACGGCGAGTTTCACAGGCTATACGGCAGGGAATTTTCAGGACCAAGACCAACGCGACCTTGCTGATACGTTCACTCGATTGGCTGCAAAGAGCTGTCTTTGCATGCTCAGTAACTCTCACACTTCTTTCGTCCTTGAATTGTATCGGCATTTCAAAATCGAGATCGTTCAGGCAAAACGAGCTATTAACTCGGACGCTAATGGAAGGGGGCCTGTTGAAGAAGGGGTC
>JACNGQ010000442.1 GCA_014384025.1 Planctomycetota bacterium | reverse complement strand
CACCTAACTCGAAAATCAAAATCCAGTTCAAGTTGCCTAACATTAAAATGATCGACCCCATCATCGCGACGGCTAACGTGGTCAGAACCATAATACGCAACAAACGTCAACGAGGCATTGGCCTGCGTTTTCTCTCATTTACCTCCAACAAGAATCAAAAATTAATTGAAGCCTACATCTGCCGTCTCCTCGGAATGCCAATGCCTCAAATGGCCGGCGCAGAATTCTTTAGTGGCCACACCGCGCCCTCACATACACTCGATCGCTTCGCTCAAGAAGCCGTTGCTTGTGAACAAACTGATTTCTGCATAAAAGACGGAGAGAATAACTGCATTAGCCCTTTCGCCTTCTTGACCCGGCATGGCCTTAAGATTGGGCTAACCGGCTTAACAGTTTTCATATTATTCAAATTATCCATCATGTTTCTTGATATTATTGAACACTTGAAAAGCATCACTCATTAGGGTTCCTTGAAAAATAGACATTAAGTCAATGCGCAGAACCTTACTACTTCATTAACAAATTCAGCATATTGTGATATTCTGATCGGGAAATAATTAAGCATTAAGAATAACCCCATAGAGCCCGACATGATTCAGCTTGGATTGCTCGATTTTGACAGCCGGCAGCAAGGTTCCAGATGCCAGTATCATACGAGTACCGGTTCAGCGAAACAGCCGTAGCATGATTTTTGCTCTATATGACGTTGGGTCGGCCATCAACATAAATACCTTCTAAATAGGAAAGCTTTCTTGGCAACTGTTTCACCGTCCCCCTGGTAATCAGGAACGTTGCTTTCCGACCAACAGTAAGCACCCCCCGCTGCTCCATACCAAAAAATCTGGCTCCATTTTCAGAGGCACACCGGATGGTCTCCTCCAGTGAGTAGCCAGCCCTGATGAACAATTTCATCTCTTCGACCATTGACTCACCATGAAGTATGCCGACGCTGCCGGCCCCAGTTCCCACAGCCACTGTCACGCCTAATTGTCTGGCAATACGCAGTTGCGTGAGTTGTTCTGCAAGCATCTTTTTCCAAAAAGACTCCGCCCCAGGGTTTGGTTTTCCAGGGGCCGCATAGCGCAGAGAAAAACGGCAACACACATCCCCGCCGCTGCCCGCACCATCCAAGGCATTTTTGGCCCGCAGCACACCAGGAATCCACAAAACACCCTGCTCAGCCATCTGCTTGAGATTGCCCTTGCCCATACCGTATCCCTGCTCAATGGCATCACATCCCGCCTCAAGTGCCTCCTCTACCCGTTGCCGTCCATTGGCCACCACTATCGACTTTTTTCCGCCTCTATGCTGCAAAATATGGCACAGGTCTTTATGGCTGAACTGAGGATAAAGATCCTTTTCATCTTCAATATTAGCGGAATAAGCGATCTTGAGAAAATCAACGCTTGTGGCTTTAGCAAGTGCCCAATCCTGTCTACTCCTGCAGAGACATCCAGATGTTCGGATATCAATTATGCTGCCCCGGACCTCCCTCTTTTGATAATGCCCCACCAGATCGATTATATCATCACTGTCGGCTACTCCCAACACTCCGTGCGACTGGCAGTAACTTATATGCCGTTCCACCATCATTGCCTTTTGCACAGAATCGGCCTCTTCTGCGGATAATCGCACCTCCCTGTCCACAGAGGGCGATCGGGACAGGAAAACGCTGCAATCAACCAGCGCCGGTAAAATCACACAGTGCGAAAGGTCATCGATTACAGCCCTATCATCGCGAGGAAGGTCTGCTGCGGAGCCTATGGCTGTAATAATACCGTCCTTCACTGCCAGAAAGACATTCCTGCGTACATCGGCACCACTGCCGTCGACAAAACGTCCCACCACTATCAATCGAGCTTCACTCATGAATATTTTATTTCCTTACACACAAGGTTACTTTGAAATATGAGGCTTTTCATTCAATATGAAGGCGCTCTCAAATTTTACCACAGGCATACCGTCAATATACTGAAGATAACATCTTGAGAATTGTCAATAGTTGTTACTGCAATACCCAGGACACAAAAAACCCCGAAATCCTTGTGGACTCGGGGTTTTCTATATCTTACCGGAACTTGCCGGATTACTTTTTGGTGGCGATGCAGTCCCTTTAATCAGGTGTGTAACATGCTGTTATTTTTGGTTTTGTAGTAACCGGTCTGCCAGGGATACCCCTAAAAGCACCCCCAAAATTAATAGCGTGAGGCAAAATATGAAAATTTTATATACTGATTTTAATTACCACTGACAGTTAAGATAAATAGTAGAAATCTAATTTTGATTGAAAACTTTATAATCGACAAAAGTGCTATTTGGATTGTCCATTGGTCTTTCTTCTAAATATGTCTTTGTAAGATATTCTGAGGCGAGTGCACCAATTAGTCCGAAGTTCATTCCAGGACCTTTTTGACTCTTATCACAAGCAAAGTGACGTACCTCCCCGGCCTTGAATGTGACCGCGCGTTTTTCTGTATAGTTTTTATCAGGATTTCCAGGTGTCCATGACAACTCATAAGTACCGGGCAATAAATCGATAATTATGTACTCATCTTTTGCTGATGACCATACTTGCTGATCATTTACAAATACAGGACCAACTTGGCCAACTGCCCACAATCGTGCCCAACTCATTTTGCCTGAAGTTATTTTCAAACGACTCCACCCATTTTCCAAAGGAGGGACGTCGTTTGTGTACATTGGCCTGGGAACAGGGCGCGAAGCACAACCTGTCAACAATATCGAGGGAACAATAAAAGCAGCGAACATAAACAAAAATACTCTTTTCATTATTTCTCCTTTCCGGGTTACGTCCAGCAGTCTGCTCTTTGAAATAATTAACTACATTGAATCTTCTGAAGTATTTGTCGGCGGTGCTTTATATTCAGCTATCTGAGGGAATTTTAAATTTCAATCTTTTATTCTCCCCATTTTTTGGAAAGCATTAATTTCACCCTTCAACATTTATATTTCTTGATCCTTGTTCCCTCCAGAAATGGGACCAAGTGGCAGCCAAAGCATAATGACTACTCTTGGGTTTCTAGTTCTTGGTTGTTCTTG
>JACNGQ010000053.1 GCA_014384025.1 Planctomycetota bacterium | reverse complement strand
GAACCGCTGTCTGTGATACATCTACAGCGCCCTTGGCCGGATCCGGATTTGAGACTGCTCCTTCGGTAATAAAACTCCAAACATTGCCTTTATGCGTTTCGATAATATCGAACTCATCGACCCGCCAGTAGTAAGTCCTGGCCATTTTAAGTGCACCGGGATTGTAGGTCGTAGCTCCCTGAGCCTGACCTCCGGCTGCATTATTAACATCGTCAAAGTTGTCGCCGAAATACACGGTGTGCAGCTTCGCTCCATAGCCGGCAGTCCATCTAAGTCTGCCATCTACAAATACAGACTCGGCTCCATCAGCCGGATTGGGTAAATAGGCCGTCTTGGGCGGCACCGTAAAGCTCCAGACATAACCCTTCCAGGGACTGTTCGCATCGGCCTCATCGACTTCGTCAACTCGCCAGTAGTATGTTGTGCCGTTAACGAGACCATCGGGATAGGGCATACCGGGAAAACCAACAACGAGAAAGTCTGCTGCCTGATTCCCCTGGAATGCAGCTTCGGCGCCGGCTTCCACATCGGCGAGATTTTCACTGAAATATACATTGTGTGAGGTCGCAAAATTACCCGCCTTCCAGTTAAGGCTTGCCCATGTGTCGGGGTGGATAGCACCATCCTCCGGATTCGGTTCCTTGGCTTTTTCGAGATCTACAAAACCTATCTGGATATTATCGATGCGAATACTTCCAACGGTACCGGCAGCCGAATCGCAGGAGAAGAGCACAGTGCCGATGTCGGTCAGTGCGGTATTCGTTAAAGTAGCGACCACCACATCGTTAAGGGTGAGCATAAAGTCTGTACCGAATTGCTCCAACACCAGGTTGTTGTACTCCCCAGCTACTATATCTGAGCCGGCGATGTCGGTCCAGCCAGGCCAACTGCCATCTTCGGAATTGGCCTGGATGAGGGGGCCGCCCCATGTGTAGATCTCGATGAATGCGGCGGTATCCACATCGTCGATGCGGACGTGGACATTGAAGTTGTCACCCTCCTTGAAGTCGAAAGAGATTTTCGTTTCACCATTAGCGTCTCGGCTAAGACCCGACCGCGCCCAGTCGACGGCCTGCTCACCGGCGATGAGAACCTCGTTGCCAACGATTGTGACCTCAATAGTCCCATCAGCCTGAGTAGCCCAACCGTTCCCTAATTCGCCATTAGGTCTATCGAAGTCGTCCAGGAAACCTGCCCGGCAAGGGATGGCAACCGAGAGCACAAGAACAATCATAGTGAAAGTTTGGATCTTACCCATCTTACTTCCTCCAAAAAAGAGTTAAAATGATTACGAATTAATTTTAGTCACACACCAAAACATATATTGTTTATTAGGATTGCCTGTTTCCAACTCAGCAAACGAAAAAGAAAATCTAAAATGCAGCCTCCTTCCTTTTTAACGCAAAATCCACAATAACCAGATTATATTTATACTGATATTCAGTATATTTATACTAAATTGCCTATCTTTCCGTCAAGGATAATCTTTTGATTATGTCTTAGTAAACTTGACTGATATAACTGTGTATGAATGCAGCGAAAAGGCCGTATCATGTACACCACCAAGTCCCTCGGCTGATTTTCACAAGCTCAAGTGTTAAATTGGCTTACGAATGCCCGTAATCATTGGCCTGCTGTTATTTCGCCAGAAAGTGTTCGAGGAAAAGGTATATCTGTTCGTTCGATTCCGGAGTTGGAGAATGGGCCTTGCGGTTAGTCATGGCAACTCTATTCGGATGTTTTAGAAGCCTGTTAACCGCAATCGAATGATTAAGCGATTTCCAACGTTCAGGGCGATCTTCGGAACCACCCGAAACCAGAAATGGTCTTGGGGCCATCAAAGCGTGCAATTCGTGGAGGTCGAATCCATCGATAAATAGTTTCCTGTACGCACCGGTGCGGGGATTAGCTGCGTTTGGGATACCTCTTTGGCGTTGTTGATTAGGGTCATATCCCAAATACCAAGGCTCCCAATAATTGACGTTTGCTCGGTTCTCATCAAAGACAATTCCGGGATCAGACCAGACAGAACAGGCGAATTTATCGTAGAGACAGGATGCGAACATTGCCCATTTCCCTCCATACGAATGTCCAATGATACCAATTCGATTAGGATCAACCTGGGGCATGTTTGCAAGTGCAGTATGACAGTTGGCCGCTACATAGGCCAACGCAGAGAGCGGCTGGAGCGGGGTGTCGTCTATAGCCGACTCATACAGCGGCTTATATGGAGCCTTTAAACTGGCGAATTCCGGGGTTCCGATTGACAACGTAACAAAACCACGCTTTGTTAGTTGATAGCCGAAGTCCCGCAGCTCTTTACCCAGGCCTACCGCTGTTTCGGCGTCATAGTAAACGACAAGGATTGCCGGAAAGAACTCGGCGCCATCAGGAACAAGCAAATAACCATCTACTGTCTGCTGCTTCGGTGCTATTTCGAGGCGCAGGCGGTGCTGGGTGAAGTTTTCGCGGCGTTTAGTTTTAAGGTATTCGATTTTTGGTTTCTCAATCATTGGCGGCCAATGTCCCATGATACCGTGCCACGTATTGAGTATTTCGTTTCTGCGTTTTTGCCAGTCCTGTTGTGTCTTAACAGGAGTCCCGTTATAGAATCTTAAAGGAGACCGATATTTCCCAAAATCATTAGCGAATTCCGGAGGTGGGCTACAAGAAGATGCAATTTGCCTGGGGATACTACTTGGCACAGCCTGACTCGACAATAGCAACAATAACAATAAGGATAAATAAAAAATATTCTTACCCATAACTACCAACTTAGGTCTAATTTATAAGTGACGTTTAACCTGCTTTAAGGCTTTTAAGGTTACGAATTTCAGGAACCACCATAAAATACCATGTCGTCGTAAGTTCGTTTGTCATCACGTTTCTGCTGATGCTCTTCGAGCTGGCCATGGTATTCACAATGAAAAAAGCGACCGTCAAATATTGGCGGTGGTAATAGTGAGCTTTTGCCCTTAATTGCTGCTGCCAAATGTAAGAGTGCCAAGGGTATCTCGTCGCCCGTCCTGGCCCACTCGCGGCCGGAACGAGGAAACAAACCAGTTGGCGTCTGCATTTTCAGAAGGTTGTCGGCAATGCTACAGGCAAGTCGCAAAAATTTAGCGTCATTTGTTGCTTGATGCAGCTCCAGCAATGCATAAATTGTTCGCCAGTCATTATGGTCATTATTATATATTATCGCGCTGATTATTCCATCGGGTCGTCCTATGTCGCCGAGGTTGAATTGCCGGAGAATATTGCGAGCCATTTGCCAATGCGTTTGGTCAGAAGTTAATCGATAAGCCATTGCATAACCCCAAAGAATAAATCCATCAGGTTTACGCGGGGCGAAAGATGCCGGAACGTAATAACCGCTTCGGGATTCCTGCCACCTGATGGGTGTACCATCAGTCATCAGAGCAATGAATTGGCCGGCTTTGGCGTCGTAGCTATGCTTGGTATAAGCCTTCAGGTCTTCTGAGGCCCAAAAGATAAACTCATGACCTATCATGGCGTATTTACCACCAGCTTCCATCAAGACCAAAGCGGCCTGCATTTGCGCTAAAGGTAGAGTGTGGTATCGGCTTGTTTGGTGATAAGAGGCAACGATTTTGGCCTCATTAATATTGGGATGTACGTGTCCCAATGCGTCTTGTGCCCGGTCATGTTTTCGATAGCTCAATTGCCCACCACAGAGGCCGGTCTTAGTGTCTTTGCCCTGCTGCCATCGATAGGCTAATCTGCGGGTCCAAGTCAATGCATCGGTATTCTTATCGAGAATCGCGAGCGTCGCGCTGCAGTGCAATAGAGGCGGTGTAACATTGACAAAGGACAGGTTACTGCTTTGGGTAGGAAAAGGTACTTCTATGTTTGCTTCGAATTGATGTTTCCAATTACGTGAAACCGGCTTCTTTACGCTCGCGTGACGATTATAGTCCAATCGCGACCAATCGATAATATGTCCCATCCAAACTGACTCCATCAGTTTTCGTGTGGCAGAAGCGTTAACCCTCCACATTATACTATAGTATGGTTGGTGGCTCTTCAATTCATGAACATCGGCATACTGACCAACCGGTTGCTCCTTCTCAAGGTCCCAAGCCAAGTGTCCGCCCCAATAAAGAAGTCCGTTCGGCGTGTTTAGGTTTTGTAATGCGTAGCCAGTTGCCTGTTCTGCTGCCTGGCGATACTTTTTCTGACCTGTTAACGCAGTTAAGCCGTCCAGAGTACGCAGCAGCGGTTGCTGGCTGGCGAAATTGGACAACACCCAGGTTTCGCCTCGACACTTCCACTTTACAGGCTCCATAGTTTTGATGTTAAGTCCATCTGCGAAAAGAGGTGTAGTGTTAGGGCCGTATATGTCTGTTCCACTTTGCAGTACCGTGTCAGCAAAGTTACGAACGGCATCGAGGTACTTGCTGTCCTGGTCAGCGTATAAACTCCCGGAAGAAAAAGCAGCCAGTATAATAAGGAATAAAACAAGCCCATGAATGGGACATATTCTCTGTTTGTTTCTCATATCGTTTCCTCTTATATATTTAGCAACGCAGTTCTGGCGACAGATAGATAAAATAAGGCGTTTTCTACTTCAAGCTATATGCATAAAGGAACTCACCATGACGGATATAGAGTCTGCCGCCGCAGACCACGGGATGAGCCCAACTGTTACCTTTTCCGCCTTTGGGAATTTCGAAAGAGCTAACCAATTCATGTCCTTCGGGAGTTGGCCGGACAAGTCCCATGACGCCGTCAATGCTTAGCGTGTAGAGCATTCCATCGGCGTATTTGAGCGATACTTTACCTACACACTTATCCATATATTTGTTCCGGCCGGTTTTCCAGTCCAGACAAACCAATAAGTTTCTGTTTCGGAATGTGCTCGTACCATAGAGATTTCCGTTTAGCAGTATGACTCCACCGTGGTGATTGTCGAGTTCTTCTGTGCGCCATATTTCTTCAAGCGAGACCTTGTCATTTTTGACGTTAACTTTCCATTTTACTGAGCCCGCTTTCAATGTGCTTATAAAGACCTCACCATCGTGAAAAATCGGCATTAACACGTTTTCATCGGCGTAAGACTCGTGTTTAATGTGCCATAGCAATTCACCGGTGTCGGCATTTACGCCAATCATACCTTTGAGAGTCAGTGTTATTATAATCCGCAGCCCCTTATACTCAATCAAAGTCGGAGAGGCATAACCTGCCAATTCTCCTGTACCGGGCGATTTCCAAACAACCGACCCGGTTTTCTTGTTCAGGGCAACCATATAAGTTTGAGGGCCTCCCGGAGAAGAAATCAGATGATTTCCATCAACCAGCAAGGATTCTGCAAGAGCCCAGTTGGGAATCTTGCTTTTGAATTTCTCGATGATATTCAACTCCCAAATCCTGTCTCCTGTTTTGGCATCCAGGCAGATAAGATTTCCATGAGGGCTTTGATGAAACAGCCTGTCTCCATCGATGGTTGGGGTTCCACGGGTACCGGGGCGATCTCCAGTAAATGCCTTACCGTTTTTCACTTGCCACAAAATTTTGCCATCTAAGTTTAAGGCAATGACAACTGTATCCTTTTCGATACTACCGGCTGTGTAAATCATTCCATCGGCAATTGAAATGCTGGAATACCCATGTCCTAGCCCTCTTGCTGTCCAAAGCAGGACAGGGCCATTGTCCGGCCACTTTTTAAGGAGACCTGTTTCCGTGGAGATGTTGTCCCGATTCGGGCCGTGAAACTGTGGCCAGAAGGAGTCTTGATCGGCTGAGTATGCTATGCTGGTTAAAATACAACTACCGATTAGTATGATATTGATAATTTGCCGAGTTATTCTTAGTGATGTGAACATATGACCCGCTCCTTTTTTTGATGGATTTTCACTTTCCAACCTTTTATGTGAAGAATCATGTGCTCTTCAATTCTTCAGTTTATTAAAATGGTAATTTGCTATTCACCACTCATTTATATTTTCTATACATTACTATGTTTGTTTAGAAAAATCAACTTTAGTTACATTAAAGATTTTAGAATAGCTGTAATTTCAGAGTATATATGGTATTTTATTTAAGTTAAAGATTTTTCAGTGATAGATTTTATAACGATGGAAAATTAATTATTATGTCGTCATCAGTAATTAAGGTTAAAAATATCAGTAAGAGCTTCGGAAAAATCCGAGCCGTGCGCAACCTGAGTTTTTCGGTCGAATCGGGCCTTTGTTTTGGTTTTTTAGGTCCAAATGGTGCAGGCAAAACCACCGTGATGAAGATGCTCTATGCTAAATGTATCAGGGACAATAACAGCAGCGAGGTGGATATTTTCGGATACGATCCGGTTAAGAATGAACTGGTAATAAAGTATCTTTCCGGAGTTGTTCAGCAGGAAAATAATCTCGATGACGAACTAAACGTCATACAGAACCTGATGATTTATTCGAAGTTTTACGATATATCAGTAAAAACCGCCAAAAAACGTATCGAGTATTTGCTCGATTTTCTTGAACTATCTGAAAAAGCTAATTCAAAAATCAAAGAGCTTTCCGGGGGTATGAAAAGAAGGCTCGTGATAGCAAGGGCCCTGTTGAACAACCCAAGACTTCTGATTCTCGATGAACCCACTACGGGCCTGGACCCACAGGTACGCCACCTGATATGGGACAAGATCCGTCAATTGCAAAAACAACAAACAACCGTGCTGCTGACAACTCACTACATGGAAGAGGCGTTTCAGCTTTGTGACAATCTTCTTATTATGCACAAGGGCCAAAATATAATGGAGGGCAGACCGAAGGAATTGATGAAAGACAACATAGAAAAATATGTCCTTGAAGTGTTCGATACCGAGGACGGCCATGAAGTTAAGGACGATACGGTACGAAATAATATTAGAGTTGACCACACACCCGGAGTTATACGTTACCATTGTGATGATATAGATGTGCTTAATAACCTGGCAACAACCAGTCTAAAGGCCGGTGATTATCACATAAGAGAGACAAATCTCGAGGACGTTTTTTTGAGAGCTACAGGGAGACAGCTTAATGATAAACAGTAATGTGCTCAAATATCCGCCCCTGCATCGAAGACTCTACAGCGTTTGGTATCGGCACATGCGCGTATATACAAAGAACATTCTGAGCAACGCATTCCCGCCATTTCTGGAACCTCTGATTTTCCTGGTCGGCATAGGGCTTGGATTGGGCAAATACATCACTGAACCGATGGGTGGAGTCAGTTATATTGAGTTTCTCGGCGCAGGCCTGCTTGTCACAACCGCAATGTACACATCTGCATTCGAATGCAGTTTCGGGACCTTTATACGCCTGGAGTTCGAAAAAGTGTACGATGGAATGCTCGCCGCACCAATGACTGTCAACAACCTCATTATCGGCGAAATGCTTTGGGCCGGCTCTAAGGGATTCTTTTTCTCATTCGCTGTTTTGTGCATACTTTTAGTATTTGGAATTGTCGCTCTGCCTTACAGCTTACTCACACCGCTGGTAGGATTCTTAACCGGTGTTATGTTTGCGGCGTTGTCGTTGTTGATTACATCTTACGTAAAAACAATCAATCATTTCAATTTCTATTTTACCGGTTTATTATCACCGATGTTTTTCTTTTCGGGTGTGGTCTTTCCAGTCGCGAATTTGCCGGCTTTTGTCAGGCCGATAGCTGAAATTGTTCCCCTGACCCATTCGGTCAGATTAGTCAGAGCAATATGCTCGAACAATTACAGACCGATTCTGCTGTACGATTTGCTCTACATCGCTGTTTTTATCATTGTAGTCGGCTTCTTCGCAATAAAGAGGCTTAAAAAAAGGTTAGTGAACTGAGAAAAGACACGTAACTTCTTTTTTGCAACTAACATCTGTTGGGAAATCACAGAGCTTAGTGTTTCAAATGCCGGATATCTTTTGATGTGGCCAAAGCAATCACGCGGCCCTGGTTCCCAACTGCGCAGTAGAAGTGGTAAACAATTCCTTTGTGTTTGATAACCCAGGGCTTGTGGGCGTATTGTTGATCCCATGGCTCGGAGGGCGCAACCAAATCAGGTCCAGTCCATTTGGTCCAGTGAACCAAATCATAAGAGCAGGCGAAGGTATCAAATGCCTTTGGCCTCCAGAACGCGCCAAAATAAAACATCACCCAAACATTTGCGATACGTGTAATTTGTGGGTCTCCTGAAATTCCTTTGCCGTTATCGATTACCGGTGATTTACCATAGCGGAGCCAGTGTGTCATATCGTTTGACACAGCCATGCCAATACGTTCATAGCCTTTATTGGGTTTTCCGTTGTAGAACATTACGAATGGATAGCCCAGTGTTTTGTTCTTATCGTAGATGATGTGGCTTTTGTATTGGGTAAGTTTTTCGAAATCTCGTACATCAGGTTGATCTCTTGATAATACCGGCTCTTTCAGCCTATTCCACTCAATGGGTTTTGACGGATTATTTGTCCAGGCGATGCCGATAGCTAAAGGATCGGTCTCATACCCTTTCAAAGCACCACCTATATAGGACAGCCAATATTTATCTTTGTACTGCTGCAACTCATAGGAGCCGTCCCAGTCAAAATCCTGAAGGGCGATATACCCGGCGGACTGCATCCCATCCCATCTGCCTGGGTGAAAACGGAGGATTTTTCCTAAAGGTTTCCAGTTGATAAGGTCGTTGCTCTGAGTTATTGCTGTTTCATATCCGTTACCATCGAAAATTATATACATCATAAACCATTTGTCGCCAAATCGAAACACGCTCGGGCAGTCAAGCTTTGAATTGTTATCTCCTTTTAGAATAATGCCATACTTATATGGCGTTTTAATCTCTTGATATATACGATCCATGACGTCTATATCGACGTCTTTTCGTATGGAGCGGAAAGGTACAATTTTGCGAGTGATATCTTCACGGGCGGGGAGCTGGCGGAACAGTGTAAAAACGCACAAAAATAAAAAGAAGGCTTTTCCTTTATTCATTAAAATGCTCCTCTGAATTCAGGTTAACATTCGACTAATACAAATTATAATCACATATATTCTGGAAAACAACTGACTATGTAATTATGATTAACACAATGGCGTGAAGGGTATTTCCAGTTTTTTCTTGCCGTTGGATTACATTTGATATATGTTTTAACTGCCCAATCTCAAGCTAAATAATATCGTTGGAGTGCTGAATATGAATACAAACGCAAACACTCGATTATCTTCCGGAGGTGCCTATGGATTATACATGTAATGATATTGCACAAATGATAGACCACTCACTGCTGCGGCCTGAACTGACCGAGGAAGATGTTCGCAAAGGCTGCGAGATTGCGAAGAAGTATAAAGTTGCTACTGTCTGCTGCCGTCCGTCTGAAGTAGTATTAGTAAAACAGTTATTGCAAGATTCAGATGTTAAGACGACTACTGTTGTCGGCTTCCCGCACGGCTATAATAAAACCGAGACGAAAGTCTTCGAGGCCAAGCAGGCTATCAAAGATGGCGTAGTAGAACTGGACATGGTAATTAATATAGGCAGACTTCTCGATGGTGACTATAATTATGTCAAGGACGATATCCAGGCTGTTGTTGAGGTTGCTCACAGTCATAATGTAGCGGTCAAGGTGATATTCGAGAATTACTACCTTACCGATGAGCAAAAGAAGGTTGCCTGCCGGCTATCGGAAGAGGCAGGAGCAGACTTTGTTAAGACCTCAACGGGATTCGCAGGTGGTGGAGCAACGATAGAGGATTTGCAGCTAATGCGTGCAGAGGTTTCTGAAAATGTGCAGGTAAAGGCGGCCGGCGGTGTACGCGATCTGGATATGGCTTTGAAGGTCAGAGAGATTGGCTGTACAAGATTTGGAGCAACGAGAACAGATACAATTTTGGAGGAATGTTATAAGAGAAGAGAGCAGAAGTAAGTAACCATTTCATTTACACGGACACAGAAGCTTGAAATAGTACGCGTATTATGGAGGTAAAGAATCGTGAAAAATAAATATTATCCGAACTTATTCAGTCCTATTCAAATTGGCAATATGCTCGTACCCAATCGAATTGCTATGGTGCCGACGGACATAAGCTCATCCAATGCGGACGGCTCTATAAATCAAAGGGTAATCACTTATCATGAACAAATCGCCAAGGGAGGTTGCGGTTTTATCATTGTCGGAGCAACGACACCTGATAAGGCAACGGGCAGGCCGACAGTAACATGTGTGGCCGCAGACGAAGACCCTTTGATTCCGGGTCTTGCCAATCTTGCTGAGGCGATGCATCGTTACGGCGCAAAGTGTGCTGTTCAGATACAGCATCCGGGTCGCCAGGCGGCGTGGCCCAGAAAAAACCTGATGTCGGCAAGTGATCATGTGCTGGATGTTCCCGGCTCTGCCGGTCATGAGGTCATATACGCCGAGAGCATTGCCCAGGGTAAATCAGTACGTGCGATGACAGTTGAAGAGATATACGACCTTATTGAGAAGTTCGGTGAAGCCGCATGGCGGGTGCAGCAGGCTGGTTTCGACTCTGTGGAGCTTCATGGCGCCCATGGTTACCTGATTGCACAATTTATGAGTCCATTTGTGAACAGACGAACCGACCGTTTTGGCGGGAGTTTTATGGGCAGGATGCGTTTCACGATGGAAATTATAACCCGGATTCAAATGAAGTGCGGAAAGGACTATCCTCTTGGTATTCGCTATTCAGGTGACGAATGGATAGAAGGAGGGCGAAGACTCGATGAAACCGTCAGGGTGGCCATGCTTATGGAGGAAATGGGTTTGGCCTATGTTGATATAAGCGCAGGGATATTTGAGTCGCCCGGAGCAGTCATGGACCCGATGTATTATCCGGAAGGATGGAATACTTACACCGCCGAGGAAGTGAAGAAGCATGTCAAGATTCCCGTAATTACGAGCCATTCTTTAAGGAATCCGGAATACTGTGAAAAGATTCTATCCGAAGGTAAGGCCGATATGGTCGGTTTTAGCCGGCAGTTGATTGCGGATGCTTATTGGGCTGATAAAGCCAGGCTGGGTAAGAAAGAAGAGATTCGACGTTGTATTTCCTGCCTCGTTGGCTGCTGGCAGGAATCGCTGATGATTAGGCGGGATATGCGATGTGCAATCAATCCTGCGGTTGGAGATGAACGATTTATTCATCTGAAACCTGCAAAGAAGTCCTGCAAGGTTGCAATTATTGGGGGCGGCCCGGCGGGTATGGAAGCAGCTCGCGTATGTACTTTACGTGGGCATAAGGTTACACTATTCGAAAAAACCGGTGAGCTTGGAGGTGCAATGCTGTATTGCTGCACGGTGCCGGGTAAGAATAAAATGCGGTGGTACGCCGATTGGCTCAGACAGCAGATAAGCAAACTCGGTATCGATGTCAAATATAACAATGAACCAAAAGTAAAGGACTTGAAGAAATATGACGTTGTTTTACTTGCGGCAGGAAGCAGAGTTTTAAAGCCGGACATTCCGGGAATCAAACTATCCTTTGTGGCTACGTTTAAAGATGTTTTACGCTGCAAGAGTACGAAATGTGAGTACTATCCGAAAGATAAAGAAAAGCCTTTTAAGGGCGGAACAAAAGTTTTAATCTGGGGCGACCACTTCGGTGCTGCTGATACTGCTGAAATGCTCGGTTCGGCCGGCGCGAAGGTTACGATTGTTACTGAGAATAGCGGCTTTGCCGAATGGATGGAACCTTGCCATCGAGATGTGATGATGAAGCGATTTGCATGCGGCAATGGCGAAGGCCTGAAAAGCAAAAAGTATGCACATCCGGTTACTATTATTCCCAGCTCCTCTGTTTTGGAGATTAAAAAGGAAGGTACGGTAGTTGTTGTCAACAGCGAATTCGAACAATCCACAATCAAGTTTGATACCGTTGTTCTTGCGGGAGTTGTACCTGATGATAGTTTCTATGAAAGCTTTTTGGAGGCCGGGCTGAATGTGGTGCGGATTGGCGATGCCAAAAAGGTCAGAAATGTAAGAGGTGCTGTTACCGACGGGGCTAACGCAGCTTTGGTAATTGAAGAAGGTGTAATGCTGAATGCGAACAACGAGTTGATTTCAAACCTGCCAACTGGAATTGACCTGTCGTAGATGTGAGCTATAGAGAAAGTGGTGACATTAATAGCAAAGGATCATTTATATGAGTAAAATAAAAGTCGGTGTTATCGGTACGGGATTTATTGGGCCTGCCCACATTGAGGGACTAAGGCGTCTGGGAAACATAGAAGTAACGGCTCTTGCCGAATGTTCTCCTGAACTTGCCAAATCAAAAGCCCGGTCGCTTGGCATTGAAGAATATTACGGCGATTATAAGGACCTTCTAAAGAAAAAGGACATTCAGTCTGTTCATATCTGCTCGCCTAATTACCTGCATTACCAGATGGCTAAAGAGGCACTTGAAGCAGGTAAGCATACTATATGTGAGAAACCCCTTGCTATAAGTGTGGCTGAGGCTCAGGAGCTTGTCGATCTGGCTGATAAGAAGGGCCTTGTAAACGCGGTTAATTTTAACATTCGTTATTATCCTCTGAGCAGGCAGATGAGAACGATGGTTGAAAAGGGCGATGTGGGTGATATTCTTGCTGTTCAGGGGTCGTATCTTCAGGATTGGCTTTTTTATGCGACCGATTACAACTGGAGACTGGAACCGGGACAATCGGGTAAATCGCGCGCTATCGCTGATATCGGTTCCCACTGGATGGATCTTATCGAGTACATCACCGGCCTTAAAATCAGTGAGCTTTGTGCAGATTTTGCGACATTTCATAAGATTAGAAAAAAGCCGTTAAAGCCAGTCGAAACATACGCAGGCAAGATACTGCAGCCGGAAGATTACGAGGATATGCCTATCAATACCGAAGATTATGCTACGGTACTTTTTAGATTTGAAAATGATGCGCGCGGCGTAATGACTGTTAACCAGGTAGCTGCAGGAAGAAAGAACAGGCTCTGCTTTGAGCTGAACGGTTCTAAGAAGTCCGTAGCCTGGGAATCTGAGGCGCCGAATCAGATATGGATAGGAAGGCGGGACGGCAATAACGAAATTATGATGAGAGACCCGTCACTTGTTTATCCTGAAACAATGCCACTGATCGATTATCCCGGCGGACATAACGAGGGATTTCCGGATACCTTTAAACAAATTTTCAAAGAAGTGTATTCTTATATATCAGGTGGGCAGTCAGCCCGCGCCTGTTTTCCGACGTTCAAAGATGGTCTTCGCGAAATAGTTCTTTGTGAGTCGATCATGGAAAGCAATAAAAATAGAACCTGGATTAAAGTAAAATAACAGGAGCAATATAAAATGATGAAGCTTGGTTTTGTTAGTGCGATCCTGGCGGAACAGACATTCGAAAAGGTAATATCTTTTGCCGGGCAGGCGGGTTACTCTTGTGTCGAAATTATGTGCTGGCCTGTGGGAAAGGCAGAGAGGCGCTACGCCGGAGTCACCCACATTGACGCAGCGGACCTTTCAAAGAAGAGAATAGATGAAATTCATAATACTCTTGAGAAAAATGGAGTTACTATCTCCGGGCTTGGGTATTATCCGAATCCGCTTGAAGATAACAAGAAAAATGCCGACCGATATATTGCACATATTAAGAAGGTCATCGATGCCGCCGGGCTGTTAGGCCTTAAGAACGTAAATACTTTTATCGGTAAGGATCATAAGAGCAGTGTTGAAGATAATTTCAAGCGGTTCAGGAAGGTATGGCCAGGGATCATAAAATATGCCGAGAAGAGAAAAGTAAAGATTGGTATCGAGAACTGCCCGATGTTCTTCTCCGATGATGAATGGCCCGGTGGTAAGAACCTGGCATCATCGCCGGCGATTTGGCGAAGAATGTTTAAGGAAATACCATCAAGATATTTCGGTCTTAATTATGATCCTTCCCATTTGGTCTGGCAGTTTATGGATTATATAAAGCCGATTTACGAGTTCAAGGAGCGCATATTCCACGTGCATATTAAAGATGCCAAGTTGATGCGGGAAAAACTCAACGACGTGGGTATTTTGGCTACTCCGCTCTCGTTCCACAGTCCGAAACTGCCGGGTTTGGGAGACGTTGATTGGGGGAAGTTCTTTTCGGCCCTAACGGACATAGGATATAATGGTTCGGCTTGCGTTGAAGTTGAGGACCGCTCATACGAAGGTTCTTTGCAGATGCGAAAGCAATCCCTGGTTCAAAGTCGTGAATATCTCAGGCAATTTCTGGCTTAATAGAAATATCAGCTTATGATTGAAACAAAAGACAAGGTCCGGCGATTTCTCAAAGACAATGAAATGTACTATGAAGATATCGACATGGATGCGTGCAGTGATATATTCATACAGGAAATGCAGGCAGGTCTTGAGGGCCGGGACAGCTCACTTGCTATGATTCCAACCTATATTGAGGTCGGCAGGGACATACCGGCCGGTAAACCTGTGATTGTTCTGGATGCCGGGGGCACGAACTTTCGAGTGGCAACAGTTTACTTTGATGATACGGGTAAATCTGTTATCGAGAACTTTATTCAAAAACCTATGCCGGGACTCAACAAGGAGGCCGGTAAAAAAGAATTCTTTGGAACTATAGTCAAGTATATGACTGACGTCATAAACGTAAGCAGCAGCGTTGGCTTTTGCTTTTCGTACCCGACTGAGATACTTCCAAGTAAGGACGGCAGGTTAATCAGGTTCTGCAAGGAAGTAAAGGCCAAGGAAGTCGAAGGTGAATTGATAGGTGCGAATCTGGTCTTAGCTATCGAAGCGGCAGGTTACAAAGGCAGTAAAAGAATTGTGATACTGAATGATACGGTTGCGACTTTGCTGGCAGGAATATCCGCTTTCCCAAACAGGAATTTCGACAGTTATGTTGGATTCATTTTGGGTACCGGTTCTAATTGCTGTTATATAGAATCAAACCATAATATAACGAAGAAGCCCGGTCTGGCATCTGACCGAGAACAGATTATAAACGTTGAGTCCGGCTCGTTTGGAAAAGCACCGAGAGGGAGAATAGACCTGAAATTGGATGAATCCACCCTTGACCCCGGTGGATATACATTTGAGAAGATGTTTTCGGGCGGCTATCTGGGATCGCTTTGTTTAAAAACCCTTAAGGAAGCAGGGGGGCAGGGCCTTTTTTCAAAAGAGATTGCCGAAGAATTACTTGCCATTGAAGATTTACAGACGATAGACGTGAACAGCTTTATACGATTTCCTCAGGGGGACAGTCCACTGGCTGTGATTTGCAAAAAGGGGAACGAACAGGACAGTGCAGTGGTATGGTATGTTCTGGATGCCCTGATAGAAAGAGCGGCTAAGTTGACTGCAATTTTACTGTCTTCTACTGTGCTTAAAACGGAAAAGGGTAAAAATCCCTGTATGCCGGTTTGTATTACGGCCGAAGGTACGACATTTTATGAGTTAAAATCTCTCAAGACAAAGATTGAATTTTATCTTAAAAACTTCCTGGAGGAAAAACATAATCGCTTCATCGAGATTGTGAGTGTGGAAAATGCAACGTTAATCGGTGCTGCTATTGCCGGTTTGACGAATTGATTTAGTTTCTGTGATTTCCGGATTTTAAGAAAGTGTAAATATTGTTTAGGAGGTAAAGAAAATGAAAAGTTTCTGCTGTATTTTGGTTTTATTGTTCGTGATAGCCCCCCTTGCCTTGCAAGCCGGTGAGCCGATTTTCATCCCT
>JACNGQ010000057.1 GCA_014384025.1 Planctomycetota bacterium | reverse complement strand
AAGCCTATTAACCATGACCTCCGTCAAAGACGGAGGGTTTACACATTAAACTAAATATAAGCCTTTTCCGGCTTGCCGGCCAGCAGCCGTGCCTGGAACTGTACTTTAAGGCAGCTGATTGAGCCTGTCATCAATCGCTTTCAGCTTCCTTCGCATCTCGATGTCATTGATCATGGTACCAAGCTTGTTCATTATGGCATCGACAGCACCGTTCCAGTGTGTCCAGTCGGGTCCCATCATACTGGCGCCCATTCGCCACCTGCGGCCGTCATGATGCCAGATAAGATAATGCATAATCTCAGGCGTCTCATCCAGAGGATTGTCTCTGCTGATAAGCCCCTCTTCGTAAGCTTCTTCGAGCAGAGCATCCGTTTTCTCCCAAACCTTGTTGTAGTCCTCTACGACCTTATCAAACTCAGTAAAGTATTTGTCGGCCCATGTCTCCGAGTGACACTCATAGCACAAAGCTTTCATCTTATTCCGGCCGCTCTGGGCCTTGTCCGGATCAGGTACTCTTTCAGCAACCAGATCCACCTCTTCCGGCCCTTTCCACTGAGGAACCGATTTCTTCGGTTGAAGTTCCCAATAAAGTCTCTCCCCAACCTCATGAGTGGTCTCAACAGCGCCTCCGAAACCGCTCATGTGACAGGTCGCGCAGGTAGGCGCATCAATGTCCGCAGTGCACCACTGTCCTGATGGCGCATCCCAGTTCCATGATTCACCACTTGATGCATACATGTTTCCGTGTTTCGATTCTTCATAGATTTCATGCTGTGGATGGTCCGGCCCGAGATGGCACTGGCCGCAGGTTTCCGGCTTCCGGGCCTCTTCAACACTATAGCCGTGTCTTGTGTGGCAGGAGCTGCATGAGCCGAGGCTTCCGTCGGGATTAACTCTGCCGACACCCGTATTGGGCCAGCCCTGTAGTTCGCCGCCGGGATCGGCTATAACGAAGCTGCCGTGACATTGAATACATCCGAGATTCACATTATTGTGATGATATGTCGGGTCATCGAGAAGCCCTATTTTCTTCAGTATCCCGCTGTCAGGAAACAGCGGCGTAAGCGCCGTCTTTGCCATCCCCTCAGGATCAAGCTGTCTGGCCGTCTCCTGGCTCAATGGATCAAGCCCGTCCGCTCGTGCCTTGAGATAGTATGGTTTCAGAGGACCCATAAAAGCAGTCCAGGCATGTTTGCTTCTTGAGAACTCCTCCACCTCCTTCGCATGACACTCTTTACAGTACTCAGGAGACGGAACCGCCGTAATTCTCGAGCCGAAATGAAAGTGACTGGACGGATCGCCCTCTTTGCTCAGATGGCAGCTTTCACACTCTACCCCTTCACTGCTGTGCTTACTGTCCTCCCACAGCCTCACTATGCCGGGTGATGAGAATTCATGGCATCCGAGACATACATCCGCCTTCGCATCCTTAACGGCCGATATTCCGGGAAACAACCCAAGCATTATCGAAAGTACTAACAGGAAAAATACCCTCTTCATTTTAGTTTTCTCCAAATAATTTACCCTTCTCCGTCTCCTCAGCAACCGGCAAAATAGAAAATCCATCGCGGCTGCTTTCACGCTGAATCGACCATATTTTACCCAAAATTTAGCTGCTTTGCAACAAAAAAACCGTATTACTTTGTTCTCGTATATATCTTCCTCATCCAATTCACCACTGACACTACGCGAAATATACTTCTAAGTTTATCTCACTGGAGAGCAGCGAGTTTTGTCCCTTTTGCCTTGTGACTTATGAACTTATGCACTTTTTTCCTTGCACTCACCCATCCCCACACCTTAACATACCATCGACGTGCGGGTGTATCTTAAGTTCTTGGAAACACAAAATTAAAGGGATCAGTGCTGACTAAACAACTAAGACAAAAACAACTGCTGTTCGCATCTTGAAACAGGAAAGGAAAGAATAATGAATGAAGAGAAACGTCCCGGTGGCTTGACTGCACTTGCAGTAATTAATTTCATTTTTTCCGGCTGGGGTCTTATCGGGCTTATTGGCCTGGCCGCTTTATTTGCTTTCATTGGAAAAATACCAACCGATGACATGCAGGAAGCTCAAAAGGCCCAGATTGTGGCCTTTCAAAATATGGGACTTCCCGTATTCATTATTATCTTCCTCCTTTCTATCCTATCCAGCGTGCTCTTGCTCTTGTCCGGTATAGGTTATCTCAAACAGAAAAAGTTCCTTGGACGCACCATTGGCAATCTCTATGGCGTCATTAGTATTATCAGCAGTGTTGTCTCTGGAATATTGTTCTCGTCCGACCTTGGAGGCGGCTTCAATATCATGACTATGGTCGGCCTGATTTATCCGGTACTAACACTTATTCTGCTCAACACGACCTTTAAGGAAGACCTGACCAACTAAAACCGGATTATTCTCTTGGTATCTTTATAGTTGCCAGTCAAGAACAAATGAACCTGAAAACAATAAATATCGCCCACATTCACCTTATCAGCCTTTACTGGAGCCGGTTTGCCGTACGAAGTGGCTCGGGTCTGGTTTATCTGATGATTGCGCTGGTCTTCGGCCTTTCCGTAGCTCATATAATAATCATGCCTGTCGAGCAATTCATGGCCCTGCAAAAAAAGCAAATGGGCCAGGCAAATCCTCAACTCGTCAAGAAGACAATTACTGATATAGGCCAGCCGATTATCCAGTTTGTCCTGGGAATAAAATCATTGGAACAAATCGCCAAAGAGGCTGCATTACCTCAGTTCCCCCTTCCGAATGATACTTCAAATACGACACAATCCGGAAATAACACCCCTGGTTTTGACCCCTGGACGAATTTTCTTCTCGATAAAAAGCCCGCTCTGTTATCGTCGATTTTTCTTATACTGATATTCGGTATGCCTTTTGTGATTTCCTTCCTGGCTTTCAACCAAATCAGCGGTGATGTTCAGAACCATGGCCTGCGATACCTTCTCTTGAGAACCGAACGGTGCAACATTTTTTTCGGCCGTTTTATCGGAACTGTCCTTTTTTCAACCGTCGTCATGGCCATCATTGTCGCTACAATTACCTTTTATCTCGGCATGAAAACCAGAATCTATCCCGCCACTGACCTGGCAGTTTGGGCGGTGCAGGGCTTTCTGGCCCTGGCGATTCTTATGGTGCCCTATATCTCTGTTTGTTCTCTGATTTCCGCTTCAGTAAACTCTCCGTTCCTTTCTCTGATCCTGGCCAAGGTGGCAATCGCCGGGGTACTGCTTATAGCAATCCTCGGCAGCTTTGCATGGAAACCCGCCAAATACCTCTTGTATGCCCTGCCCTGGGGATGGCAGAATAATCTGCTCCATCCCGCTACGTCCCATTGGGTGATTGCAGTCTTCGCGTCTCTGGCCTATACGGCATTCTTTCTGACACTGGGTTATATCCGATTTGAAACGCGCGATCTTTAGGTTCAAAAATGACGAACGTTGTCTCCATAAAAGAATTATCAAAAAGATTTGGACGCATTCGGGCCCTTAACAAGGTGTCCTTCGATATCCCGTCAAATTCTATTTTTGGTCTGCTCGGCCCAAACGGCGCCGGAAAAACCACTCTATTTTCTATCATCGCAGATTTTCTCAAAGCCGATGCCGGCACGGTTGAGGTCCTCGGCATCGATACAAGGTACATTTCCCGCCTTCAGGGACGTCTTAGTATCCTGCCCCAGGATGCGCAGTTCCAGCGCAATATCCCCATCCTTGACCAGCTCGTCTTTTTTCGCCTTCTTGCCGGCCGCACAAAAAAACAGGCCCGCGAAGAGGTCCTGCACAGCCTCGAGCTGGTCGGCTTGAAATCGGTTGCTAAAAGACGCGTCAGCAGTTTATCTCACGGTATGGTTAAACGCCTCGGTATTGCTCAGGCCTTTTTGGGCAGCCCCGAAGTTATCCTTCTCGATGAGCCAACAGCCGGCCTCGACCCGGCCAGTGCCCGGCAGATTCGAGACCTCGTTAAGCAACTGCAGCAGCATGCGACTATCGTAGTCAGTTCCCACAACCTGGACGAGGTCCAGGAACTCTGCGACCATGTGGCGATTTTGGACCACGGCAATCTGGTTCTGGCCGGTTCCGTTGACGAAATTACTCGCGCCGACCGCGAATATAATGTGTCCCTGTCACGCCCGCTAAAAGAAAGTGAGCTCGAAAAGCTGACTTCGATCGAAGGCGTCCGCAGTATAAAAAAGTTCTCTACTGCCGCCGCAAGCCAGAGCAAAAAATCGACAGACTATTTAGTAATACTTAATTTGTCCGCCGACCATCTCGATCAGGATGCGGTTATTGCCCCTGTTCTGCGAACTCTTTTGGATATGTCCGTCACTCCGCGAAAACTCACCGAAGGCCGCAGCCTGGAAACCCAATTCCTCGAAGTAACCGGCACCACCCCGCAAAACCGTTGATTATTATATTATTTTTGGAAAACTTAAAGAGAAGGATTAAATATGTCGGAAATAATAAACTCGTTCAATAACATCGTCGTGAATCTCTGCCAGGTTTTGGCAATGATCGTTATCTTAATAGGAATACTGAAGTCTTTGGTAATATACATAAAAGACGCATTATTCGACAAGAAAGCCTTTGAGGCGTTGAAAGAAAGTCGCCTCGAAATCGGCCATGCGTTCTCTTTGGGTCTGGCCTTCCTGATTGGCGCAAGCATCCTGAAAACCATCCTTGCTCCGACCTGGAGCGATATTGGACAACTCGCAGCCATAATTGCTATCCGAACTGGCCTGAATTTCTTCCTGCTCAGAGATATTGAAAGCCATTTTAAAAAGAAAGATACCTAAAAAAGCAGTCAGGCAACACCTCGGATTTAACGGCAAACATGCCCTCTACCTCGACACAACACGCGAGATAATTCTATCGGTCCAAAAAAACAGAGGTGAACAAATAAGTAATGCGCTGCTCGCCTTGAGTCTTAAACCTGCACCGAAACGAACCGCAACCCACTATTTTTTAGCGGCCTTCTCCTTCTGGCGCTTGAACTCTATTGTGAAATTAGGGTAATCGGAAAGTTCGCCGGAGCTGGACATCTCGTGCATTTCCCACTTCATCGTTTTGGCATCAACTTTAGAGTGGGCAAAACCCATTTTATTGGTCTGCCAGTCGGCACTGGTGTGTTCGTGTTTGAGCACGGCCTTGTCCCCATTGGGCTCCCATATTCCCTTGCCGATCCCGCCTTTGTTATCCACAGTTATCTGGACGACCTGGTCTTCGGCTGGCTTATAGAAGATCATTGACCTGTACTCGTTATCAGCAAATTTAAGAAGCATCGTTATAAGATGTTTATCAAGTTCCCATTTATAAACAAGTTCAATTTTGTCGCCCTCGTCGCTCGTGGCCTCCCAATTGCCTATCAGCCAGTCAAAGCCGCCTTCTGACACAAGGTCACCCAACTTCTGCTGAGCACTTGCACCGGAAGTTGTGATAAAGATAATGGCCGCCACAAACAGCAAAATGTTTCTTAGTTTTGAGGTTTTTGCATTATTCATTGTAGTTTACTCCTCTCGTTAAAGGTTTACATTTAGATTGCTTAGACACACTGCTAAGACTCCTCTTTTATTACTAAAATACACGATTAGTTGCGATATTTCCAGAATTTCTTTCCAAGATTTTACCTCATGCATCAAGTATCGGGTAATTTTCATTCGAAGCAACAGGCCTTGGGATTTATGCGTAATTTGGGATAGAAGGCAGAATTTATGCCTGATGTGGATTTACGATTGAGTTGTAGATAAAGGGAGCCTCTAAATATTATAAATTGAATTAAGCGGAGTTTTTTTCGAACAGCGCATAAGCAGCCAGTAATCCGCGCATCACGTCTGTGACGGTAGCTATTCCAAGAAGATTTTTATCTTCATCTATCACTGGCACACAGCTTATCTTCATCTCATGCAGCATTTTCACCACATCATAGAAGCCGCAGTCTGGTCGAACGTGGATCACGTTCTGATTCATAATACGATAGACCTGTCGCCGTATAGCCGGCTCGTGTGGTTCAACATCGAACAGGTCGGCCCGAAATACATCCGACTGCGGTTTGCGCTGACCCTTGCGATATGGAAGAAGACGCAGAATGTCCCTATCGGAGATTATACCAACCAGTCTCTTTTGCCTGTCCACGACCGGTACGTGCCTGAATTTCCCCTTCTGCATCACCTTCATCACCTTGTCCACGTCATCCTGCTCCTCCAGAGAGACAACTTGCTCAGTCATAATATCTTTAACCGTCCCGAGAACTGATGAAAGAGCCCAGATCGCCTTATCTGAATTCCCTGCCAACAAGTCAACAAACCGTCTCCTCGGTCCCGTTTGTGCCTTATCTCCGCATAGCTGTCCGATTGCGTGCAGTCTGGCAAAGAGCTTTAAAACATCTGTCGCCGTCACTATACCAACTAGTTCATTTTCAAAAAGAACGGGAACCGAATCAACTCGATTTTCAACCATCAGGCTAGTGGCATCCTGTATCGGGGTCTCAGGTGATGCACACTTTGGTTTTCGTGTAACGATTTGTACAAGAAGCTGTTTCAGTGCCTTTGAATCAGAATCCACATGGCCTTTTTTCCCCATGCACGGCGATATTTGCCGAAATATATCTCTTTGAGAAACAATACCCACAAAGAACGGTTCCCCTTCTTCCGCCGCATTTTCTACTATAGGAACATGACGAATTTTATTTTCCGTCATAATCTCCAGGCAAGTTTCTATAGTATCGTCCAAAGTAAGCGTCTTTACATTATAAGTCATAATGTCCTTGACGCTGCGCATCATATGAAACAAGATATCTTTCGTCTCGCACATATCATCTATAATGTCGATTAGTTTCGACTGTTCTTTTGTCATCCTGTTTTCCTCTCGGCGTATGACTAAGCGTTCTATGCTTACCCGCCGATATAATGTGCCAATTCAACAAATATGCTGATGCAATTGACTTACATCACACTTATATCGGCATAGCATATAAAGGCCTTTAATGTCGATTTATCAGAGTTCCCCGTTACGGAAATCCATTATTTTACTTGTTAAAAGCTTTTTTTCTGCCCGATAAGGAAATAATTTGGCATTAGAATTGTTATTTCTTATGTTTTATACGATATCCTTAATACGCCAAAACAAAACCTATATTAATCTAATTTATGAGGAGGAATTATGGTTCCTGATATAAATTCAGAAAAATGGTCGCCGCCGTCCGAAAATCAAGTCCGGCCCAACACAAGTGTACAACCTGAAAAAATGCCCTTTTTCGAGCAGGAATGTCTTCAGCAGACCTGGCTGAATGTTAAGCTGGCAACATGGATCAAAGGTCTTATTGTTGCCGCTGTTTTGATTGCCCTTGGTGCGTACGTTGCTCCCAAGCTTAGTACGGCACAATCACACAGGCAGCAAAAAACAAGCGAATTCAATGAATACCAATATGAAGAAGGTAGTTGGATTGATTCTAATGAGTGTTTTATAGACTAAAAACTCCGTTTCGCGCTAAAAAAGCCGGACGATTTCATATATGACCCTCAAATTCCTCTTTTGGGGGTTTTTTTGTAGTCTCACAATCCATGAAATTCTCAGATAGAAACCTGCAGATTCTGTCTTCGAGAAATATCTCCCCAAAAAAAAATTGCCATAATTTGGCATTCTATTTGTTATTTCTTATGTTTTACATAAGTGCTTTTAAGGCGTAAAAATCAATTTTATTAACTTTTTTTGAGGAGGAATTATGGAACCTGAAATGAATGAGAGTTTTGGACAGCCGTACGGTAGTCAAAGCCAGCCGGAACAGAAGTCCACGGGGCAGCAGAATAGTCTCCAGCAGACATTTCTGAATCTTAAACCGTCAACCTGGATAAAATGTGTCGTTATCAGCATTATTTTGTCTGTGGTTGCTGTTTTTATAGCTCCTGAGTTCTCGACAGCTCAGTCCGGACAGCCCGGGCAGACAATACAGCCAAGTCAGCAACAAGAGGTCTTCAATTCATACTGTGAATATGAAGAAGATATGTATGATTACTCTCAATACGAAGATGGTTGGAACGATGACTACTATGACTGCCAGGAAGATTCGTCTTATGACTACTATGATCAGAGCGAGAATAGTTGGTCTGATGACGACGATGACTATGGATATGAGTCAGAGTATGATTGTGAAGATAACTGGTACGATGACTTCGAGACTGAAGAAGACAATCGGTCTTATGAGGCTGAAGATAATTGGTCTGACAATTATGAGACCGAAGACGATTGGTCTTATGACTATGAATCAGAAGACGATTGGTCTGACGATTATGAGGACAATTATGAGTACCAGGAAAATACGTATGAGTATGATTACTATTACGACGACTAAAATCTTCACGTCGGATTAAATGCGGAGAAACTTCGCGCCTTACCCCCAAAATACTCTTTTGGGGGTTTTTTTATTGTGTGCCCGGCAGGGCACATAGTATAATCATTCTAATGGTTGAAAATTCAAAATGCCTATCAATTGCCTATTAGTTACAAGGCAGTTTTCGGAAGAGTCAACATAGGTGTTCCAGGAGATAATCATGAAGCGAAGCCCGAATATCTTCCCGCGCACGATACAGCAAGCCCCTAACGGTGGGGACTGGGCGAAGCTACGATCCTTCTCTCGCTTGACTCTGGCTGCCATCTCACTAGTATTTTCCTGTGTCGCGGCCACTGCTTTGGCTGAAGACTGGCCGATGTGGCGATGCGATGCGGCCCGGAGTGCTCGGACTTCGCAGACCTTACCAGAATCGATGCATCTTTCTTGGGTGCGTCAGTTTCAGAAACTTAAACCGGCTTTTCGGACGAAGCGGATTCAGTTCGATGCTGGTTATGAACCGGTCGTGTTGGATAAAAAAATGTTCATCGCTTCGTCGTTCAACGACAGTGTGACAGCCCTGGATATCGATACCGGCCGGCAGAAGTGGCGGTTTTACACTGATGGCCCTGTGCGGTTCGCTCCGGTCGCATGGAAGGATCGAATCTTCATTGGATCGGACGACGGGCACTTGTACTGTCTGGCCGCGGAAGACGGGCGATTGCTCTGGAAGTTCCGTGCGGCACCGTCCAGACGGAATATCTTGGGCAATGGACGCCTTATCTCCGTTTGGCCAGTCCGAGGCGGATCTGTCTTGCATAACGGAAAGATTTACTTCGCGGCGGGTGTGTGGCCGTTCGAGGGTGTGTTCCTCTACTCGCTCGATGCCGAAACCGGACGAGTCGTCTGGTTGAATGATGACTGCGGCTACGTTTATGGCCAGCATCCGCACGCCGCAGAATCGCTTGGGGGCGTGACACCACAAGGTTATTTGGTCGTTAGCGGAAACGAGCTAATCGTACCGTGTGGTCAGGCGGTGCCCGCTCATTTCGACGTGCGATCCGGCAAGCTGCTGTCCTTTGTGTTACCCAGGCCAGGACGCCTGCCGGGCGGCTGGTTCACCTCGGCGGACGTCCGACGTGGCATAATCGTGCCGGACGCCAACATCAACCGCGGTCTCCACGAGGACAAAATCTATCAGGGCCCGGGAGAGCCGAACGTGCAAACGACAATCATTGCAGGAGAGCAAACGTTCCATTTCGGCAACGGTTTTCCTGGTGTCGAAGGTGAGATTCACACGATGCTCGTCGCCGATGGAAAGCTGTTCGTTGTGACTTTGGATGGAGAACTCTACTGCTTTGGGCCGCGAAAACTGAAGACCGTTGCGCGTTATCCACTGAAGGTCGAAGCACTTCCTACGGAATCCGGCAACTTATCTCGTTTCGGAAAACAGGTCCTTGATACCGCTAACGACCGCCATGGCTACGCACTTGTGTTGGGGATTGCTGAGAACGGTCTGCTGGAGACGCTTATCGCGCAAACCGAGCTTCACGTAATCGTAGTCGATCCGGATGCAGCCAGGATCAACCGTCTCCGGCAGCAATTCGACGCTGCCGGCCTGTACGGCAAACGCGTCTCGTTTAAAGTTGGCGGGCCAGGCGAGACCAGGTTTCCGCCGTACATGGCGAGTGTCGCCGTTATCAACGACGCCCATTGGTTGGTAGCCCAAGACGCAGGCGAGATCGGATTCTCTGGCTTCGATGTCTTAAGACCGTACGGCGGTACAGCCTGTCTGAATCTGTCGGACGACGAACACGCCCGGCTGGTCGCAATAGACCGGAACCGCGGAAGCTTCGCGATTCAGCGAATGGCGGGCATGACCGTTGTTCGTCGTCAGGGGCCGCTGCCAGGCGCTGCAAACTATACGGGCGGCTGGTCAAACTACGACGAGCGAGTCAAAGCACCTCTGGGTCTTCTTTGGTTCGACGACACGCTGGGGCATTTCAAGAGGTCGCCGCAGCCAACGTTTGTAGATGGCGTGATGATTTCGTACTCGAAAGATTGGATGGCACGCCACCGTGAAGGCAAGAAGGTGCCCTACACGTTGCTGCCTCCCGTCCTGAGCGACATGTACACGGGCCGGGTGCTGGCACCGAAGGAACGACTGAGCATCGACGTCAAGTTTTATCATCGCGATCGCCAGGCGATTCAGCCAAATCAGTATCGGCCGCCTTATCAGCTGGATGATTGGAAGCCAGGAGAACCAAACGCCGGCAGTCGCCTCAACCCGCTCACGGGAGAGAACGAGCCGCGAGCATTTCCCAAGAGCTATGGCTGCGACGGAGGAGTCGATTACGGCTACTTGTATACGATGCGATCGGGAACAGCGGCGTTCTACGACAAGCGGCTGGAGAGTGGCACGTGCTACATCAGCGGCCCAAGATCAGGATGCACCAACAGCATCATTCCAGCGTGTGGTTTACTGAATGTTCCCTACTTCTATGAAGGCTGCACCTGCAGCTATCCGTTACCCGCGGGGCTGGCTTTGGTCCCGATGCCGCCCGAGTACGAACAATGGGCTGCCTGGGGACAGGGGATGGCAAGCGACATCGTGCGAGTGGGCATCAACTTCGGGGCGCCGGGCGACCGAATGACCGAAGCCGGAACCCTGTGGCTGGACTACCCAAGTCGAGGAGGACCATCGCCGGAATTGAAGATAGAGGTCGAACCACCGTCGGCCGAGTTCTACTACCGTCATTCGCTTTGGATCGAAGGAGGATCCGGTTGGCCGTGGGTTACGGCCTCGGGAGTGAAGGGAGCGTCATCAATCACGATACGGGATTTGAGTTCGACGACTTACACCGTTCGCCTCTACTTTGCCGAACCCAATCACGATGATCCTGGAGGGCGACGATTTGACATCGCCCTGAACGGTCGCACCGTGGCCGAGAACTTCGATATCGCCAAAGCCGCAGGCGGTCGCATGAGGGCCATTGTCCAACAATTCGAGAATGTCGAAATCGACGGCTCATTGAAAATCGAACTTGAACCACGGCAGGGCAAACCGATTCTCAGTGGCGTCGAAATCGTGGCTGTGGCGCAGTGATTCTGCTTGCAGACCGCTCTTCCTTTGACTATATGGGCCTGCCTTAAGTTATTCACACAGACTTATATTGATTATTCTTTGACGGTAAGATATAATCATCTGTTGTGTTTACGAGGATCGGCTAACGTTAATTTACGTTGGAAGAGGTGGAAACTATGACAGGTATGCGGCGTCTATTTTTTTCTTTGGCATTAGCGGCGTTTTTTCTCGCAAGCTGCCAGACAAATCAACAGGTTCTTCACTCCGACAAGCCGACAGCACGAATCGTAGATATTAAATTTCAGGATGTCCAGTTAGACTACGCCACACTGCTGTTCGAAATCGAAGTTGATAATCCTTATCCGGCCGATTTGCCCTTGGTGAGCTTCAACTACAGCCTTACGAGCGGAAGCAATACATTTCTAACGGCCGCCCCCGCCCATGCGGCTGCTATAGCCCCAAATTCAAAAGAATTGGTTTCACTGCCGGACGAAGTAATATATGCACGTTTGCTGAAATCTTTGAACGCCAAACCCAGTTCTACAATTCCATATAGAACAGAGTTACAATTGTGGGTTGATGCTCCTGATTCGGGGCAAATCAAACTGGCTTTGAGACACGAAGGCCTGCTGTCGCTGCCTGAAGAAGCAGAGGTTACCGTCGAAGGCCGGACATACCATTCTCTGGATGTGCCGTTTGTTTCAACACCCCAGGATGTAGTTGACAAAATGCTTCAGTTGGCAAAGCTCGAAAAAGATGATTTGGTTTATGACCTGGGATGTGGAGACGGACGTATTCCGGTCACTGCCGCCAAAATGTACGGTTGCAAAGCTGTAGGATACGACCTTGACCCCGAACGAGTGAAAGAATCTCTGGAAAATGTAAAGAAGAACGATGTCGAGCATCTGGTTACAATCGAGCAGAAGGACATCTTCACACTCGACCTTAGCAAGGCGAACGTAATCACTCTTTACCTGCTTCCGGCCCTTAATGTGAAGCTCATCCCACAGTTGGAAAAACTCAAACCCGGCTCGCGAATCCTCTCACACAATTTTAATATGAAAGGCGTCAAACCGGACAAAGTTATTAAGCTCACCTCCTCCTTTGACAATCTCGAGCATAAGATATATTTATGGACGACGCCCCTGAAAAAAAGAGACAATCAATAATATATTTATCGCCGCGAAGCTTGCCCTTGATTCCGAACAGGCTTGCCGGCGAGTTAAACAATCAGCCGGGGCAAATTTTCATTGAACTTTAGAAAGCAAATCGCTATAATAATTTGTAGAAAGGGAGATTTGCGTTATGAAGGCACTTGATACCAGAATGTTTAAACTTATATTGGTGGTGCTGGTATTAATGTTTGTAATCTGGCTGATGTCGGTGTTGCAATGTGAGATGGCTCCACCCGCTTATTGATAGACAATACAGGGATTAGTACTAACAAAAGGTTAAAGGAATATTTCAGATGAGATATAAGTGTCATCTCAAATTGAGCAGACAAAAAAGCCTGTATATGGTCTGTTTTGCTGCATTATTGTTATTATCGCTGGAAGTAGGAGTCCGAGCGGCAAGTTCAACATCAAAAAATATAGCTCCCGATGGCTGGCCGGTAAGGCTGGATAAAAGAAAGCTGTATTTCTTTAAACATGCATTTGTTTATGCCGGGAGCAAATCCGAAGCTTCTCAGGTTAGCAAACGAATTGAAAAAGCCATTCAAGAACTGCATAAAGACAACATACACAAAGACGACACAATAACCGGGCTGGCAGTGGTGACCGATATCAAGGAAAAACCTCTGGTTGACCTTCAGAAAATAATCGAAGCTCTCCGACAGGCAGATAAGCAGCAAGGGACTGAAAAATCAAAAAAGGACTTGAAATCTATTATCGAGGCCAAAGAAGGTATCGAAAAGGAGGGAATGGATATGGACATGGTAATGTCCATTGCCCCGGTACCGATTGAGCCGAATTTATTGCCTGAAATCGTCAATGAGTTTCCCAAAGATGTGGATAAGCAGATAGACTTCTGTGTCTTTGTCCCGACGAGCAGGAATATAAAATATGGCTTTAAGAAGATTTTCGACGCGGCCATAAAGAAGAAAATCGGCCTCGCGGGAAGAATAGCGCTGCTTCCTTTAATGCCCTTTATCGAGGGAAAAGCAATTGACGGTATGAAAAAAAGTCAGCAGCTTGTTGTATATGAACGTTTACTGGAGAAACAAAAGCACTTAACAAAAGAACAGAGAGAAGATAAAGTAAAGGCTTACAAGAAAAAGCTTGGTCTTGGCGATGATTCAGACCCGAAATCAGAGAGAAAGATTACCAACAAAACCAAAGAATCCACTGATACCACCAAATAATATGCTCCCAATTAGTGCAGTTGGCAGTGCGGGGCTTACGCCATAGATTTACTCCTGCCGGTCAGGCAGCTTTTCTATCTCCATGCGGGCTTTTTCAATACTCACACCCAGATTCGCCAGAACCTGCGATGCTATCCCTTCGCTTACCCGAAGAAGGCCAAGCAAAATGTGTTCGGTGCCAATGTAACCATTGTTAAGGTTCCGCGCCTCTTCGATAGCGTACTCTATAACCTTTATGGCGTTTTGCGTTTGTTGGATTTTGCCCTCGGCCACTGCATCGCGACCGCCCTTGAGTTTGAACAGTTGCTCCACTTCAGACAGCATATTATCTATATCAACGCCGAGATTTTTCAGAACCGCAACACCTGTTCCGCCATTTTCCTTGATCAGCCCAAGAAAGATATGTTCGGTCCCTATGTATTGGTGGTGAAATTGCCGGACCTGCTGGTTGGCAATCGCCATAACCTTACGTGCCCTGTCGGTAAAACGTTCAAACATAACTCGTGTCTTTCCGCAACAGAATATGCTTTAAGGGAACATCTAAAAATTCATTTTTACATATTTGCTGTTTCTATAACCAAACTTCCAATATTGCCCGGTTCATATTGACGGCCTTCTCTGCTGTTGTTTTGGTTTTATCGGCTTCGGATTAACTGCAAGGTAGTCACTTATGTATTTATTAAGCTGGGTTTTAACTGACTGTCTTATTACAGACTCTTTACCCCTGCCGACATAATGACCGCTGTCCCAGCAAATACCCTCGGCATAACCATAGTTTCTTATAAGGGTCGCATCTTCGATATGGGCAATTCGAAAACAATAAAGATATGCATCTTTGTAAGCCGGGTCTTCGTAGGCAACCACATATAGCGACAGACGCGGACGCCCGGGTATTGTTTCCAGCTCTTCTTTGGTAAATATTTTTATATCCGACTCTCGCAGCTCAAGATCAACATCGTCTTCAAACTGTTTCTTCAATTCTTCTTCGGCTGCTTTGGTCTGCGCAATGACATCTACGAATATATAGACTCCTTCGGAGCCGCGAATACGCTGGCGTAACTCTTCCTGGTACTGTCGTTTTTCTGAGGCGATTGTTCTGGCCGCCAGAAAAACATTCAAACAAACCAGCGCTGATGTTATGACATAAATCCAAAACCTTTTCGATTTCATAATTTCACCTTTCCAAAAGAGCTTCTCGCAGATATATCTTGACCATTTTATCAATTGCCTCTAATAATTCAACCAAATCCGCAAGCATTTTGCTTTTGAAATTGGGTTTGAATTGGGTTTGTTTTGGCTTAAATTGGCTTTGAATTGGGTTTGAATTGGCTTTGTTTTTCCATGTCTAAAATCAGCATTTTCTTCATAATCCTTTGTCGTAAATAAGTTTGCGTTCATTTTAGCATTTTCAAAATTGGGTTTGTTTTGCATAAAAAGGGTATCTGGAAATATGTTATAATTCCCCCGACAGGGAAGCAAGTAAGTGAAAAGTGAGCTAAAGTGCCTAAAGCGAGCTAAAGTTGTATTCTCGATGCTCATGCTTTATTAATCCCACTAAGGATTTTCCGTTTCACTTCAATATTGATTCCGCCAAAAGACAGCGGATTTTCGAGATTCACGAATCTGGGTCTTTTGACCCTATGTGTCTTGGCCTTCTGGCCGGGGTGCTTATGCAGTTTGTAAAAAAGGCAAACTGAAAATATCCATTTTTCGTCGCCTATGGGCGATTTACGTTAGGATTCTGCCTAACAGGCATGTATTATACCATATTTTAAGCGAAAAATCAAGAGAAAACGGGAAAAATCTCTAAGATTTGACACTGTGTGCCTGATGGTTGTAAGTCGTTGTTATGGAAGGAGATAAAAAATTTCAAAAATTTAGATTTTTGTTTTTAAGAGTGAGCGTTTTTGACTGTTTTTTTGCCACAGATTTTAGCCACAGAGGACTCAGAG